>CAMJZA010000003.1 GCA_946410085.1 uncultured Treponema sp. | reverse complement strand
TTTTCTTCCTCGGCTCCATGCAGCTGTTCTTCATCGGCTTCGTCGGCGAGTACATTGCCAACATCAACATCCGCACGATGCGGCACCCCGTCGTCATCGAGAAGGAGCGGATAAATTTCAGGCATGAAGTTTAAATCCCCTAAGTTTTGCACAATGAAACTACTGACGAAAGCATCGGGATATTAGCCCCGTCTCGAGAATAAAAAAATACCAAGGAGATATTCTTGTGTTACAGTTGATTTATTATGGTAAAAACATCTTGCAACGAAAAATTCAGCTTTCATATAAAAGAGTAATATGTTCCGCATATCTCTACATGATCATTCCTGTTTTTATTTTTTTTCTAGGCTGGCTCAAACTGCCACTGGGCATTCTATTTTCGGCAATTTTACTGTTTGGTTTCATCTGGCATATAAAACATAGTTATCGCACGGATGAGAGCTCCTTGGAAATTAAAGTCGGGGTTTTTGTAATAGTCACAGCCTTAGTTCTAGGGTGGGTTTTCATATCCGGGATAGGTGGCATTACCTTCCAACGCTGGGATTTCCATTACAGGAACGCGGTGTTCAGGGATTTGATTAGTTTCTCTTGGCCCGTAGTATATCCAGAAACGGGAGGTTGTCTCGTTTACTATTTTATGCATTGGCTTGTACCTGCCCTTATCGGTAAGTTATTCGGTTATAATGCAGGAAACTTTGCTCTTTACCTCTGGTCATCATTTGGAATTTTCATTTCCATAATGCTCTTGATCAAGCTTTTGAAGGTAAACTCACTTCATAAGATCTTGACTCTCTGCATGCTGTTTTTCTTTTTTGGATTTCCATATCAGGTTTTCAGATTTTCGTTGGGACCTCGCTGGGCAGATTTCGTACCATACAGATATACATATCACACTGAAGGTATCTTTTGGATTTTCAATCAAATTATAGTTCCCTTCATTGCTGTCTCTCTTTTTTTGAATGAAAAGAAAGTTTCTGCGCTGGCTTTGACAGGACTCTGCGTCCTGCCTTTTGCACCCTTTCCGTTTTGCGGGATTTTTCTTCTGTTCGTTCTTTGGGGATTTGCGCAGGCTATATCCAGTATAAAGTCTAATAATTTTCGGCAGTTCGTTCTGGAGGTACTGAGTGTTCCGAACCTTTCGGCAATCTTCAGCATCCTCATAGTATTTGCATTCTTCTTCGCTTGTAATACGGCATCGAACGGGACAACAGGACAAGGAGGTATATCCTTAAATGTATCGGAATATGCGTTCACGGAGAAAAAGAGGTTCCTTCTCTTACTGTTCTTAGCATATTTCTGTAATTTCGGACTCTTTTCTATCCTGATTTTCAACGAGAATAAGAGAACCCCGCTTTTTTATATCGCAATAATTTCGCTAATGTTCCTTCCGTTTATTCGAATAGGAACAAGCAATGATTTCTGCTGGAGATCTACAATACCAGCCATGTTCATTTTTTTTGTCATGATTGCCAGTACTGTATTAAAGGATACCGGTGTTTCTAATCTGAGGAGGTATTGCCTTGGATATGTTGTTTTATCTTCAGCATTCAATTGTGGTTTTACAGATTTTTCATATACGGTAAGGCTCCTCAGACAATCTCATTTCACTCCTATCCTAGCAGACTCTGTTTATACTTTCAGTGATAAGTCTTTGGAAGGAAGTGTATTCTACCTCAATTACATCGACATGAAATCAAAGTCACAATTTTTCTATAAACTCTTAGCAAAGTCTAAGATTGAAAAAACAATACAGCAGGATATGAGAAAAACGAGACAGCTTCAGGACGAGCGAAACCTCTCTCTTATTGAAGGTCGCTATCATTTATCTCCGAAAGCAGACAACAGCCTCTGGCTCGGATTGGGAGATGACTCAAATATTCCTGGCTATGAACAGGGAAAAACTCTTTGCTTGACTTCTATGGAACGGCCCGTCTTGTTGACTCTCTGCGTCTGCGATTGGGAAGAGCGCGATAAGAAATTCAACGACATTGACAAGAGTCAGATTCTCTTTTTATCAGAAAAAAACGAATGGACATATAGATTGGACATTCCCTTCGGAAATGTAAAGAAAAACGGGGGCATAGGGGCCTATCCTCCTAATTTGAGTGCTTGCCAAAGATTCAAGATTGTTAAGGATGGAACGTTTTATAAAATTCTCTGGGGAGATTATGCCTTAACTTACAACGAGAAAGGGGACATCAGTATGTGCCCCCGTGATGAATCGGAAATGCAGCTCTGGAGTTTTAACAGGTTATAAGGAGGCATGATAAAATTCCTTTTACATGCTTTTGCTGACAGAACCGAGAAAATTCAAAGTCCTGAAGACAAAGCGATAATCTTTGGACCTAGGCAAGGGAGCTTGAAAGGCATACCGTTTCATAACAAGCTATCCCCCCGTTACCCCCGCCCCAGTCCGGACAAGTCTATCTTGTAAATGAGGGCAGGGATCTCCGTGTCCTTGATGAACATCACCATGTACACGGGCAGGTAGCGCGTCTTGCCTTTGACCTGCACGTTGCCGTTGTAAAGGACGTATGCCTTCTGGATGCTGTACTCCTCGTTCGCCAGCACGTTCTTCAGTGCGTTGTGCCGCTCGTAGTTCTTGCAGGATTTGACCTCTATGGGGAGAATCTCGTCGTCGCACTTTATCACGAAGTCCAGTTCTCCCTGTTTCTTGCTGTTGAAGTAGTAGAGGTCAAAGCCGTGAGCCTTCAGTTCCTGCGCGACCGCATTCTCGTAGACCGCGCCGAAGTTCACGCCCGCCTCGTCGTTCAATATCCTCAGCTGGATACCCTGCGCGTACTGGCATGCCAGGAGACCGACATCATTGGAGAATAGCTTGAACAGGTTCCTGACTTTCGCAAGCTCCAGCGGAATGGTGGGGGACTCTACGTTGTAGGTCGGCAGCGCGACGCCGGCTTCCCGCAGCCAGATGAAGCTGTCCTCATAGCGGTTGAACTTCAGGTTTTCGTTCAGCTTCTTGAGGATGAAGCGCTTGTTCTGGGCATTCAGCTCCGCGGGAATCAGGTCAAAGATGTCTTCGATGTACAGCTTGTTCTCCGGGTCATACTGGCTTATGTCCATTCGGTACAGGCGCAGTATGGCCTTCTGCACGGCGACAACGTCCTGTATGTTGTTTGTATCCAAATAGGCCTGCACGGCAGCAGGCATTCCGCCTACAATCAGATAGAGCCTGAACAGTTCCATCAGCTTGGCATGGACGGTATCGTCAACCGGAGCTTCCGTCCTGAAGCACTCTTCCAGTATGCCGAAAACCCGGGGCTGCAGCCCGCAGGCCCCGAAAAACTCCTCCAGGTCAAGCGGATACATCTCCTTTATCTCCATGAAGCCCACCGGCACCGAACGGATGTTCTTCAGTTCGACCCCGAGCAGGGAACCGGAGAGGACGTAGCGGTAGCTTCCCTCCTGCACGAGGAACTTTACCGCCGTGACGATTTCCGGAACAACCTGGACCTCATCGAGGAAGATGAGGGTACAGCCCCTCTCCATCTTCTGCCCCGCAAGGGCCGTAATCCGCAGCAGGAGTTCCCCTGCATTTTTTGCCGAGGCAAAGGCCGCCACGGCATCCGGGCTTTCGATGAAGTTAATCTCCACGAAATGCTTGAAGTTGCTTTTACCGAACTCCCGGATGGCGAACGATTTGCCGATTTGCCTCGCTCCGGTCACAAGGAGTGCCGGAGTCTCATTTCTTGAGAAGAACTCTTTAAGGTATAGAGAAATCTTGCGTTCAATCATCTGTTTTTATCCAGTTTTGTCCGTTTTTCCAAGGTGAATTTAGCACTTTTTGTCCGTTTTTCCAAGGTGAATTTAGCACTTTTTGTCCGTTTTTCCAAGATTCTGAAACCCTGTTCCATCGGCCTGATTCGAAAGCACCTGCCGCCCCTGCGGAACTGCCGGTTGCCGCTAGCCGCACGGCCCCTTCCGTGCTATACTCTGTATGCTATGTCAAGAACCAGTACGGTACTCAACAACCGCGGCTTCATGCATTTGATCCTCTGCTTCTGCAGCATGGTCTTTCTGGCTTCCTGTCCGGGGAACGGCGGCTCATCCTACTCAGGCGGTGCGACTTATACCGGCGGAACCGCTGCACCGTCATCCTCCGACTCCCAGACCGACAGTTCACTGACCGCCGAAAGCATTCTGGCACTCTCAACCGGGGGAGACACCGAAGCCGTCATCCGGCTTTTCGAGGCCGGAACTGACAGCGGGACAGGCAGCGTAGCCGTCAGCCTGTCCGCCGACGATATAGACCTGCCCGACGGAGGCAGGGTAATGCTGACCATCACGGGAGACGACGGCTACGAGTTCAGCGGCGAGGCAACAAGGGAAGCCGACGGCTTCGTCCATTTCACGATTCCGAGCATCCAGAACGGCAGCAGCGTCACCGTCACCATGCAGGTCCTGGATGCCGACGGAACGCTCACTGCTTACGGAAGCGGAACAAAGACCGTTACGGCAGAAGACCACGACATCTCCGTACAGCTCACGTTCATGCAGACTACGCCTGAACCTCCCAGCGTAACAGTCACCATCACGTACACGGATGCGGCGGGAACTCCGATTGCAATCCCGGGAGGCTCGACGGGCCTCACGGTCACGGCCAGCTGGACCGATGCGGCGGGCATCACGCAAAGCGCCGACAAGGCGATTGCGGCCTTCCCTGCTACAGCTACCGTCACGTTCAGCAGCAGCGACATCGATATTGCCGAGGGTACGACAGTCACGGTCACCGTCGAGGGCGACTGGATATACCACATGCGCCTTGCCTGCCCGGGCGAGGACGTGACCGTCACAGCAGGCGGGAACACCGTGGCCGTAAACCTCCAGCAGGAATTCGACGACGGGCTGTCAGCCTCCCCGACCGGAGCGTTCACCAGCTACGGAGGCTACAGGTACACCCCGGGTACGATCATATTCACCGACGGCAACTACTGCCGCGCAGGCCTTGCCGCAAGCCAGTATGACACCAGCCCGGACACATACGATGCGGCCATCTATCCCGTCAGTATGGTGGCAGGTATCGTTATCCGCTCCTGCACCGGCGGCCCCGAAATCCTGTATCCCTTCACAGGCTCCGGCAGCTTTGCCGACTGCGAGACCTGGGTAAATGCCATAGCTACCACCGTCACGAACCCTGCCGGCGAGTCCGTCCCCGAACCAGGCTACGGCTGGATCTGGCGCATGCTTGACGTCGGCAATACGTCCGTAGGGGGCAAGTTCGGAGATACGACGTATATGGGGCGCACCATAACTGCCAGCGACAAGATAAATGCAATAAACGAGGCCCTCATGGCCGTAGAAGGCGGTGACATACTTTTCACTGCCGAGAACTACTGGAACGCATCCGGTGATACCCACATGCCCGGCAGTCCGGCGGATGGCTCCGGCACGGCGACAACGGCATTCTGCAGGGCGTCACTGATCTGCGGCTACCTGCCGTAAGCAACACCTGCGTAACACCCGGGCGACGGGCACCCCGGAGTTGCCGCCCCTGCGGTTCGCCCCGCCCCACAGTTTGACAATAAGGCAACTTTGGACTAAACTCGACCTGTCCGGGAAACAGAAGTTTCCGGGCCGCGCGACTTTTCCGCGACAGGGAGTACAAAGCCATGAAGACAAAGAAGATAAAAAACGGCGGTCACAGCTGGAATTTCATCCAGACCGGCGGTCTGGTACAGCTGCAGATTTCTTCAATCGATGACGTGCTGCATTTGAGCGAGCTTGACCCCAAGCTCTGGGTCGCCCTCGCCTGTCCCGTACAGGGGCTTGAGTTCAGCAGGGAAACGCTGGAACTGCTGGACACCGACAGGGACGGCAGGGTCCGCGTGCCGGAAGTGCTGGCAGCGGTTGACTACATCAGGAAATATTTCAAGAAGCCTGAGGTCATCATGACCGAAGGCGACAGCATTCCCCTGGACGCACTCGGGGACGAAGCCTTTGCCTGCGGGCACTCGCCGCTTGAGTCGGCAAAAGCCGTCCTCGGCATCCTCGGAAAAAGCGCTGCGGACAGCATCAGCCTGGAGGACATCAGCGGCAACGACAAACTCTTCTCGCCCCAAGTCATAAACGGCGACGGCATCCTGCCGGGCGAAGCCGTGCAGGACGAGTTCTGTGCAGGCGTCATCCGGGACATCGTCGCCTGCACGGGCGGCAAAGAGGACATCAGCGGGGCAATGGGCACCGACCGCGCCGGCTACACGGCCTTCCTTGACGCGCTCAGGGCCATCCGGAGCTGGCGGAACGAAGCAAAGGAAAAGGCGGACGACATCTTCTTCCTCGGTGAGGAAACCGACGCCGCGGCGCAGGCATTCCGCGCCGTTGAAGCAAAGGTCGATGAGTTCTTCCTGCGCTGCTCGCTTGCCGCCTATGACGGCGGTGCGGCAGACGCCCTGCACCAGAAGGAAGCGGAATCGCTGGTTCAGGCAGGAAGTCCGGCGCCGGATCAGGAAACAACGCTTTCCGAACGGCAGGCAGCGCTTTCCGGCCGTCTGGAATCCCTGCCCCTCGCCGAATGTAAGGCCGACAGCCCCCTCCCCCTCGGCAGCGCGGTCAACCCGGCCTGGCAGGAGCGGATCCGCGCCTTTGCCGAACTGGTCGTCAATAAGATTTACGGCGTAAACGGCCAGTCCATTACGAAGCAGGGCTGGCTCAAGATAAAGGCAAAGTTCGGCCCCTACGCGGCATGGTACGCTTCCCGCCCCGAAAACTCCGTCAGTTCCCTCAGCATGGAGCGCATAAACGAAATCCTTGCTTCGGATGCGGAACAGCGCATCGGTGAAAAGCTCGACGAAGAAGAAAAGCACCCGCCCGTCGCCCTTGCGACGGTGGAACTCAAAAAGATGCTCCTGTACCGGCGGGACTTCGTGAGGCTCCTGCGCAACTATGTCTCATTCGAGGACTTCTACGACCCGAACCGCCCCGCCGTATTCCAGTGCGGTACACTCTACATAGACGGCCGCTCGTGCAGCCTCTGCTTCCGCGTGACGGATGCGGCAAAGCACGCCGCCATGTCGCCGCTCTCCCAGTGCTACCTCATGTACTGCGACTGCGAGCGCAGGGAAACGGGCGAAAAGATGCAGATTGCCGCCCTGCTCAGTGCGGGCAGCAACGACAACATCATCGTGGGACGGAACGGCCTTTTCTACGATCAGAACGGCAACGACTGGGATGCAACGGTCGTCAGAATCGTGGAAAACCCCGTCAGCATCCGCGAGGCATTCTTCAGCCCCTACAAGAAGCTTGCCCGCCTCATTCAGGAAAAGATTGCAAAATCTGCGGCGAATGCAGAAAGCAGGGTCTCGGACAAAATGGCAGGTGCCGTGGAAAAGCCGAAGGATGCAGCCGCAAGTGCCACGGCCAGCGTCGCCAACACGAAGAAAACCGATGTGGGCACCGTCGCAGCTATCAGCGTTGCCTTTACGGGCATTGCAACGGTCGTAGGCGGCCTGCTGCATGCCTTCCTGGGGCTCGGCTTCTGGATTCCGCTCGGCATACTCGGCATCATCCTCGCCATCTCCTTCCCGTCCATGCTGATCGCATGGTTCAAGCTCAGGCAGCGGAACATTGCCCCCATACTGGATGCGTCCGGCTGGGCGGTGAACGGAAACGTCAGGATCAACATACCGCTCGGCACGTCGCTCACCGGCCTGCCCGTGCGTCCCGAAGGTTCGCACCTGGACAGCTACGACCCCTTCTCGCAGAAGAAGTTCCCCGTCAAGCGGGTCATCCTCTTCGGCCTCCTCGCAGTCCTCGTCATCGGCTGCCTCATCTGGATCCTCATGACTCCCGGCGGCATCAGGGACGTTGCCGGAACCCTGCTGGACCTCGGCAGGCAGATTGCCTACAAGTTCTCCATACCGCTCCCCCGCTAGGCGCTGCCGGGCGGCCTGCACAGCGTACATGCGGGGCAGGCCCGCCTGTCCAGACGGGCAGGCGGTACCGGAACAGATGCCACTTTTTGAAGAGTAGACAATCTTGTATCTTCGGAATGATTTTCGCGAGCTCTGAAAGATGCAAAAGCATCATGCATGAATTTTTCTACTTATCACCATAATGTGTTCTACATTGAGCAATATATAACCTGCCTTTTTCATCCACATGATAGACAAGACGGTTTTTATCGTCTATACTTCTTGACCATTCACCAGAAAGATTTCCTTTCAAAGGCTCAGGATGCCCAATACCATCTTTTTCACCGTTACGTTCAATATCTTTTATGAGGTTATTAATCTTTTTTAATGTTTTCTTATCCTGTGTTTGCCAGTAAAGATAACCCTCCCATGCATCATCCGACCAAATTTTATCCATTAATCAGCCTCAATAAGTTCGTGCTTAGTACCTTTCCCATCCCTCAACTGCTGAACACTTTGCATGAGGATTCTTTGATTTTCAGCATTATAAAATGGATCTGGATTTGCAATTTCAAATGGGATTTTCTGTTCCCGTAACACCGTTTTTATAAACAGATTTATTGCAACAGAAGCATTTAACCCGACAGAATCACAAAAATTGTCGAATTTTACTTTATCAGATGAATCAACTCTCGAAGTTATTGTTGCTAATGACATACAAAAGCCTCCTTTTGTGTTATTCTGTATTGATCCTAAAGTATTTTTCATGAAAAATCAACTATTTCCATGAAAAGACTGATAATATGCAGGTCTATCATCAGCAGAACAGCTGTTGCTCATCTCGAAATGGGGATTATCCCAAAATCAATGAGACAAATGCTCTTAAGAGGCGTAAGGCAGGGCAGGCGGTACCCGATGCTGCGCGGAGGCCCCGTAGCTTATGCGCACAGGCCCCGTAGTCTATGCGCACATGCCCCGTAGTCTATGCGCACAGGCCCCGTAGTCTATGTGCACGGGCCCCATAGTCTATGCGCACGGGCCCCGTAGTCTATGCGCACATGCCCCGTAGTCTATGCGCACGTGCCCCGTAGTCTATGTGCACGGGCCCCGCATTTGTGACAAAATACTACATCGGACGCACTTTTTTTTCTGCTATCTTTCCGGCATGGTCGTTGACCTGCTCAGAACACAGTTCTGAAATCACACACACGCGCTTCTCTGTTCCTGCGGCGCGCAGCGGGAATGACGGGAGCGTAAAAAAGGAGCATGCACTATGCCGCGCATTTCAAGCATCAACGAAAATAATGCATTCGTTAAATTACAGGAGTCAGCAAACGGAAGGGTTTCCGTGAAGCTGCAGAAGAATCAGTTTGCCAGGGAAGGAACGGAAAGCTTCTACGGCAAGGTTGAACGCTACACCTACAGCACGCGGAACATTCTGGACGCCATGACGGAAGCAGTTCCGCTTGTGGACCTGGGAACGGTTACGAGCGTCCTGAACGCCTACGCGAACACGGTCCTCAAGGTCCTCGCGACAGGGAACGCAGTCCGCTTCGGAGAACTCGGCACCTTCTACATTGCAGGGAAGGGCACCGTCGAAAGCGAAACGGGGAAGCCGAAGCTGACCGTCAAGTTTTCCGCCTCGCCGGTACTGAAGGAAGCCGTACAGCACGTGGAAATAACCTCGGCCGAGTATGTACCGCCGAGCGGAGTGATTGCAGGCGTTACGGACATTGCAAGCGGCCGGACTGACGGTACGCTGACGGCAAAGGGGTCTGTCCTCGTTGCAGGTGCAAACCTGAAGGTCGGCGGAGAAGATTCCGGCATCTGGTTTGCGCCGGTAACGGAAAGCGGCGGACTTTCTGCCGATGAAGGCAGCTGGGTAAAGGTTACGTCGCACCTCGTGTACAACCTGCCGGCGAAGCTCCTGTTTGCCCTTCCGCCGGAACTTGCCGAAGGCAGCTACCGGATTGTCGTGCGGACCCGCTATGCCGGAAAAGGCGGCCACGAGCGCAAGTATCTTGTGGAAGCGGTCTCTGACCCCGTAACGGTCGTTTGAGAGTCGTTCCTGTAGGGAAGTTTCAAAAGCTGTCCGCTGGAGGCACCGCCTCTGGCGGACGGTCCTGACATCCGTTTGAAAACTATGTTATACGATATTCTTTACTCCAAGTCTTACATTCATCATGGATAGCAGACATTCTTTTATTTCATTGTAAACATCTTTCATACCATAGGATTTTAAGACTACTATATCAAAATTTTGTCTATCCTGTTGCTCTCATTCTTGTTCGATTTGCAAGTTTGCCCCCCGTTCGGGCACCCGGTCCGTTTCCGAACAGCGCACTGAGTCCCCTTCGAGTCCCCTTCCGAATGCCCTTCTGAACCCTACTTTACGTTCAGGCGTTTTTTTCGTAGAATACAGGCCTTATGGATTTTACGCAGGAACAGATTGACGCTCTTCAGGTGAACGAGGTCGAGATTCTAAAAAAGGTCGCGGATGAACTGAACATCCGCGTTGCACAGGTCAGTGCGGTCATTTCACTGGTGCAGGAAGGATGCACCATTCCCTTCATTGCCCGCTACCGCAAGGAAAAGCACGGCTCACTGGACGAGGTACAGGTCCGCGATTCGGACCACCTCTTTACGACATACAAGAATCTGGAGGAACGGCGGCTCGAGATTGTCCGGGGCATCTTCGGCCAGGGCAAGCTGACCGAAAGCCTCTACAAGGCCGCAATGGGCGCCAAGACGATGACGGAACTGGAGGACCTCTGGGCTCCCTTCAAGAAAAAGAAGAAGACCCGCGGCATGATCGCCCAGGAAAAGGGCCTTGAACCGCTCGCCGATGCGATGATGGGTACGGCGGAAGCCCCTGCCCTGAGCGACAGCGAACTGGAAGCAAAGGCCGCCGGGTTCGTCAGGGAAGATGCCGAACACCCGGAACTTTCCGTCGCCAGCGCCGCGGACGCCCTGCAGGGCGCAAAGGACATCATCGCCGAGCGCATTGCGCAGGACACGAAGAACCGCGAGGCCGTCCACAGCTTCTACCTTGCGACGGGCAGCATCGTGACCAAGGGCATTGTTCCCGAAGGCCAGAATGCCGAGGAAGTTGAAAAGAAATCCACCTACAAGATGTACTGGGACTACAGTGAACCGCTGGGCGAACTCAAGCCCCACCGCACCCTTGCGATAAACCGCGGCGAGCGCGAGGGCGCCCTGGACGTAACGATTGACGTGAGCGTCGAGGATGCAGTTGCGGAAGTCCAGCACCGCTACAGCCTGCCGAACAAGTACTTCAAGGACGCAATCGAAGACGGCGTCATCCGCCTGCTCTCCCCCGCCGTTGTCCGCGAAATCCGCAGCGACGAGGCAGACGAAGCAGACGAGCACGGCATCGGGGTCTTCAGCGAGAACCTCAAGAACCTCCTGATGACCCAGCCCATCAAGGGCAGCCGCGTCCTGGGCGTAGACCCGGGAATCCGCACGGGAACCAAGTGTGCCGCGCTCGACGAGACGGGCAAGTATCTGGGCTACTTCCTCATCAAGCAGGTTGCCGAACCGATCGACGCCTACAACAAGCTCAACGAGGCGATCGACAAGTACGACATTCAGGTCGTCGCCGTCGGCAACGGGACGGGCAGCCAGGAAGTACAGGCAATCGTCGCCAAGGTCATCAGCGAAAACTATGCGGACAGCGTGCGCTACACGGTCGTCGATGAGTCCGGCGCGTCGGTCTATTCGGCAAGCGACATTGCCCGCGAGGAGTTCCCCGACCTTGACCTGACGATCCGCGGTGCCATCAGCATGGGCCGCCGCCTGCAGGACCCCCTTGCAGAGCTGGTCAAGATTGACCCCAAGGCAATCGGTGTCGGCCTGTACCAGCACGACGTCAACCAGAAAAAGCTTTCCGACACCCTGGACGAAGTCGTCGGTTCCGTCGTGAACCAGGTGGGCGTGAACCTCAACACCGCCTCCGCCTCCCTGCTCAAGTACGTGTCGGGCATCAACTCATCGCTTGCAAAGAAAATCGTCAAGTACCGCGACGAGAACGGCAAGATAACGAGCCGCGAGGACCTCAAGAAGGTCTCCGGCCTGGGCCCCAAGGCCTTTGAGCAGTGCGCCGGCTTCCTCAAGATTCCGGAAAGCGCCAACCCGCTCGACAACACCTGGGTTCACCCGGAAAACTACGCCGTCGCGGGCGAACTGCTCCCCCTCGTGCAGAAGAAGGAGAAGCTTTCTGCCGAACTCAAGAAGCAGCTGGAAGAAAAGTATTCCGTCGGCGAGATGACGATCAACGACATCATCGAAGAACTTGCCAAGCCCAACCGCGACCCCCGCGACGGCTATCCCGCCCCGATCATGCAGAAGGGCGTCGTCAAGTTCGAGGATCTGACCGTGGGCATGAAGGTGACGGGCAAGATCAAGAACGTCGTCGACTTCGGTGCCTTCGTTGACATCGGCCTGCATGAAACCGGCTTCGTCCACATCAGCGAGCTGTCCGACTCCTTCGTCAAGGACCCGATGGACGTGGTAAAGGTCGGTGACGTCAAGGAATTCATGATCATCAGCCTGGACGCAGACCGCATGCGGATCGGCCTCTCGCTCAAGAGCGACGCCGCTTCCCGCATCGGGCAGGGAGCCGGAGCAGGTTCGTCCACGGGCAAAAAGCGGGTCATCGTCGTCAAGAAGGGCGCGCTTTCCGGCGCAGGCAAGGGCGCTTCGTCCGACGGCCGTGACGGCCGGGCAAACGGACGGGCCGAAGGACGGGCCAACGGCCGCGGAGTATCCGGCGGCAGGCCGCCCCGGGGCGAGAAGCAGTACGGCGGTTCGGACGACGGCATGTACTACAACCCCTTCGCCGCCCTGCTGAAGAAATAAGGGAAGCGTTATGGAACAGACCGCCCACGTCTATCCCGAAGGCTGCTACTTCAAGAGCCTGGAGGACATACAGGACAAGCACGTCACGATTATGGGGCTCGGCCTCAACGGCGGCGGCGAGGCGAGCGTCAAGTTCTTCCTGCGCCACGGGGCATACGTTACCGTGACCGACATGAAGGGCCGGCAGGAGCTTGAGCCGACCATCCTTTCCATCACGAACGACCCCGCGCTGGACCGGAGCCGCCTGACCTACGTGCTGGGCCAGCACCGCCTGGAAGACTTTACGCAGGCGGACTGCGTCATCAAGAACCCCGGCGTCAAGTTCGAAGGCAACTCCTACCTGCAGGCGGCGAAAGCGGTCGAAACGGACCTGAGCATCTTCCTTTCCTTCTGCCGGTCCCCCATCATCGCCGTAACCGGCAGCAAGGGCAAGAGCAGCACCGCATCGGCAATCTGCTTCGGCCTCCAGAAGGCGGGCTTTTCGGCATTCCTCGGCGGCAACATCACCGTCAGCCCCCTGACCTTCCTGGAACAGACGGACGGAGCAACTCCCGTCGTGCTGGAACTTTCCAGCTGGCAGCTGCGCGACCTGCGGGGCAGGAAGGTCCTCAAGCCCAAAGTCGCCGTCATCACGAAAATCCTGCCCGACCACCAGAACTGGTACGACGGCATGGACAGCTACGTTGCCGACAAGCGGCTCATCTACGCCGATCAGGACAGCAGCGACTTTACGATACTCGATGCGGACGAAGACGGCTACCGGCATGAATGTGCCGCGCCCAAGGCCGGCTGCTCCTGCTGGGGCGACGACTTTGCAGGCGAGACGAAAGGCTTTGTCCTGCGCTACAGCCGCTTTGTCCAGAAGCGGGATGTCTGGGGCGCCTTCCTCAAGAAGGAGCGGGACGGTTCCATCACCGGCTACGCAAACCTGCCCGAAGAACTCCGCAGCAGGCGGTCGGTCCAGAAGGGCATCCTGCAGGAGCAGATACTGCGCAACCTGGACGTTCCCGGTCCCGTTAACCGCATCAATGCGCTCAAGGCGGCCCTCGCCCTGCGCCTGATGGGCGTCAGCCCCGAGCAGACCTGCAGCGTCCTTGCCCAGTGGCCGGGCCTGCCCCACCGGCTCGAAGCCTGCCACAAGTGGAAGAGCGGAACGGACGGCAGGCTCCTCGTCTTCTACAACGACAGCTGTTCCACCGTGCCGGAATCCTGCGCAATGGCAAGCCAGTCCTTTGATCAGGACATCATCCTCATCGCAGGCGGAACGGACAAGAAGCTGGACTTCCGCCCGCTCGCAGCAACCCTGAACGGAACGGACGGCAGCAAGTGGAAGGCACGGCAGCTCTACCTGCTGGAAGGAAGCGGCACCGACAGGCTCCTCCCCCTGCTGGATCCCGCGCGCGTTACCATAGTGGGCCCCTTCCCCTCCCTCACTGCCCTCCTGACGGAACTGAAGGACCGGCTTTCCGCCCCCGATGCGGCAAAAACGTTCGGCCCCGTAACCCGGCACACGCCCCTTCCCGTCGTCTTCTCGCCGGGCTGCACGTCATTCGGCATGTTCAGCAACGAGTTTGACCGGGGCGACACGTTCAGGGCGACCGTCAGGGACCTGTTCATCTAGATGGAAATGCTGGACGAACGCTACCGGAACTGCCGCCAGTGCCCGCGGAACTGCGGGGCGGACCGGACCGGCGGCAAAAAGGGCCTCTGTGGGGAAGACGCCCGCCTGCGGGCAGCGTCCGCCTGCCTGCACTTCGGCGAGGAACCGCTTTTGACGGTGTTCGGCGGCAGCGGGACGATTTTCTTTACCGGCTGCACCCTGCGCTGCTCCTTCTGCCAGAACTATCAGATTTCCCAGCAGGGGATGGGCAGGGAAATCTCCACGGACGAATTCGCTTCGATCTGCCTTTCGCTGGAACAGGCGGGGGCGGAAAACATCAACCTCGTCACGGGCAGCCACCACATTCCGGCGATTGCGCAGGGGCTTGCCGCCGCAAAGGAGGCGGGCCTGTCCATCCCCGTCGCCTGGAACTCGAGCGCCTACGAGTCACCCGAGAGCCTCATGCTCCTGAAAGGCCTGGTGGACATCTGGCTGCCCGACCTCAAGACCCTGAATCCCATGATGAGCAAAAGCCTCTTCGGGGCGGAAGATTACCCCGTTGCCGCCAAGCGGGCAATCCGCACGATGCTCTCGCTGAGCCCCCTCAGCATACGGGAAGTCAGCCGGGGCGGGGAAACAAACGGGGAAACAAAGGAAAAGATTCTGTCCGGCGTCATCATCCGCCACCTCTTCCTCCCCGGCAGGATGGACGATACCGTGATGGTGCTGGACTACCTGAAAAGTCATGCGGACGGGCGGGCCTGCATCTCGCTGATGTCCCAGTATACGCCGGTTCCCTTCGAGGGGGATGCTGCGGAACTGGAGGGGCGGAAGAAAGCCCTTACCGCCTTCCAGAACCGCCTCGTCAGCCCGGACGAAGATGCGCGCCTGCGGGAACTCATAGACTCCTACTGCTTCGAATACCTCTTCTATCAGGATCTGAGCGACGACACGAGCTGGCTGCCCGACTTCCGCCGGACGCAGCCCTTCAGTTCCGCCCTCGCCAAACCCGTCTGGCACTGGGCATAACATACCGGGAAGCAAAGCCTGCGTGAGGGACCGCAGGTCCCTCACTGGCAACGGCAAAAGTGCAGCTTTTGCCGTGCCGTTGCCCAAAGGCGCCAAAAGCGCTAGAATGGCGGGACGAGGTATGCTATGAAAAAGAGTATAAGCGGCAAGGTCCGCGAGGTGTATGACCTGGAAGACGGCCGGATGGTCATCGTAACGACGGACCGGATTTCCGCCTTTGACGTCATCCTGCCGGTGATGATTCCCGGCAAGGGGCAGGTGCTCAACGCCCTCTCCCGCTTCTGGTTTGACTACACGAAGGACATCGTGAAAAGCCACTACATCTCGTCCGACCTCAAGGACATGCCCGCCGAGTTCCAGAAGGCGGAATTCGAAGGCCGGGCAATGCTCGTCAAGAAGCTCAGGATGGTTCCCTATGAGGTCATCGTGCGCGGCTACATGTTCGGCAGCATGTACGAGGCATATAAGAAGGGCGAACCCTTCCTCGGCACGAAGTTCACGCGGAACTACCGGCAGGCAGAAAAACTGGACGAACCGCTCGTTACGCCGAGCACGAAGGCGGCCGAAGGGCACGACATCAACGTGACGCTCGATGCGATGAAGCAGGACCTCGGCGCAGAACTCGGCGGCAAGATAGAGCAGGCCGCCCTGGCCATCTACAAGCGATGCTACGACTACGCCTACTCAAAGGGCATCATCATAGCCGACACGAAGTTTGAGTTCGGCCTGGACGAAAAGGGTGAACTTGTCCTCGGCGACGAAGTGCTCACGCCAGACTCAAGCCGCTTCTGGAACCGCGACAGCTATACGGTGGGAACTTCCCCCGCCAGCTACGACAAGCAGTTTGTCCGCGACTGGCTCAAGGACAACAATCTTGCAGGTTCGGCAGACATCAAGACGATACCCCGGGACATCGTGGACAGGACTGCCGCCCTGTACCGGGAGTGCGAGACCCGGCTCACGGGAAAGGCGTAAGCGGCCTGCAGGACAGGCACGGAACTCAGGAGGCGGCCGCAGCAGGCCGCCTTTTTTGTCGCTGGACTCAGGCGATGCCGACGGTCTGGCGGCGGTAAAATTCGATGTAGCGGGTGAGGAAATCGTAGAAAACCTGCACGTGCACGTTGTCGCCGCTGACATCGTGCCGCTCTATGACGATGTCCCGCGTACATTCGGGCTTTTCGATCCGCTTGAGCAGGATCCTGTCCGTATAATGCGTGCCCCAGGTGAACGCAGGCCAGAATCCGATGCCCATGTTGTAGCAGATCTGCTTGCGTACGGTTGCGGGGTCATCGGTTTCAAGAATCGTGTGCGGGTAGAGTCCGGCCTGGCTGCAGAAGCCGTCGCAGATTTTGCGGAAGTATTTGGATTCGGCCAGCTGCACGAAGCCGAGGCCTTCAACGTCGCACAGGGAAATGCCCGTTCCGGTCCTGAACCGGGGAATGTCGGGAACGGCAAGATAAATCGGTTCCGTACAGACGTAGAGGCCTTCGCCCTGTTTTTTCCTGGCATGGTAGTGGTGTACGGTGGATATGGTGATGTCCGCCAGTTCCATGTGTTCCTGCTGTATGAACTGGACGCTCAGATCGGAATCAATGCGCAGGAATTCAACGACGGCTTCCATGACGATGAACCAGGCTGCAAACACGTTGAGCCGTATCGTCGTCCGCTCCTGCGCCTGAAAGTTCCGTATCCGCTCGGGCAGGGAATGCAGCGTGCCTGCCAGGGGCAGCAGCTCCTCATACAGGAACTTCCCGTAGGGGCTCAGGCGGATTGACCTGCCGCTCGGCACGAAGAGGGGGACCCCGAGCTCGGTCTCAAGCCGGTGGATGGCGCTGGTGACGGCGGGCTGGCTCACGTGCAGGGCTTCCGCACTCCTGCGCACGTGCTGCCGGCGGGCGACTTCAAGGAAATACCTGATCTGAAAGAGTTCCATGCGGCGCAGTATACGGAAAAACGGAGCTTTGTGAAAGCACGGAAGCGGCGTTTTTCCCGAAAAAAAACCGCATTGATATTTCTTTGTTATCAATCACCGTCAATTTCTGAATATATGCCTTGCGCAGGCAGTCTGCACATACACGCCCTATTTTGTTTAAGAACAGCAACATACTGTATTTCCGCGGTATTTCCCAGTCAAAAACTCACAAATAAACAGTTATTAAAATATTTCAGAGCCCGCTTCCGGGCAGATTCTTTGTTTGCGAAATGCCGATTCTTAAAGTATAATTGCAGAAACCGTAATTGCAGGAACCGGAGTGACCGGCAGGCCGCAAGGAGGACTCGTATATGGCAAAGAAAGAACTGGACCGCTTTGACACCAGGGCAAAGCGCGCCGTGAGCCTGCAGGCGAAGCTCATTGCCCTGGTCGGCGGCTTTATCCTGCTCGGCTGCAGCATGGTGGCGGTCATATCGCTGACGGTATTCGACAGCAAGCTCATCAACAATACGAAGGACGAACTCAAGTACACCGAACAGGGGGCGGCAAACGTCATGCACGACTGGCTGTCCACCCTGACCCTCAGTGCCAGGCTTCTGGCAAACACCCCCTACATCGTGGGGGCCACAAAGCATGAGGATATCGTGCAGGCAAAGGCCTTCCTGAACAAGACAACCGGGGACCTGGACCTGGGCTTTACCATCATCGTCGACACAAACGGCGCGGTCGTGTGCAGCTGCGGGCAGGACATCGGCCCGGTCGCTTCCACGCCCGCATGCATGGCCTCTGCGCTCAAGGGCATGTTCCGAAGGACCTTCGAGCCTGTCGGCAACCTTGAGTTCGCCGCACTTGCGGCCTGTCCTGTCTTTGACGGCGGCAGAATCACGGGCTGCGTCATGACCGGCTACGACCTGACCGGCGACTCCTTCACCGGCCTCATGCGGGACGGCTACAACGTCGAGTGTACGGTGTTCAGGGACACTGTGCGGGTCGACTCCACGATAGAAGGCGTCACCGGTACCACGCTCGACAACCAGACCATCATCAGCCGCGTCCTCCGCGAAGGAAAGACCTTCGAGGGCATGAACCAGATAAAGGGAAAGGAATACTACTCGACCTACCAGCCCCTGACGAACGACGACGGCAGCATCGCCGGCATGCTCTTCATCGCAAAGGGCGTCGAAGTCGTCAATGCCGTCAAGAACACGACCCTCACGATCGTCATCCCCATCACGATTGTCCTCGTCGCCGTCCTCCTCATCCTAAGCTACATGTTCATCCACTGGCTCATATGGCGCATCTACAACGTGACGAACTTCCTCAAGGAGCTGGAGACCGGAGAGGCTGACCTGACCAAACGCTGCAAGCTCTTTACCCGCGACGAGATCGGCGACCTCATCATCCACTTTGACCTCTTTCTGGACAAGCTCCAGCAGATCATGAAGGACGTACAGGGCTCCAAGGCCCGGCTCACCGAGTCCGGCGACGAGATGGCCCGCAGCGCAGAAGACACGGCGGGCGCCATCTCGCAGATCATCGCCAACATCAGCGACGTCTCCTCCCAGATAAGCACCCAGGGCACAAGCGTCGGCCAGACCGCCGTTGCCGTGGACGACATTTCCCGCAACATCACGGGCATGAATGAGCTGATAGAAAGCCAGACCACGGGCGTTGCGGAAGCGTCCGCCGCCGTCGAGCAGATGATCGGCAACATCTCCTCCGTCAACACGTCCGTGGACAAGATGGCTTTCTCCTTCCAGACCCTTTCCCGGGATGCGCAGTCCGGCTTCGACAAGCAGCAGCTCGTCAACCAGAAGATCCAGCAGATCGAAGACCAGTCCAAGATGCTGCAGGACGCAAACCAGGCGATATCCAGCATTGCAAGCCAGACCAACCTGCTCGCGATGAACGCCGCAATCGAAGCGGCCCATGCGGGAGAGGCGGGAAAGGGCTTCTCGGTCGTCGCCGACGAAATACGCAAGCTCTCCGAAACCTCTTCCGGCCAGTCCAAGACGATCGGCGAACAGCTCAAGAAGATAAAGGATTCCATTACCGAAGTCGTCTCTGCCTCGCAGGAGTCGAGCGAGGCCTTTGCGTCGGTGTCCGCCAAGATTAAGGAGACCGATGAACTGGTCATGCAGATTAAGGCGGCAATGCGCGAACAGAACGAAGGCTCAAAGCAGATCGGCGGTGCACTCAAGAACATGAACGAAAGCACGGTGGAAGTCCACCGGGCTTCCAAGGAGATGTCCGCCCGCAGCGAGAAGATCAAGGACGAGATGGGCAGCCTGCAGAACGTAACCTCAAGCATGAAGCAGAGCATGGACCAGATGTCGGCCGGTACGCAGAAAATCAGCGAGAGCGGCAACGCCCTGGAGAACATCTCCGGCCAGATGAAGGATGCGATCGAAAAGATTGGCAGGCAGATAGACCTGTTCAAGGTGTAAGGCCGGCCGCTGCCGGGGAGCCACGGCCGTTCAGTCATTCCCAATGGCCGCCGGGCCCGCCGGGAATGCAGACACGGCCGCCGGGCCGCCCCTCCCGTTCCGCTTGCGGGATTTTCCATTCCGTTGTAAAATAGTGCTATTCATCCACGGGAGATCATCTATGGCAAAGAAAGAACTGGACCGCTTTGACACCAGGGCAAAGCGCAACATGCGGCTGCAGACCAAGCTCATCGGGCTTATCGGCGGCTTCATCCTGCTCGGCTGCAGCATGGTGGCAGTCATATCGCTGACAGTCTTCGACAGCAAGCTCGTCAAGAACACCCAGGACGAGCTCAAGCACACCGAACAGGGGGCGGCAAACGTCATGCAGGACTGGATTTCCACCCTCTCGCTGAGCGCAAACCTCCTGTCCGACTCCCCCGAGTTAATCGCCGCCGTTTCCCACCGGAACATCGCAGAAGCCAAGTTCTATCTGGATGCAAAGATGAGCAAGGGGCTCGATTTCGGCATCGTCGCCGTCATAGACAAGAAAGGCATCGTCGTCTGCTGCAGCGGCGCCGACCTGAGCACGAACATCTCCTCGCTCAGGTGCGTTTCCTCTGCCCTTGCAGGCACGGCCGCCAAGTCATTCGAAGCAGTCGGCAACCTTGATTTTGCCGCGCTCGCAGCCTGCCCCGTCTACGAAGACGGCAGGATCACGGGCTGCGTCATGACCGGCTACGACCTGACCGGCGACTCCTTCACCGGCCTCATGCGGGACGGCTACAACGTCGAGTGTACGGTGTTCAGGGACACTGTGCGGGTCGACTCCACGATAGAAGGCGTCACCGGTACCACGCTCGACAACCAGACCATCATCAGCCGCGTCCTCCGCGAAGGAAAGACCTTCGAGGGCATGAACCAGATAAAGGGAAAGGAATACTACTCGACCTACCAGCCCCTGACGAACGACGACGGCAGCATCGCCGGCATGCTCTTCATCGCAAAGGGCGTCGAAGTCGTCAATGCCGTCAAGAACACGACCCTCACGATCGTCATCCCCATCACGATTGTCCTCGTCGCCGTCCTCCTCATCCTAAGCTACATGTTCATCCACTGGCTCATATGGCGCATCTACAACGTGACGAACTTCCTCAAGGAGCTGGAGACCGGAGAGGCTGACCTGACCAAACGCTGCAAGCTCTTTACCCGCGACGAGATCGGCGACCTCATCATCCACTTTGACCTCTTTCTGGACAAGCTCCAGCAGATCATGAAGGACGTACAGGGCTCCAAGGCCCGGCTCACCGAGTCCGGCGACGAGATGGCCCGCAGCGCAGAAGACACGGCGGGCGCCATCTCGCAGATCATCGCCAACATCAGCGACGTCTCCTCCCAGATAAGCACCCAGGGCACAAGCGTCGGCCAGACCGCCGTTGCCGTGGACGACATTTCCCGCAACATCACGGGCATGAATGAGCTGATAGAAAGCCAGACCACGGGCGTTGCGGAAGCGTCCGCCGCCGTCGAGCAGATGATCGGCAACATCTCCTCCGTCAACACGTCCGTGGACAAGATGGCTTTCTCCTTCCAGACCCTTTCCCGGGATGCGCAGTCCGGCTTCGACAAGCAGCAGCTCGTCAACCAGAAGATCCAGCAGATCGAAGACCAGTCCAAGATGCTGCAGGACGCAAACCAGGCGATATCCAGCATTGCAAGCCAGACCAACCTGCTCGCGATGAACGCCGCAATCGAAGCGGCCCATGCGGGAGAGGCGGGAAAGGGCTTCTCGGTCGTCGCCGACGAAATACGCAAGCTCTCCGAAACCTCTTCCGGCCAGTCCAAGACGATCGGCGAACAGCTCAAGAAGATAAAGGATTCCATTACCGAAGTCGTCTCTGCCTCGCAGGAGTCGAGCGAGGCCTTTGCGTCGGTGTCCGCCAAGATTAAGGAGACCGATGAACTGGTCATGCAGATTAAGGCGGCAATGCGCGAACAGAACGAAGGCTCAAAGCAGATCGGCGGTGCACTCAAGAACATGAACGAAAGCACGGTGGAAGTCCACCGGGCTTCCAAGGAGATGTCCGCCCGCAGCGAGAAGATCAAGGACGAGATGGGCAGCCTGCAGAACGTAACCTCAAGCATGAAGCAGAGCATGGACCAGATGTCGGCCGGTACGCAGAAAATCAGCGAGAGCGGCAACGCCCTGGAGAACATCTCCGGCCAGATGAAGGATGCGATCGAAAAGATTGGCAGGCAGATAGACCTGTTCAAGGTGTAAGGCCGCCCTGTGATGGCCAATGACCCGGCCGTGCGGCTACAAAGCGACTGTGACCGCCGGCACGGTTTCCGTAAAAAAATTGCTTTTTTGCCGCAGCGGTGCTATACTGAGTTAACCGCATCAAACTCGGAATGTACAAAAAGTACCGAACAAAAAGTATCGTAAGAGGAGATAGAATGAGCCTGAAAAAATCTGCACGCGTCTCACTGACTGCAAAAATGCTGGTGATGTTCCTGAGCATCGTCCTTGTCGTAACCATCGCCGTCGGTTCCATTGCCTACGTCATATCCGCCCGGAACCTGACGAAGAGCGTCTATGCCCAGCTTTCTGCAGTGACGGACGACATCGTCCACCAGATTGAAGCCATAAACGAGAAGAACCTGACCGCCCTTCGCTTCCTTGCGGAACTGGACGCCGTCAAGGACGAGAATATCCCCCTGCAGGAGAAAAGCCGCCTGTTTACCGGCATCGTGGCCGCCCTCGGCGGCAGGTACGAGAACGTCGCCTTCTACGACAAGGAGGGCAACTGCATCACTGCCGACGGACGGCTCCTGAACATGAAGGAGCGGGCCTACTTTACCGAACCGATGGCCGGCAGGGAGTACATCTCCGACCCCCTGTTCAGCCCCGCCGTCAACGGCATCCTGCAGAGCTACAGCGTTCCCGTCCGCGGCAGGGGCGGCCAGCCGGTCGGTGCACTCGTCATGCTGGTAAAGGAAAACGCCCTCATGGACGTCATCAAGGACATCGACCTGGGCGGAGGCATGCACCCTTCCGTCATGAACTACAAGGAGCGGACGACCGTTGCCAACATGAACGCAGGAGCGGAAGGCGACGGTTCCGACGAGGAGCTTGACGACACATCGGGCCTGGGCCTGGTACTGAACCACATCTTTGAGGGAAAGGAAGGAATCGAGGACTTTGATGATCCGAACCTCAAGCTGCACCTCATCGCATCCTACAAGAAAGTTCCCGGAAGCAACTGGACCGTTTTCTCGGTCGCCCCCTACGCCGTCTACTTTGCCGGGCACTCGGCGATGAAGCACGTCATCACCATCGTCATAGCGGTCACCGTACTCCTTGCCGCCGCAATCATCGGCATTCTCGTCACCATGCTCTTCAAGCCGCTCAAGACCGTCAAGGAGTCCGTCTCGACGATCGCAAGCGGCAACGCCGACCTGACCCAGCGCATCCCCGATGCGACGAACGACGAGGTCGGCGATGTCGTGAAGGGCTTCAACGGCTTCGTGGAAAAGCTGCAGGGCATCGTCAGCAACCTCCAGTCCACCAAGGGGACGCTGAGCCTCGCCGGAGAGGACATGAGTGCAACGGCGCAGGACACGGCGGCGGCCATCACCGAGATCATCGCAAACATCGAAAGCGTGCACCGGCAGATCGTCAATCAGAGCGCAAGCGTCGAGGAAACCGCGGGAGCCGTCAACCAGATTGCAAGCAACATCAACTCGCTCGAGCACATGATAGAAAACCAGTCGGCAGGCGTGTCGGAAGCGTCCGCCGCCGTCGAGCAGATGATCGGCAACATTGCCTCCGTCAACCACTCGGTCGACAAGATGGCCGAATCCTTCGACTCGCTCCGTGAGGACGCGCAGACGGGCTTTACCCAGCAGGAGGACGTGAACCGGCGGATCCAGCAGATCGAAGAGCAGTCCAAGATGCTGCAGGAAGCAAACCAGGCGATTTCCAGCATTGCAAGCCAGACCAACCTGCTTGCAATGAACGCCGCAATCGAAGCAGCCCACGCAGGCGAGGCTGGCAAGGGCTTCTCGGTCGTCGCCGACGAAATCCGCAAGCTTTCCGAAACCTCGTCCGGCCAGTCCAAGACGATCGGCGAGCAGCTCAAGAAGATAAAGGATTCCATTACCGAAGTCGTCGCCGCATCCGGCCAGTCCAGCAAGGCGTTCTCGT
The DNA here is from genome assembly GCA_946410085.1 of uncultured Treponema sp. Lineage (GTDB taxonomy): Bacteria > Spirochaetota > Spirochaetia > Treponematales > Treponemataceae > Treponema_D. The sequence goes on along the minus strand of CAMJZA010000003.1, from coordinate 82,071 downwards.
CCGTGTCCACCAAGATTCAGGATACGGACCAGCTGGTCATGCAGATTAAGGCCGCGATGGAAGAGCAGAACAGCGGTTCCCGCCAGATAAGCGATGCCCTCCATTCGATGAACGACAGCACCATCGAGGTCCGCAGCGCATCCGCCGAGATGTCTGCCGGAAACCAGGCGATTCTGGACGAGATAAAGCTGCTGCAGGAAGCGACGGAGGCGATGAAGAACAGCATGGACGAGATGAGTGCAGGCGCACGCAAGATAAACGATACCGGCGCGGCCCTGAGCGACATTGCGGACCAGGTAAAGGATTCCATCGACAAAATCGGCAGCCAGATCGACCTGTTCAAGGTATAAGCTGTTCCGGGTGCACGCAACGGCTTTTCCGGGCGTGCATAACGGCTTTTCGGCGTGCGCCTGAAAGCCGTTCAGCCTGCGCCTGAAAGCTTTTCAGACCGCACCTGAACGGCTGTTCCGCCCGCGTAGAACGGCTTGCAAAATCTTTGACAGCGCCACACCCATAGTATATAATTATCGTAGAAACACTATGGGCCGGCGTCTGAAAATCCGCGTGACATTCCTGTTCCTCCTGACGGCAGCGTGTGCTTCCGGCATTCCCCCCCTGCGGGCAGACACGGCCGGAGAGACAGCCGTGCCCCAAGAGGCGGCTGCACCCCGGGAGCCGTCCGCAGTCCCGGAAGCGGCGTCTCCGAAAGCGCTATCCCCGGGCACAGCTGAACTCCCGCCTTCCCTGCAGGGAGCGGTACGGGAGCGCAAGGGCGGCAGGCAGGTTAAGTCCGTCAGCGTGGGCATGCTCCAGGAAGGCGGCTTTACCGAGCTTTTTCCGAACGGCAGGCGGACCGGCTACGGCTACGAGTACCTGCAGGAAATCGCCTTCCGTTCGGGCTGGGACATCCACTATGTCGATGCCAGAAACCGGGCAGCCCTCATTTCCCTGCTCGAAGCCGGTGAAATCGACGTGCTGATGGGCATGACCAAAACGAAAGAGCGGGAGCAGATACTGCTCTATCCGACCCTCCCCCAGGGCAGCCGCTACTACTACATCTACATACATCCCTACGGGTCAAAACGGATAGAACGGGGCAACGCACAGAGCGTCAACGGGGCGCGGATCGGCGTAGACAGGGGGAGCGTTTCTCCCCGGCTCCTTGCAGACTGGGCACTGGTGAACGGCGTGGAGCCGGTCGTCGCGGAATATGACGATGACCGACAGAAATGGGATGACCTTGCCGCAGGCCTGCTGGACGGGGTTGTTGCGAACGACATGCGGCTCAACAGCCATGAAGTCCCCCTCTTTACCGTCGGCAGTACGGACTTTTATTTTACCGTCAGCAAAAGGCGGCCCGACCTGCTGGACGACATCAACCGGGCGCAGGAGTCGCTGATGGAAATGCGGCCCTTCTATGACGAAAACCTCAAGCAGCGCTATTTTACGGCGGCAGTAAACCGGCAGGGACTGGCTCCGGCGGAAGCAGCCTGGGCCCGGGCCCGGGGGCGGATCCGGATCGGCTATCTGGACGGATTTCTTCCCGTTTCCGCGAATATCCGGGGTAAGATCGAAGGCGTGTACTCGCTCATAGAGCAGACGCTTGCGGGAAACTTCGGCATTGAAATAGAAAGCATTCCCTACGCATCCGAGGACACCCTGCTTGCCGCCCTCAGGGGGCAGGAAATCGACGCCGTCTTTCCCTATCTCTTCAATTATGCGCTTGCGGAAGAGGACGGCATCATCCTTTCGTCTTCCCCCATCAGGATTCCCGGCATCGTCATCCAGCGGTCGGACTTTAAGCGGCAGGTGCAGACGGTCGCCGTCCTCAAGGACGGCAGCCTGATGAAGCTTGCCAGCCGCATTGCATACCCGAACGCTTCGATTCTTGAGTGCAGCAGCATGAAAAACTGCCTCAAAGCCATCAACAGCGGCAGGGCGGACCTGCTGCTGATCAGCAACTACCGACTGTCCCTCATCGCCAAGAATTTCTATTCCTTTCCTGACCTGCAGATGAAGCCGAACCGGGAGAGCCTTGACCTGTGCTTCGCCGTCAGCCGCGACAAGCCGGTCCTCATGGAAATCCTGAACAAGGCAATTGCGGCGATGAATACGGGCGACAGCGATTCCATCCTCTTTTCTGCAATGAGCTACGGCTACGGCTATTCCTTCGGCGAGTTCGTGCACGACAATGCGATTCCGCTGATGGGCGGCGTTACCTTCATCATCCTCCTGTTCGCCTGCTTCCTCCACTACCGTCTGGCGCAGGAGCAGGAACGCAAGCGTGCCCTTGAGCAGATGAATACCGAACTTGAAGCGACGAAGGAGGCGCTCGAAATTTCGTCGTCTGCGGCAAAGCAGGCAAGCCGGGCAAAGAGCGAGTTCCTGTCCAAGATGAGCCATGACATCCGCACACCGCTCAATGCAATCATCGGTTTTTCCAACCTCCTCCTCTCGCGGGACGGCGGCAGGGAACAGGTGCAGGACCAGGTGGGCAAAATCCTCCTGTCCGCCGACCACCTGCTGGGCCTCGTGAACGACGTGCTCGACGTGAGCAAGATAGAGTCCGGCGCCATGACGCTGAACGCGGCGGACTTCCGCCTTTCCGAACTTATCGCTTCGGTGGAACAGATAATCCGCCCCCTGGCCGAAGGCAAGCAGCAGGATCTTACGGTGGAACTGGACGAAGACGGCGAGTTCTTTGCGGACTCGGGCCGCATCCGGCAGGTACTGCTGAACCTCCTTTCCAACGCCGTCAAGTACACGGGATCTGGCGGCCGCATCCGATTCCGCGTGGACAACGGACCATCCCCTGCCCCGCAGCGGCGGAACGTGAGCTTTGTCGTAGCGGACAACGGGCGGGGCATGAGCGACGAGTACATGAAGACGCTCTTCACGCCCTTCAGCCGGGAGCAGCGGCCGGAAGAAAGCACGGAAGTCGGTACGGGGCTGGGCCTGCCGATCGTCAAGAACCTGGTGAACCTGATGGGCGGTACGGTCTGCGTGGAAAGCTGCCTGCATCAGGGGACGGCCTTTACGGTCCGCCTGCCACTGCTGGTGAGCGAGTCCGCCGCCGGGGCAGACGGCAGCGCGGGCAGTGCGTCCGGGGCAGCCGGAGCGGACGGGGCCGGGTCTGCGGGCGGCGCTTCCGCGGCGTCTGAATCTGCGGCGTCTGAGTCTGCAGTGGCGGTGTCTGCGGGCTCCGGGACATCGACGGCAGGCAGAGAAAGCAGCGGGACGGGCGCGCAGGGCGGCTCAGCCGCGGGGGACAGCATGCCGGGCATTGCCGGACAGGCAGGCAGGCTTCTCTCCGGGCGCGAGAAGCCGCTTGAAGGCCTGCACATCCTTGCCGCCGAGGACAACGAGCTCAACACGGAAATCCTGCAGGCCTACCTGACCATCAACGGGGCCGACCTGACCGTTGCGGAAAACGGCAGGGAACTGCTGGACATCTTCTGCGCTGCGAAGCCGGGCCGCTTTGACGCAATCCTCATGGACATCCAGATGCCGGTGATGAACGGGCTTGACGCAACCCGCGCCCTGCGCGCCCTTGACCGCCCGGACGCACAGAGCATTCCCGTCATTGCGATGAGTGCGAATGCATTCAGCGATGACGTGACCGCATCGCTTGAAGCAGGCATGAACGCCCACATCGCCAAGCCGCTGGAAATCGCCGCCCTGCTGAAGGCGCTGGAAGAAACGAAGGTCCGGCGGGACGGGGCGGAATAAGGAGCGGCGGCGCAAGGCGGCGCAGGATGGCCGCAGCATAAGGCGGGCTGCGGGAGCGGGGCGCCGGGGCTGACGGGAAACGGGCAGGCCCCGGCAGGGAGTGACGGGAAACGGGCTGCGGAAAGGCTGGGTTCAGAAAAATACACTTGCAGACAGCCCCTCATTCAGCTACAATACAGGCATGCAGCTGGCTTTCCAGATCGTGAATGTCGATTTCATCGCATTCGTCACGATAGTCTACCTCATCATCTTCCTGCGGGCCAACAGGGCCTATGACCGGTCGGTGCTCGTCAGGTTCGTGCCGTCCCTCGTGCTGCTCGCTGCGCTCGCAATCAGCGACAACATAGACTACTACTATTCGTGGAAGCCCGAACCCCACTTTATCCGCAAGCTTGCAATCATGGCGGGCTACATACTGCGCGTCTACCTGCTGATGGCCGCGGTGTTCATCCTGAAGAACAAGAATGTTTCCCTCCGTGACAGGATCCTCCTGTTCGTCCCTGCCACGCTGAACGCCCTGATAATCTTCTCTGCCTTTTTCACCGACCGCGTCTTCTTCCTTGATGCGGACAACGTGCTGCACCGCGAGCTGCCGTCCTTCTCGCCGCACGCCCTGAGCCTGATCTATTTCTTCGTCGTGCTGGGCATAGCGGTCAGGCGCTGCATGCAGGGCTACCGGGAAGAAGGCAAAATCCTCATCGTCGCGCTCGCCACCGTGCTGGTGGCCGTCACGTCGGAAATCGTGCTCAAGACGCGGGGCATCTTCATCAGTTCGGTGTCGCTCGTGCTGACCTTCTACTACCTCTACCTCCACATGGAACACTACAAGCGCGACACCCTGACCGGCGTGCTCAACCGCATGAGTTTTTTTGCCGACATGAGCAGGCGGAAATGTACGGACGTTACCGCGCTCTGCGAGTTCGACATGAACAACCTGAAGCTGATCAACGACACGCAGGGCCATGCCGCAGGCGACCGGGCCATCATCACCATGGCAAATGCCATACGGAACGACCTGCCCGGCCACAGCTACCTGTACCGCATGGGCGGCGACGAATTCCTGGCCCTCTTCTGCAGGACCGACATGCAGACCGTGCAGTTCATCATCGAGAAAATCCGTGCCGAACTGACGGCACTGGACTGCAGCTGCGCCATAGGCCTGACGGAATGGACGGCAGGACAGGACTTTCAGGAGATATACAACCGTGCCGACCGGCGGATGTATGAGGACAAGCAGCGGATGCGCGAGCTGGGGCTGGCCCGCCCCCGGGCCTAGGGCCATAGCGGGCAGTCAACGCTGCCGCAGGGCGGTCCGGGGTTCATACACAGGGCGTTTCGGGCCGCGGTTGACGTGCGTTAACCGCGGCTGCGGGCTGTATTCCTGCCGTTGACAGGTCTGCCGGGCAGGACTACAATCGTTCCTATGAGCCAGAAATTCTTTGCCGTCATATCACGCATGAAATACATCAACCGCTGGGCCCTGATGCGGAACACGATAAACGAGAACATCAGCGAGCACTCGCTTGAGACCGCCTTCATCGCCCATGCCCTCGCCCTCATCCGCAACAGGCGCTTCGGGGGCAGCGTCAACGCTGAGCGGGCAGCCCTGCTCGCGATGTACCACGACGCGACGGAGATAATCACCGGCGACCTTCCGACCCCAGTCAAGTACTACAATAGGGAAATCCGCTCGGTCTACGGCGAGATTGAGCGGAACGCAACGGAGCAGCTTCTGGGCTACCTGCCCGACTACCTGCGGGACGACTACCGGGACCTGTTCGACAGCGGGAAGGCCAGTGAGGCAGACAGGGAGCTCTGGCCCCTCGTCAAGGCCGCAGACAAGATTTCTGCCCTCATCAAGTGCCTGGAGGAGCGGCGGATGGGCAACGACGACTTCCAGAGCGCGGAGAAGGCGACCCTGGCCGCCATACACGCCCTGAAGCTGCCGGAAGCGGAGCTCTTCCTGGATGAGTTCATCCCCGCCTACTCGCTCACCCTCGACGAGCAGGCACGGTAACGCTGCCCGCAGCAACGGGGAGACGGCCTGGCGTCCTGACTCGGGGACACCGGCCCTAAGGCCCCTGCGGGGGCAGGACGAACTGTGGTCAAGCGGGGTTTAGCGCAAAAATACCGAACGGAATACCGCAAAAATGCCGAACAGAACACCGCAAAAATACCGAACGGAATACCGCAAAAATACCGAACGGAATACCGCAAAAACACCGAACGGAATACCGCAAAAATGCCGAACAAACTTGCACAAAAATGCCGGATGAAGTACACTGGGAGGCATGAACTACTTACGCCGCCTGTCAGATGAAGAGCTTGCCTTCCGCCTGGAATGCAGCGGGGCCGTGCTCATAGAAGGCCCCAAATGGTGCGGAAAGACGACGACCGGGGAGCAGCAGGCCAGGAGCCTCATCAGGATGCAGGACCCGGACAGGAGGGACGGCTACCTCCAGACGGCGGCGACCAAGCCCTCCCTGCTCCTTGCCGGTGACAAGCCCCGGCTCATAGACGAGTGGCAGGAAGCCCCGGTGCTCTGGGATGCCGTCCGCGTTTCCGTGGACAAGGAGAACCAGACCGGCCTGTACATCCTCACCGGCTCCAATTCCGTTGACCTTGAGAAGATACGGCACTCCGGCACGGGAAGGATTGCCCGCATGAGGATGAACACGATGACCCTTGCCGAGACGGGCGAGTCCAATGCCTCCGTCTCCCTGTCCGCCCTCTTCCAGAATCCGGCGCAGGACATAGCGGCCAGGTCAGACCTGGAAGTGGAGCAGCTTATCTTTGCCGCATGCCGGGGCGGGTGGCCGGGAATGCTCGCCCGGAAGACGGACAAGACCCGCCTGCAGGTTGCGCGGGATTACGTGGACAGCGTCTGCGAGATTGACGTCTCCACCGTGGACGGGGTCAGGCGGAACCCACTGCTGGCCGTACAGATACTGAAGTCCTACGCGCGGAACATCTCCACCCTCGCCAAGACGAGCAACATCCTCAAGGATGTCGTCTCCGCATCGGAGTCGGTCTCGGAGGACACGCTGGCCTCATACATCCGGGCATTCGAGCGGCTTTTCCTCGTGCAGGACATTGAAGCATGGTCGCCCGCCATCAGGTCCGCGACCGCCATCCGCTCCGGCCGGAAAAGGGGCTTCTGCGATCCGTCCGTCGTGGCGGCGGCCCTGGGACTGACCCCGGACTACTACATGACGGACCTGCAGTCGTTCGGCTTCGTGTTCGAAAGCCTCTGCATGCGGGATCTGCGCGCGTACACCGCGGGCGATGGGGGCAGCCTGTCCTACTACCACGACCGCTACGGGCTTGAGGCCGACTGCGTGCTGCACCTCAGGGACGGACGCTACGCCCTCATCGAATTCAAGCTGGGCAGCCACGAAATAGAGGAGGCGAGCGCCCACCTGCTCAAGATAAAGGCCCTGGTCCGGGAGCACAACAAGGACACCAGCCGCCCCGCCCTCCGCGAGCCCGACCTTCTCATCGTCATAACCGGGACGGAGTACGCCTACAGGCGCGACGACGGGGTCTTCGTTATCCCCGTCGGCTGCCTGGGGAAGTAGGAGGGGGTGTTTTCATTTCGGTCGGTACACGCGAGAATACCGGTCAGTACACGAAAGAATACCGGTCAGTACACGAAAGAATACCAGTCGGTACGCGAAAGAATACCGGTCGGTACACGAAAGAATACCGGTCGGTACACAAGAGAATACCAGTCGGTACACAAGAGAATACCGGTCGGTACACAAGAGAATACCGGTCGGTACACGAAAGATTACCGGTCGATACACGAAAGAATACCAGTCGGTACGCAAACGATTACCAGTCGGTTTAGAGTCCTCTGACCGTACGATTGAAGCGGTTTGCACAAGGCTGGCGAGGGACGAGGTTTGACAGCCCGCCTTTCTGGGAGTAGAATGGACAGACAGCAAGATGCTTTCCGGCCCGTGAGGCATGTAGGTGCGCGGGAGGGGGCCTCGTCCATCAGTTCCTGCCGCACGGAGCTTTGAGGCGGCTTTACGGAAAGGCGTTTTTGACCGCCGACTACGGAAGGGGTGAGATATCCCCGGGCGGGGGAGAATCGCACGGCAGGCTGGGAAAAAATCTCAGAGCAGACTTGCCGAGGTAATTTACAAAAGGAGAATAACTAAAATGGCAAAAAACATAAAACAGCTTGAAGATGACCTCTGGGATGCTGCCGACAGCCTGCGTGAGGGGTCCCGCCTGAGTTCACAGGAATATTGTATGCCTGTGCTTGGTCTTATTTATCTTCGCTATGCTTATACTCGTTTTAAGTTTGTGGAAAAAGAGATTCAGAAGACTCTTCCCTGCCGTAACGGTGTTTATCCTAAAATCGAAGCAAAAGATTTTAGGGCTAAGAGTGCAATCTATTTGCCGGAAGCTGCTCAATATGATTATCTTTTGCAGCGCAGACGGAACTTTGAGTAAAGCCGTTGATGATGCCATGACCACCATTGAAACGGAATGTCCTGAACTTTCTGGTATTCTTCCCAGAAACTACCAGACGATTTTCAGGGGGCAGGACAATCTTTTAAAAGGGCTTCTTCGCATTTTTGATAATTCTGCTCTTGATGACATTCATGATGATGTGATAGGGCGTATCTATGAATACTTCCTTAATAAGTTCGCCAAGAATATAGCAAGTGACGACGGAGTTTTCTTTACGCCGAAATCTCTTGTCCGCATGATTGTAAATGTCATTCAGCCGAAGAAAGGATGTGTGCTTGATCCTGCTTGTGGTTCTGGCGGAATGTTTGTAAGCTCTGGTGATTTTGTGAACGCAAATGGTCTTAACGCAACGGACAAACTTACATTTTTCGGGCAGGAAAAGGTTGAGTTCAACGCAAAGCTTTGCAAAATGAACATGGCAGTTCATGGCCTGAATGCAAAAATCGTATGGGGTGAAAGCGCAAATACATTCTACAATGACGCCCACAATCTTGTTGGAAAATGCGATTATGTAATGGCAAATCCGCCGTTCAATGTGAACAAGGTAAAGTATGAGGCTGCCTTGAATGCAGGTCGCCTTCCTTTCGGGCTTCCGGGCTACAACGAAAAGACAAAGGAAATCGGTAATGCAAACTATCTTTGGATAAGCTATTTTTACGCCTATCTGAATAAAACCGGACGGGCAGGTTTTGTTATGGCATCTTCTGCTACGGACAGCCAGCACGCAGACCGTGACATCCGGGCGAAACTTGTTGAGACTGGCGATGTTGACGTGATTCTCAGCGTTGGGAACAACTTCTTCTATACGCTCAGCCTGCCTTGTACCCTCTGGTTCTTTGACAAGGGCAAAAAAGATGAAATGAAGCTCCCCGACGCAGAGCGTCGGGGTATCATTTGATTTGATTTGATAACTAAGCTAACCTCCGAAATCCAGTTCTGGTTGGCTTTCATATATTTTCTTATAATCCTTTTCATTTTTTCCTTGATTCTGTATGTAGCGCATTATAGTATCCCTGCTTGCGTATAATCCTACTGTATTTGCATAAAATCTGCTTGTCCATAGCGCTCCTCCCCACAATATTTCTTGTTTCATCTTGGGAAAACTCTTGAATATCTGCTTCGCCGTTATGCTCTTGATTATCATCACTATCCGGCTCACCGACATATTCGGTACTCCCTGCACGAGAAAATGCACATGGTCTTCTTCCATCCCGATTTCTACGAATCTCATTTCGTAGTTCTCCTCTATCCCCTTGCAGATTTCTTTCAATCTCTCACTCACTTTCTCTGTGAACACTTTCCTCCGGTATTTTGCAGGAAATACGAGATGATATAGAAGGAGTGTTTTATTATGGCTTTTGTATATATGTTCTTCGCTCACTTTTTCATTATATCACATTTCGACGCAGAGCGTCGGGGAATTACACCCTCCTTAGATTAAAAGATAAAGTTCTCTTCATTGATGCACGCAATTACTTTACCGTAGTAGACCGCAACTTAAACGAATGGACAAAATGGCAGATTAAAAATCTTTCATGCATTGTGCATCTTTATCGTGGAGAGATTGATAAATACAAAGCCGTGCTTGAAGATTACTTTGATGCTATCCGTGCAGGGGCTTTGTATATTGATGATTTAGAAAAGCGGGATTTGCTCACGGAATGTAATAGTATTGAGCATCTTCACGAAATCTTAAGAATCACGCAGGAACAGATTAAGATTTGTGAAGAGACTGCAAAAAAAGCGGAAGAACAAGCAGACCGCAAATCGAAAAAAGCCATTAAACTGTCCAACGAAGCCATGATTACCAACATAAAGGCAAACGAGGAAATCATAAAACAGGCCCTTTGGCTTGCGGATAAATTTGGAGATGGTAACTATGTCAATGTAGCAGGACTTTGTAAAATAGCTACTCGTGCAGAAATTGCAGAAAAGAATTACTCCCTTACTCCAGGTGCTTATGTTGGAGTTGCAGAAGTTCAGGACGAAGAGGAAAATTTTGAAGAGCGCATGAAAGAAATCCACAAAGAACTCAACACTTTGCAAAAAGAAAGCAACGCTCTGATGGCTACAATCAATGCGAATCTTAAGGAACTTGGGCTGGAGGTATAATTATGGAAAATGAAATCGCAATACATGAAAGTAAAGATTTAAAAGATAAAATCTACACGATTCGCGGCGTGCAGGTAATGATTGATGCAGATTTGGCACAGATTTATGGTTATACGACAAAAGCATTCAATCAGCAGGTAAAAAATAACATTGAACGTTTTGATGACGATTTCAGGTTTCAGCTGACTGATGAAGAAGTTGAGAACTTGAGGTCAAAATTTTTGACCTCAAGTTGGGGTGGTACTCGCTACAATCCTTATGCCTTTACCGAACAGGGAATATATATGCTGATGACAGTTCTCAAAGGAGAACTTGCTGTAGCCCAGAGTAAAATGCTTATCCGCCTGTTCAAAGAAATGAAGCATTTCGTACAGAATAATCAGCTACTGTTAAATGAAATAATAAACATTAAACATCATCAGGTTGAATCGGACAAAAGGATAGATGAACTCTTTACCCTTATGGATAAATACAATATTGACGAAACACAGGGTATTTTCTTTCAGGGACAGATTTTTGATGCATATTCAAAGTTTGAATCTTTCATTTCAAAAGCAACAAAGGAAATCGTCTTGATAGACAATTATGTTGATGTGAGCATACTTGAACGGTTTGTAAAAAAGAAGAAGAATGTAAGTATAACGATTTACACTGACCCAAAAACAAAGCTGACAGCACAGGATATTCAAAAATTTAATGCACAGTACCCAACACTCACACTAAATCACACAACAAAAATGCATGACCGCTTTTTGATTATTGATAAAAAGACTTTGTATCATATTGGGGCTTCACTAAAAGACCTTGGTAAAAAATGTTTTGCCTTTGAAATTCTGGATGCATCCCTTATTCCAGTGCTTTTACAGAATGTGTAGGAAGATAGGGTGTATATGAATTATGGCGTTGATCCTATTGAAGGACAAGAAGAAAACTCCCAGAAAACTACCCAGAAAGACGGTGTAAATGTCGGTGTAAATGAGGATTTACAGAAAAGTGGCCCAAAAACAATAAAGTGGCCTAAAAAGTGGCCTGAAAAATGTCAGATAATTTATGATGCAATAAGCCAGAATCAGAACATAACTATTCCAGAACTTGAAAGTCTGTGTGCTATAGGTCATACCACTGTAAAAAAGATGCTTGCAGAAATGCAGAACGAAGGCTTCATAAAACACGAAGGCGCAACTAATGGTGGATACTGGACTGTTACACTCGGAGGCAACAATGAAAACTGAGTGGAAGAAAGATAAATTAGGAAATTTATGTGAAATAACCTCAAGTAAGCGTTTTCACTTATCAGAACGAGCTAAAACTGGCATTCCATTTTATTGCACAAAAGAAATACTTCTCAAATTGAAGGGTGAAACAGATTTTGAATGTGATTATATTGCAGAAAAATTCTATGAAGATATTAAATCAAAATTCGGAGTGCCACAGACTGATGATTTATTGCTAACAACCCGAGGAACAGTTGGTTATCCATACTTATACAAACAGAGCGATAGATTTTATTTTGCTGATGGTAACTTATCTTGGTTCAAAAACTTCTCAAAAGAGTTGGATTCACATTTTCTATATTTTTGGTTTTTATCAAATGAAGGAAAAGCGAAGGTTGATTCAATTGCCAAGGGAACTGCTCAAAAAGCAGTTCCAATAACAGGTTTAGGGACCTTGGATATTCTACTTCCTCCTCTTGAAACACAACAAAAAATCGCTGGAATACTTTCTGCATACGATGACCTCATAGAAAACAACCGCAAGCAGATAAAACTTTTGGAAGAGGCAGCACAGAAGCTGTACAAAGAATGGTTTATAAAATTAAACTTCCCTGGCCATGAAAATGTAAAGGTTGTTGATGATGTGCCGGATGGGTGGAAGAAAGGCACTCTGATAGAAATTGGAGAATTCAAACGCGGAAAAACTATTACAAAAGACCAAACTGTTAAGGGAAATGTGCCTGTAGTTGCAGGAGGACTTGAACCAGCTTACTATCATAATGAAGCAAATACCGAAGCGCCTGTAATTACAGTAAGTGGTTCTGGTGCAAATGCTGGTTTTACTAGATTGTATTATGAAAAGATATGGGCATCAGATTGTTCTTTCTTAGACATTTCAAAATGCAAAAATATCTTCTTCATATATTGTGTTTTAAAATCATCCACAGATATAATTAATAATCTTCAAAAAGGAGCCGCACAACCTCATGTTTATGCAAAGGATTTGAATGCTTTGCCAGTGCTGATACCGACAGACACGGTATTTGATAGTTTTTCTAAAGTTGTATCTCCTTATTTTGAAAAAATAAAATCTTTACAAAAACAAATCCAACTACTTCAATCTGCCCGCGATAAGCTTCTGCTACGGCTTATGAATGGAGATATAAATGTCTGAATTAAATGATAATGAACATAGAATTAAATATTTTCCTCCAAACGATTTTGCATGTGGTAGGAATATTAAAAAAGTAGAAGCGTTATATTCAAATGCGGCTACAATCATTCCTAATGATTTAAATGATGCCATAGAGTTTTATAATATATTTCTGTATTTTAGGGATAAAACATTAAAATGGCAACTTTGGTCAGAAAGCCAGGTTGCTGTTTATCGAAGTTTTTCCGAGGAACTAAGAAATAAGGCTTTTGCTTATTTTAATGCAATCTCTGATTCAAACCTTCTGAATGAGCTTGATAACCTATGGTTTGAATATCATCAAGATTTTGTAACATTGTTTGAGACAAGTGGTATTTATAAAAAAATATCTCCCAATACTATTGAAAGAATTTTTTACTCAAAAAAAGTATATTTGAATTATTTCCTAAAAAATGAGAAATTAACAAACCATTTTGGTAATGCTGTTTGTAGTATTTTGTTATCTATAGATAATGGCGGAGAATATATTATAAAGGCTGCTGATAGTGAAAATAATTCCGTTGATGCAAAATACTATGTCCCGAAATGTTTGACACCAGAACAAAAAAACATAATTCTAGAAAACTATCTAACAAGTAAAGATATAAATCTTAATTATTTGAATTTATTGTTGGATATTCTGCTTTCAAAAAAGATACCACCGACACTTTTTAAAAAGTATGTTATAAAAAAGCGAGAAATAGAATCTAAATTATTCGAAAACAGCAAATGTAATTCGACTATAAAAGTATACTTCTCTAAGAATCAAAAAGAATTATCAGAAATAACAAATGGACCTGGTATATCCATGGAGACAAGTTACAGTCTTGATTGGATAGAAGAAAATCTTGATTATCCAACGCTATTAAATAACTTCATTTATATGTTTGAATTCTCTGATATCACTATGCGATTTTTTCTACCGATAAATAAATTTAATAGCGGTTTGTTAGATTGTATTTTTGAAAATCATAATTCGAAAATCTATTCCTTAAATCCTGTTTCAAGAATTATGGAAAGAAATTTCAATGCATCGATGCATTTATATTATCAGCTTCTGCAATCAAAACAAATTCAATTTGAAAAAATAATCGTTTGGTTCTTTTCGGAATATCTTGTACAAGAATTTGGTTCTCCGGTTTTTAGAACCCATATTACACTTGATCCTCGTTCTTATTTAGAAAAATGTCATGAACTTGTAACTAATATGGATGCTGTCTGTAAGCAATTTGTATGCTTTGCAGAATTAGGTGAAATTAGTTATGAATTGCTCGCTGCAAATTCAAAACCTGTGAAATATGAAAATATAAAAAGCCTGATAAACGATAAATATGCATACGGTAGTGGAAAAGATTTTAATAATCTTTGTTTTGCCCTGTTCTCGAATCAATGTATGCTTCATTATGTTGCACGATTAAATAGTCCTTATGAATCATTTTATGAGCTTATAATGCATAAAGAAATTTTTAAAAATGATTATCCAGATTATTTACAAGGTATATTAAAATTCTTACTGGACTGGGATATAATTGAAATTAACAATGAAGGTAGAATTTCTTTAAAGAATTCATTGCGGGTATATATTTTATCTGAATTAAATACATATGGGTTTATAAATGTGAATAGATATTCAGATACTTTTAAACAAGAATTGAAAAAACTGAAATCTAAACAGTGTGTCTCTTTTAGTGATACCTTGTTTGCGAAACCGGAGGCAGATTTTTTTAATTATTATTTAAATGATGTTTATTCCAATGGACCAAGGATAAGAAATCTTTATGCTCATGGTATAGAGTATTTAAATGATAATGAAAATGAGCATTATACGAACTATATCATCTTGTTACGGTTAATGGTATTATTAATGATAAAAATAAATGATGAATTCTGCCTTGTAAATGCGGACACGAATAAAATACATAAATAGATATGTGTGAGGTAAATAGAAGTATTATGCACGCAGATTATTCAGAAGACCGTCTTGTACAAGAAAATGCCGCAGAAACATTTGCGCAGCTGGAATGGGATTCATACCTTGCCTACGATAACTCCACAAAAGAAACGCTTGAAACCTTTTCTGAGGAAAATCTGCCTCTCGGTCTTCAGTCGGATAAGCGTCATGTGTATTTGGGACGCGAAAGTCAGGAAGACATACTTTTGAAGCCCTATCTGATTCAGGCATTGAAGGATAACAACGACTGGATAAACGATGACCAGACCGCTCTGGATGTAATCAAGGTTCTTGAGACATATCCTTTGGTTACAAGCCTTGATATGATTGTTGAGCAGAATAAAAAGTTCTATGGTCTTCTGCGTGACGGTGTTCCTGTCGATGCAAGAAATGAATCCGGCGTTCTTGAGTCCAGAACTGCAAAAATCTTTAGCTTCAATGAGCCGGATAAAAATCGTTTTGTTGCTGTCCGGGAATTCTGGATGACAAGCAAGCTCGATGGCGAAAAAATGCGTGCAGACATGCTTGGTTTTGTGAACGGCATTCCGCTTTTGTTTACGGAATTCAAGCGTGTTGATGTTGAAGTAAAAACCGCCTATCTGGATAACTACAAGCGTTCCATTGAGCATTTTCCATACCTCTTTTATTACAATGCATTTTCGATTCTTTCTAACGGCGAAGAAGCAAAAATGGGAACAATCGGCGCAAAGTTCAAGTTCTTCAGCGAGTGGAAACGCAAGAGCGAAGATGATGACGTGGACGAGAACGAGCCGCAGATGCACATCATGATTGAAGGTACTTGCAACAAAGCTACGTTCATGGATTTGTTTGAGAACTTCATTGTCTTTGACAAATCGACTGGAAGCTACATAAAGATTATTGCCCGAAACCACCAGTATTTAGGCGTTAACCGGGCTTTTGAATCTTACAAAGAACACAAGTTTACGGATAAGAAAATAGGTGTGTTCTGGCATACTCAGGGTAGCGGTAAAAGTTATTCCATTTTATTCTTATCGCAGAAAATCCATCGCAAGCTTTCAAGCGGAAAACCGACAATCGTAATCATTACAGACCGCAATGAACTGAACAAACAAATCAGCGGAACTTTTGAAGCATCCGGTGCCTTGGGCAATTTGAAGGCCTCGCAATACATGGCAAAAAGCGGTGAGGATTTGTACAAGACGCTCAAAGACAAGAATCCGAGCTATATTTTTACGCTTATCCATAAGTTCAACAAAACAACCGGCGTTAGTCCTATCCATAAAGATCACGACATTCTTTTGATTTCTGATGAAGCACACAGAACGAACAACGGTATATTCGCTGAGAATATGTGCAAGATGCTGCCGGAAGCGAGCCGTCTCGGTTTTACAGGTACCCCACTTTTTGAGCGAGACAACATAACTGTAAAAACTTTTGGCGAATATGTTTCTGTATATGATTTCCAGAGAGCTGTAGAAGATGGAAATACTGTTCCACTTTACTACGAAAACCGCGGAGAAAAATTAAAGATAGAGAATCCTGAAATTGACGAAAAGCTTTTGGAAATAATTCAGCAGGCAGAAGATGATGAAGAAAATGAGTTTGATGAAAAGGATATTGAGAATCTTAAGAATCAAATAAAAAAGCAGCTTCATATTATCTGTAGCGAAGAACGCTTGAGAAAAATTGCAAAAGATTTTGTAGACCATTATTCTGACCTCTGGCAAACAGGTAAGGCTATGTTTGTTTCGGTAGATAAAGTTACCGCTGTTAGGATGTACAACTATGTTCAGGAATACTGGCAGGAAAAGATTAAAGAAGTTGAAAAGAACGCTAAGAATCTGGACCAGCAGGAACAGATAGAAGAGCAATACAAGATTGACTGGATGAAGAAAACTGAAATGCATGTAATCATCAGTTCTTCAAAAGATGATGAGAAGCATTTTGCGAAATGGGGACTTAATGTAAAGCCTCATAAAGATTACATGGAAAAGACTCCGGACTATGACAAGCAGTTTAAGGATGAAGACAATCCGTTTAGAGTTGCCTTTGTCTGTGCAATGTGGCTTACAGGTTTTGATGTTCCAAGCCTTGGTACTTTGTATCTTGATAAGCCATTGAAAGAGCATACTTTGATGCAGGCAATCGCCCGCGCAAACCGTATAAACGAAGGTAAGGAAAACGGACTTATTGTAGATTATATCGGCATTGTTCCATATCTTGAAAAAGCTCTGGCAGATTATACAATCAATAAGCAAAAGACCAAGAGAGTAAAACCGACTGTAAGCCGTGAGGATTTGATAAAGAAGGTTGAGCAGAATTGCGAGGCGATTGTTCAGTTCTTGTCAGACAAGGGATTCGTTTTGTCGGAACTCACGGATATCGAAGATAAGAATATCAAAATCCGTAAGATAAAGGAAGCTGTAAATATTCTTGTTACTCCACCAGAAGATACAAAGAAAAGGTTCTGCTTGCTTTGTTCACAGTTGTTACGGCTTTATAAATACTTGCTGCCATCTGAAATATCAAATGAACTTCGTAAAAATAAAGGTGGCATTGAAGTGATTTATAAACGACTTAATAAAAAACACACACCTGCTGACATTACAAATGTAATGATTGAAATGCAGAAGGTTGTGAATGATTACATAAAGCTGGATTCAGATTTTACAACGCCTACGGAATCCGTAAAAATAGACATCAGCTCCATCAATTTTGAGGTTCTGCAGAAGGAGTTTGAAAAGGTGAAAGAAAAGGCCATCATCATTCATGATATTGCAGAGATTCTAAATATGTCAATTGAAGCTTTGTGCAAAGAATTGCCGACCTCAATAAAATTCTTTGAGCATTATAAAGAAATGATTGAAAACTACAACAAGGCTCAGGATAAGGCTGAAATCCGTAAAGTCTTTGAAGAGCTTCAAAAAACAGCTGAGATATTGACTGAACAGCAGAAACGATATATCAGAGAGGGGTTTACGGATAACAAGGAGCTTGCTGTTTACGATTTACTTTTTAAGGAAGAACTGTCTTCTAAGGATATTAAGAAAATCAAGGAGCTTTCGGTTAGGCTTCTTTCTGTCGTAAGAGAACGACTTTCAGAAATGCATAATCCGTTTGAAAAGTCAGAAACTGCTTCGCAAATCGATATTCTAATTAGGGATACTTTGTGGCAGGAGTTGCCGGAATCTTTTGCGCCGGAGGAAATTGACTTTTATCAGCAGAGGATTTTTGACTATGTGAAGAGCCAGTTTAATGCGGCGTAAGAAAAATCCGATGATTGCAAAAAACTAAAAGCCCAGGGGAAAATTGTTCGCATTGAAGTTAGAAAGGGCGGTCACTGGGAAGTTGTTGAAAAATGAAAAACTAATCCCCCGGAAGATGCAACTATACTATATGAAACAGGAGAATCGCGATGACAGCGCAGAAAGCATTGGATAAAATTGCACTTTGAGAAAACCTCACCTGCGAATTCAAGCGTTGCGGCGGCAATATTGAGCATGATGTCTTGGAGACGGTCTGCGCGTTTTTGAACCGCTGGGGCGGTGATATTTTTCTTGGCGTGGAGGATGACGGGGCGATTCTCGGACTCCCGGAAAAGGCGTGAAAGATTTAATCCGCAATTTCAACAACTGCCTCAATAACGAGAATCTTTTTAATCCCACTACCGTATGCGCTGTCGAAGAAGTCAAGATAGAAGATAAAGTCATTATTCATGCATACATCGGTGCTTCCTCTCAGGTGCATACCCTAAAAGGGAAAATATACGACCGCATTGATGACAGCGATTTCGTCGTGAAAGGCACGGACCCAATAGTCCAGCTGTATATCAGGAAACAGAATATCTTTACCGAACGAAAAATGTTCTTCAACTTTAAGATTGAGGACTTTAGGGATGATGTCTTTAAGAAGGTGCGGGTGAGAATCCAGAACCGGAACAAAGATCATCCCTGGCTTGAAATGACAAATTCTATCTCGCACCCGATATGCAGAGAATAAGCCTTTCAAGCAACATCTGCCGTGTAATCATCGTGAATATGCTCATGCACCGTGAGTTTTCAAGCAGCCTGATTCCCCGCTTTATAATCGAAAAAGACAGGATTATCACCGAAAACGCAAATAAGGCTCAGATGCCCGATGAAATCACGCTCGAAAACTTGAGTCCGCTCTCTAAGAATCCTATGATTGCGAAAGTGTTCCGGGAAATCGGATTCGCTGAGGAGCTTGGTTCTGGCACACGCAACCTTTACAAATATGTTCCGATGTATTCGGGAATCAGCGCAAAGCCCACGATGATGGACGGCGATATTTTCAGGGTAACGATTCCTCTGGATGACGATGTTCCTGCTGCCGGAGAAAATGTCCCTGTAGCCACACAAGTAACCGAACAAGTAACCGAACAAGTAACCGAACAAGTAGCCCCACAAGTAATTCGGTTATTAAGAGTTTTAGAGGAAACAGGTCTATCCACAAAAGAAATATTGGAAAAACTTGATTTAAGGCATAGACCTACCTTGGTCAGTGATTATATAAAGCCTGCCATAGAATTAGGTCTGATTGAAATGACTCAGCCAGATTCCCCCAAAAGTCCGACCCAAAAATACAGGCTTACGGAAAAGGGAATTGCTTTCAAAACGCGCACGAAGCAGCCGTGACGGGCAGGCTGCCCGCCTGGGGCTTTATCGTTTCTTCGGGGTCGGTAATTCCTCGTACATCGCCGTGACAAGTTCGCGCAGGAACTCGCGGTTGTCCACGTCCTCCACGAGCAGCATCTCCTTTGCCCCCTCGTAAGGCAGTTCGTGCGGGGCCTCGGGCATTTTTGCCAGCGCGGATTTGGTCGGCTTGACGAGGAGGCGGTCGTCGTATATCCCGCCGAAAATCTTTCCGTTCACATACAGGATGTACTCTCCCATCATCGCCCGGTGGGTGATTCCGTCCAAGAGCGAGAGCTGGTCGAGTATGTAGTCCAGGTATTCTTTCGTCGATGCCATGCTATTCTCCCATCCTGCCGCTGATTGCCGACCGTGCCTCATCCATTGAAACGCAGCGGCAGAACCTGCCGTTCCACAGGAACTCGTTGTAATAGCGGTAGCAGGACTCCTTGTCCATGTAGACGTTGTCAAAGGTCGAGTTCGTGTACTCCGGCACGAGCATCTCGAACCCGCAGTCGAATCCCGTATGGATCGTCGCATCAACGCAGTAATTGGTCTGCAATCCCACCGTTACAATCGTCTTTATCCCCTTTCCCCGCAGGTAGTCAGCAAGCCCCGTCGACGGATGGAGCGCGCTGTTCACGGTCTTGACGAAAACCTTCTCGCCTTCGGCAGGCGCAAAGTCATCGAAGATCTCGAAGTCCCGGTCTCCTTTGGAAAAGCCGGAGCCCGGCCCGTCATCGTGCTGCACGAACACGACCTCCACGCCGCTCTTCCGTGCCAGCGCAATCAGTTCCATGATGTTCTGTCTGAGCCTGTCAAACGCAAAGAGCCGATCGTCTGTAATTCCCTTCTGGGTATCAATTACCAGCAGGACCGCATCACGCATGCCTGCCCTCCGTCTGCTTCTGGAACGCAATGCGTTCCGTTCCGTCCGCAATCGTAATCGTTCCGCAGTACGAAAAGCCGAGCTTTGCAAGCAGGTTCTGCATGGGCCTGTTGTCGCGGTGGGTGTCGATCCGTATGTTCCCGCACTGCGCCAGCGCCCACTGCAGGCAGAACGTTCCAGCCCCTTTCGTACTGCCGTCCGAAGCAATCCGGTGAACGACGCCGTAGGGGGCATCGTTCAGCCAGGAACCGGAGATGACGGTGTAGGTCGGCTCGCACTCGACGGCAAAGTAGAACACCGCCGCTATCTTCCCCTCCGCAATGCAGACATAGCTTTTCCCGGCCGCTATGTCGCTCTCAATGAGCGTTCGGGGCGGATTCGTTGTTCCCCACTGGCTTGCATTGCCGTTCCGTGCCATAAAAGCACGGGCATATTCATACAGCGCCAGTATGGCGGGCAGATCTTCCTTTGTTGCCTTTCGTATTTCCATGCAGCGGTCGGTTTTCCGGCTAGAACTTGGCCTTGCGGAGGCGGACTTTCTCGACGTCCTCGCTGAACAGCTCGCGCAGGTCGTTCAGTCCCAGGGCCATCAGGGCCATGCGGTCTATGCCGATGCCCCAGGCAAGGACGGGGACGTGCACGCCCATCGCCTCGGTGACTTCCGGGCGGAAGATGCCCGAACCGCCGAGCTCGAACCAGCCCAGCTTGGGGTGCTTGATGTGCACTTCGATCGAAGGCTCGGTGAAAGGGAAGTAGCCCGGCACGTACTTGACCTCGCTCGCCCCCGCGATTTCGACGGCGAACATGCGCAGGATTCCCAGCAGCGTGCGAAGGTTCACGTCCTCGCCCAGGACGATGCCTTCGGTCTGGTAGAAGTCGCTCAGGTGGGTCGCGTCTACCTTGTCGTAGCGGAAGCAGCGGGCAATGCCGAAGTACTTGCCCGGCACCTTGGCCTTGTGCAGCTGGTGGGCGGAAAGCACCGTGCCCTGGCTGCGCATGATGAGGCGGCGGGTGAACTCCGTGTCGAACTTGTAGTTCCAGCCCCGGCTGCCGGTGCTGCCGCCGTTCTCATGGACGGCGCGGACTGCGGAAAGATAAGGCTCTTCGATGGACTTGGCGTGGGTCGGGGTCTTGATGCGGTACACGTCGTGGATGTCGCGGGCGGCGTGGAACTGGGGCATGAAGAGCGCGTCGCCGTTCCAGAACTCGGTCTCGACGAGCGGCCCGTCGAACTCCTCGAACCCCAGCGAGCACATCTTGTCCTTGACGGATTCAAGGAAGTCCACATAGGGGTTCGTGCGGCCCGGTATGATGCGGGCGGGCGGGACAGAGATGTTGTAGGCGCGGAAGGTGCCCTTCTTCCAGTCGCCGGATGAGAGCATCGCGCCGGTAATCGCTCCGATTTCCTCGCCGGTGACTCCGGCTTCCTTGAGCGCCCTGCTGACGGCGGCGGCATCGGGGAGCAGGCGGTAGGTCACGGTCTCGCGCTCGACGGTCTTGAAAGCCGTGTCGCTGACCCCGCGCTTCTTGGTCATCGTGGAGATGTCGGCAAGCTCCTCCTTGGAAAGCGATGCGGCATCGAGCGCGCCGTCAAGCCCGCCCGCCTGCGACTTCTCGGCCTTTGCGATGAGGGCCTTGGCACGGGCTATCCGCTCCGGGACAGCGGCCCCGGTGTATTCGGCCTTCTTGTCGGCGGTCATGCGGAGCACGCCTTCCTTGCTGAGGGGGCCGAACGCAGATCCGACGTCCTTGTTCTCAAGTCCCAGTGCGGAAGCAATCTCGGGCAGGCTCTTGGGACCGCCGTCTTTCAGGCAGGAGATAATCCGCTCTTCCGCGCTGCCGTTTTTGGCGATAGCGCGGCCGTAGTCGGTCAGTTCGTAGTAGGTGTGGGCGGTCCTGCCGGTCTCCTTGAGCAGCTTCTTGCCGGACAGCCAGCTGAAGGCCTGGTTGCAGTGGCCTTCCTTGTAGGAAAGTTCTTTCTGGAGCTTCTCGCCGGTCAGCTCGTCGTTTTCGGTATAGTTCAGCAGCACCTTGGTTTCAAGCGGGTGCAGGTTCTTTATCAGCGTCTTAATCTCTGCGTCAGTCATAGCATTAGATACTAGCAGATTGAGGGGCTTTAATCAATCAGATGGATTCGAACAACAGGAGCGGGCGGCGGGAACGGGCTCAGATTCAGACTGCGTAAGATGGTGTCTGGCGACGGGTCTGCGTCCCGTCTTGATGAACGGCAGAGCTTTCCGCTATAATCGGCATAACATGAGAGAGCTAGACTTGAGGGCAATCCCCGCATTCGGCGTGGCGGGGAACTTTACCGGCCATCTGGAACAGGCGGGCGAAGCGGCAGATTTTGTGAACGTTAAGACTGCGGAGGCGACCGCCCCCAAGGCCCTTTTTCCGACCTATATTCCCACGCCTGCGGAAGTCCGTAGCGCCTTTTCGGGTAACCCGGCAGGCACGGACAGCACCGGCGGCAGCGCTGATGCCGAATCCGCCGGGTACGCCGGTAACGAAGCTGCGGCACATCAGCATCCGGCAGAAAGCGCAGGAGACGGAGGCTCCGCAGTCATCCCCGCCTTCCTGCACAACTTCCCCTTTGACAGCCGGATCATCATTTTCCCGGCAGGGGAAGAGAAGCTCCAGATAGAACCCGAGTGTGCGGTCATCTTTGACGTCTGCTGGCAGGACGACCAGGTGCTGCTGCTGACGCCCCGCTGTTTCGGCGCTTCCAACGACTGTTCCATCCGCAGGGCCGGAGCAAAAAAGATAAGCGAAAAGAAGAACTGGGGAACGTGCAGCAAGGGCTTTGCCGGCCACACGATTCCGCTCACCCGCTTCCGTGCAGGCTGTGAACTTGCCGGTTACCGGATTGCGAGCTTCCTCATCCGGGAGGGAAAAGTGCACCCCTACGGCGAGGACAGCCCCGTGTCCGGCTACAGCTACATCTGGGAAAAGCTGACGGACTGGCTTGTGGACCGGCTGAACTTTCAGAAGGACGAAGGACCTGCGGAAGACATTCATTCCTACCTCGTGGAAGCAGGCATGCCCGGGAAAATCCTTGTTTCCATCGGGGCAACCCGCTACACCGACTACGGCGAGTCAACCTTCCTGCAGGACGGGGACGAAAGCGTCATCGTCCTCTACCCGGGGGCGGCCTACAGTGCCGATGCAATCCTGCGCAAAGTGGAAGCGAACGACCTGACCGGTCCTGCCAACGCGGACATTTCCGCCCTCCGGCAGACGGTGCGGATGTAGCCCCGTCAGGTCCGGGGCGTTCCGGGGCCCGGGCCTTTCGGAGCGGCACCGCAGTCCGCCATTACCGGCCCCTGTCCGCCACTTCCGCAGCCCCGGACTTTTGCGCCGTCCTAGGCCTTTACGTCGCCCAGGCGGATGGACGTACAGGTATCGTCGAATTTCTGCATGAACGGCTGGTGATGTTCACGGATAAAGTCAACCCAGTTGTCACGGGCTGCATATTCGAGCGCCTTTGCATCGTCGGAAAGCCTAACGGCCCCGATCGTCAGCGACGTGCTCTTTATCGCATGAACCGTAACCGCATATTCCTGCCAGTTCTCCTGCCGGTACAGTTCTTCCAGCCGCCTGCCGTCGTTCGAATTTGAAAAGTTCACGAGCACCTTCTGGTAAAAGGTCCGGTCTCCCAGGCAGTATTTCAGTCCCATCCGGGTGTCTATCTCGCTTTTCTGGCTGATATAGCGTGTATTCCCGGCAGACGGACTCCCCGCACCAGAAACGGCGGCCTGTGCTTCCGCCCGTCCGCTGCCCGTCTCCTTTCGGGCCGGGTCCCCGGTTCCGGCCTGCCCTCCGGGGCTGCTCCGGTCCACGGAGCCTGCCGGCTCTCTGGAACCTGCCTGCGCTTCCGCAGAAGGCCGGCCTGCCGCAGCATCGGCTGTACCGGCAGCACCGGCACCTGCCGCTCCATCCGTTCCGGCGGATCCTGCACCAGCAGCCGCAGCGATTGCCCCGGACGCTCCGGCGCCTGCCGTCCCGTCCTCGCCCTCGCGGACAATCAGCGCTTCGGGGAGGAACTTGAGGAGCATCCTGTCCATCTCCTGCGGGACAATCGGCTTTGCGAGGAAATCCTGAAAGCCCAGCGTCCGGTATTCCGCCGACGCCCCGCTCAGGGCATTTGCGGTCAGGGCAATGATGACGGCGTCCCTGCCGCGCGGCATCTGCCGTATCTTCTGCATCGTTTCCACGCCGTCCATGATCGGCATCATGTGGTCCATGAATACGATGTCAAAGGTCCCCTTGAGGAATTCGACCATCGCCTCCGGCCCGCTTTTCGCCTTCGTCAGCTGTATCCGGTAGGGGGCAAGGATGCCCGTCGCAACGTCAAGGTTCATCTCGTTGTCATCAACGACCAGTACCCTGGCTTCGGGCGCGGTAAAGCTGATGCGGAAGGCTTCCTGATGCACGTCTTCCAGCCGGTCGCTGATGGCGCCGATGGGAGTCCAGTCTTCCACTTCGCTACGGATGTCGAAGGCAAAGGTCGTTCCCTCGCCGTATGTGCTGGAAACGCCGATGTGGCCGTCCATCATCTCGACAATCCGCCTGCTGATGGCAAGGCCCAGACCCGTTCCTTCCACCGCGCGGTTGCGCCTGGTGTCCACCTGGGTAAAGGTAGAAAAGAGCTTGCCCAGGTCTTCTTCCTTTATGCCGATGCCGGTATCCGCAATTTCCACGAAGAGGCGGGCATGCCGCTCGTCCTCCTGCTTGCAGCGCATTCTGAGCGTAATCGTGCCCTCGTGGGTAAACTTGACCGAGTTGCCCATGATGTTGATGAGTACCTGCTTGAAGCGCACCTCATCGCCGTACAGGGCGTTCGGAATGCCTTCCTCAATGTCCAGGTCCAGCGTTACCGCCTTGTCGTTGAGGCGTATCTTTATCATCGTCGCCACATCGTTTATGAGCGAAGAAAGCTGGTAGGAATCGTTGATGATCTCCATCTTGCCGGATTCTATCTTGGAGAAGTCGAGGATGTCGTTGATGATCGAAAGCAGGGTCCCCGAGGCGGACTTTATCATCGTCGCGTGCCGGACGGCCATTTCGTCCCTGCTGTCGCGCAGGATGAACTCCGCCATGCCGTTGATGGCGTTCATGGGGGTGCGGATTTCGTGGCTCATGTTGGCAAGGAAGTTGCCCTTCGCCTTGTCTGCCGCCTCTGCCCGTTCCACCGCGTCAACGTACTCGGTCATGTCGATGAAGAGGATGTTCAGGCCCCGGACCGTCCTGTCCTGATGCATCTGGCGGATGGACACCTGCCAGTCCGTCGGCTTGCCTGCAACGGTTGTCCTGAGCAGGTAGGGTTCGGCCGAACCTTCCTGCAGGACCTGCCGGCAGCGTTCAATGAGTTCGGCAAGGTCAGCGGCGGGCAGCACGTGTTCCAGGGCGTCCCTGAGCGGAATGCCGCGCTTTACCTTGTCCTTGTCGTATTCGGGGGCGTAACTGAAGAAGACGTCGCTTGCCATGACCGTGTTCATCTGTTCGTCGGTGAGGATGAGCAGGTAGGGGCAGGTCTTGAGCAGCTGCCGGTTAAAGAAAAGCTGCCGGTTTACGTCTTTCTGGATGTAGGACTGGGTCCGTGCAGCCTGATCGTTTGCCAGCTGCAGGAACTCGTTGTCCTTCTTGAGGCGCTTTACTTCGCGGGCCAGCTTTTTGTTTTCCAGCCTGAGCTGTTCCAGCTCTTTCTGTCCTTCTTCGTCCATCAGCACCTGCCTTTACCATTACAATGCCAGTATGGTGAACGTGAAGTTGTGGTACAGGTTGTACTCCGTGCCCGTCACGTTGCCGACGGCGGGACAGTACTCGCCGAAAGAGTACATGCCCAGCAGTGCCATGGACGGCGGAATGCGGTTCTGGAGCGCCTGGGCTTCGGCCCTCGTATTGCTGGCGAGCGCGAGGAAGCGGGCGCAGCAGCTGGTGCAGAGCATCGTGCGGCATTCCTGTCCGGACTCCTTTAGCCGTTCCAGCATCCTGTCCACGGCCTCCTCTATGGAATGCTGCACGTCGTCACGGCTGATGATGCCGATGCCGAGTACGGAATCCTTGGGAATGACGCCCAGGAAGGAACCGCTGCCGTTTTCATGGTTCAGGACGGAAAGGGTCCGGGCGGACTGGACGCTGTCGCCGTTTTCCTTGCGCACGGTCACGACGAAGGGGGAAAGCAGGTAGTCTGCCATGACGTTCGTCTTGTCGCTCACCATGTTTTCCCGCCTGAGCGTGTCGATGAAGGTGTCGTTTCCCAGGCGGAAGACCTGGTTTCCCCGTGCCTCCGTAACCTCGTAGGCGAACTCGCTCTTGTTTTCGATTGAATTGACGCAGATGAAGCGGGGGGCAATGTTTCCCGCCACGAGCGCCATGACCTGCCCCCGTTCCGAAGTCTTTCCGTTGTAGAAGAGCCTGAGGTTCTTGAAGTTAAAGCTGTCGGACGCAGCGGCTCCGTATACGGGCACGCCCCCGCTCAGGTCGTTCAGGATGTTCACGCGGTCGTCGCCGCCGACGTCATCCTCGGTGTTCACCAGTCCGCCGTAGGAGATGATGAGCTTTTCCTTTGAAGGAAGGGCAGCGGAAAGCCTTTTGTAGGTGGCGGAAACAGCTTCCCGGTAGTTGTCCATGTTCAGCTCGTCCGTCATGCCGACGGAAAACTCGCAGTCGTCGGCGGTCAGGAGCATGACGGAAATGCCGATGTCGCAGTAGCCTTCCTTGCCCAGCAGCATGGACAGGGCAGTACAGCCCATGACGGGGAACTTCCAGCGCTCGGACAGCAGGGCGTACAGGCCGGGGAAATCGGTGTCTTCTTCTGCAAAGAGGATGGCGAGCGTGTTTTTTCTGAAGGCAAAGGACGAAGCCTGTTCAAACAGGTCGGCGGCGGCCTCTGCAAGATCGTCAATTTCTTCGGTGTAAAGGGTTAGCGAATCCACATGCAGCTCCTTCCTTCCCAGTGTACAGTACAAAGGAGCTATTTGCAAATTTTTTATTGTTATGGGAAGACAGCCCCTGCCGCCGTGCCGGGGGCCCCGAAACAGCCCGAGGCAACGCCCAACACCACGCCGGGCCGGGGGCCCCATCCACGCTGACCCCACATACCGCGCCCGACCTGACGGGACTTCCCCCAAAAGCAAATATGTGGCATTATGACATCCGTATTTGACAAAAGAGGCAGTTTCAAAGCGCCCGCCCGTCTTTGTCGTGCCGGGCCTTGCACTGACTCAGGAGATTATATGAAGAAACTATGTGCATGCACCCTTGCGGCCCTCGTACTGCTTGCAGGCTGCAAAAAGACGGAAGCCCCTGCGGCCAGCCAGCAGGCGGAAGTGCAGGAGACACCGGCACCGGCCCCCGCACCCAAGGTGGAGATGATAAACTCCGTGATGATAGCCGGCGGCTACTGGCGGCTCACCGACGAGGACACGATGAAATGGGTGGAATACGCCGTGCCCGGCACCAAGGTGCAGGCCTACGGCTCCACCGACCCGGCCTCCGGCGACAGGGCGGAAACAAAGCGGCAGGTCGTCCGCACGACGGACAACCAGAAGCGCGACTTCATCCACATCCAGTTTGACGGGCATGACTACTGGGCGCAGGACTATTCCATTGTCGTGGACGCGACCCCGGCGGTCGTCGTGGGCAACAATGCCTACCTCTTCACGAAGCCCAGCCCCGACGCGATGGGCGACAAGAAGCTGGACGTCGGGACGGTCGTGGGGGTCCTGAACGACGGCGTGGACGCCGCTTCCAGCCCCTATGCGGACAAATACGTCAAGGCGAGCGCCTACGTGAATTCCCACCTGATCGAAGGCTCCTACCTCGCCAAGGATGCCGTCAGCATTACCGCCAAGACCCTGCTCGCCATGCAGATATACAACAAGCTGGCCGAAAAGGATTCCAAGGGCGAGTCCCTGCTGACCGATGCCGTCGCCCGCAAGGACTTGTTCGAAACGGCGCTGTCCTTCGAGCTGCCGGACACGATGCAGGATATGTTCCTGGAGCTGTTCCAGGCGGACTACCCCGGTGAATACCCGGAAGAATGGCAGAACTAGAGGAGGCGGAGTATGGCAATGAAAAAATATGCGGTTCTTTTGGGCATGCTGCTGGCCGGCGGGCTTGCGGCGTTCGCGGAAAGCGTCCCCGGCGTGTTCCTGCAGGAAGGCGGCTGGCTGTGGACGGAGCAGAAAGACGGGATCATGTCCGCCTCGGTGAAGATGAGCGAGGGGACGGCGATTACCGTGGAGACGAGCGGCGAGACTGACGCGTCCGGCAACCCGGTCGCAAAGATAAAGGAAGCGGAGTATGACGGCTCCAAGGGCAAGACGCTGACCTTCGCCCAGGTGAAATACGACGGCAAGAGCTACTGGGCCATCTCGAACCGCTTCATCATGCAGAAGAAGCCCGCGGTCCTCCTGGAAGACTGCGCCATGTACAACACGAAGAGCCTTGCGGACGTGGTGAACGCGCACCTGGATGCCGGTTCGGTCGTTGCGACGGGCAGCACCGTGACCGCCACCGGCGACATAGACATAACCGAGGTGAGCTACTTCTCCGAGCGCCAGTATGCCGTCCGCACGGTCTACGTCAAGTCGTCCAAGATAAGCAGCTCGCTGGACGACATCACCGCATTCAAGATTCTCGGCAACATCGCAAAGACCAGCGACCTGGACAAGAAGCAGGCTTTGTTCGAGTCCGCCGAGGCACTCAACCTGTCGCCGAAAGTCCGCGCGGCAGTGCAGAAAGCCTGGGACGACACCTTTACCCCGGACGAAGCAGCCGAGCCCGCTGCCACCGAAGAAGCAGCAGGGTCCGACGCCCCCGCCGGACCAGACGCGCCTGACGGCCTCTGACGGCACGGAACCCGGCGCACCCGCAGAACCCGACGGCCTCTGACGGCAGCTGCGGCCGGGGCACAGAGCCAAGCCCAGGCACGGAACGCCCCGGAAACCGATATAACACCAATGTAAAAATCCCCGGCCGCATGACCGGGGATTTTTTTGCCTGCCGCGGTCCTCTGGGGAGCGTTGCCTGAGTCCTGTGGAAGCCCGCCGCAGTCCCCCAGGAAGCCCCGCCTGAGCCGCCGAGGACACATCGCCTGCACCGTCAGGACAGGGCATTCCCCTGACACTCATATCATAGTACGATTAAATTTTATTGTTTTTCGATAAATTTCTATTGACTTTCGCATATACGTGTAGTATCCTGCACCCAAGGAGGTTCATACGATATGAAAAGATACGGAATCCTGCTCAAGGCAGTCGTCATCCTGCTCGGCCTGATGGGGGCGGCGTTCTTCACGGCGTTCGCCCTCTACGCTCGGGCCTACCAGACCCACGTCGCGGAGCTGATAAACGACGCGCTTTTCTTCCATATAGTCATCGTTGCAGGCTGCTACGCGGAGCTCGCGGTTTTCTGGGGAATCGCGGGGCAGATAGGCAGGGACAACTCGTTTTCTCCGGAGAACCGGAGGTCGTTCCGTGTCATGGCGGCAATCGCCCTCGTGTTCGTCGCATGCTTCTTCGGCATGCTCGTTTTCTTCGCAGTCCGGGGCAGGCTCATCATCATCCGCGCGATGTACCTGATTTTCATGGGGCTTCTGAGCTTCATTTTCTCCGCCATCTGCGAGGTCCTGTCGCGGCTGATTCACCATGCCTGGCTCGTCAAGAACGAGAACGACCTGACCATCTAGGGGGCTCTCATGGCTATCATCGTGAACCTGGACGTGATGCTTGCCCGCCGCAAGATGAAGGTCGGCGAGCTTGCTGATAAAGTGGGCATAACGCTCGCGAACATCTCCATCCTTAAAAACGGCAAGGCAAAGGCCGTGCGGATGGAAACGCTGGACAAAATCTGCGCCGCACTCGGCTGCCAGCCGGGCGACATACTGGAATACCAGCCGGATTTCCCCGGGGACTCTCACGAGGGTGAGGAGTCCGGGCAGGACAACCGGGACAATTAGGACAGTCAAGACAGTCAGAATGAAGGGGGAAACTAAGAATGGACAATGATGAAAGCATTGAGTCTATGAGGAAGCGGGAGGCCGACGCCGCCTCGCCGGATGCCGTCAGCAATGTGCCGGAGGAAAGCGAGGAAGCCCGCGCGGAACGGGTCAGGATATGGAGGGGTCTTGCCCTGCCCGCGCTCGTGCTCGGACTGCTCGCTACTATACTCGTCTACGGTAACCCCGCTTCCGTGACGATGCCTCTCTTTGTCATTGCCGTCATAGCCTTCTTCCGTCATGTCATGCGGCTTTCGGGCATACAGAAGCCCAAGCGGGGAAGCCTCTTCTGCTTCGCGGTCATGCTGCTGCTCGCCCTGTCGGACTGCCTGACGGACAACGCCTTCATCATCACCTGCAACAACATAGGGATATGCCTTGTCCTCGCGGTCGCCCTGCTCCACAACTTCTGCGATGACAGGCTCTGGCGGCTCGGGACATACTTTGCCCGCATGATCCGCTGCGCAGGCGGCACGGTTGAATCCCTGGGGGATGCGGTGAGCGACCTGCTGGTCTGGAGGCGGGAGGCCGGGAAGGGGAGCAGGACCGTCATTTACGCGCTTGCGGGCGCGGCGATCTCCGCCCCCCTGCTCGCGGTCGTCATAAGCCTGCTCTGCTCGGCGGACGAACGCTACGCGGCGCAGCTGGGCTGGCTGTTCGGTCATGTGCAGCCGGGCCCCGCCATGAGGGTATGCCTCTTTTCCGCCGCGTCGGTCCTTGTCGCCTACTGCACGAGCCGCTTCCTGCTCAAGGGAAATCTCCCTTCCGATGTGAAGGAGAGGCGGCAGTTCCCGGCCGCCGTCGCGCTGACCGCCCTGACCCTTTTCTGCCTCGTCTACATAAGCTTCGTCCTGAGCCAGTTCGTCCCGCCGCCTGATGGGGCGTCGTATGCCGGGACTGCTCGGGAGGGATTCTTCCAGCTGCTAGCGGTCAGCGTCATAAACGTCATAATCGTGCAGGCGGTCCTCGCCCGCTTCGGGGACTGTGCCCCGCTCAAGGTCCTGCTCTCCGTCTTCTGCGCCTGCACATACGCGATGATAGCCTCCGCCGCCCTCCGCATGTTCCGCTACATCGGCCACTACGGGCAGCTGACCTTCCTGCGCGTGCTCGTCCTGTGGACGCTCGCCGTCCTGTCACTTCTGCTTGCGGGTCAGGCCGCGCAGGTCTTCTCGCGCCGCTTCCCCCTCTTCCGCTACGGCTTTGCCGTCACCTGCGCCTGCTACGTCGCCCTCTCGCTCGCCCGACCTGACTACTGGATAGCGGACTACAACCTGTCGCGACTGGAGCAGGACGGGACAAAGCTGTCGTTCCGGGACATCACCGAACTTGAGATGCTTGCCCGGAAGACCTCCTGCGATGCCGCCTCCGCCTTTGAGCGCGCAGGTATGCTGTGCGTGGATTTCGCCTGTGATGCGCTGGGGCGGCATGTGGCGGAGTCGTTCGACTACCGCGATGTGCTCAGGGAAAAACTCGGGGACAAGCCCTTCACGCCCCGCAGCTGGAACTTTTCCCGCGCACGGGCGCGGAGGATTGTGCAAGAGTAAGACAAGGGCCGGGGCCGGAGATGGACTTCACCTTCCTCAACCTGGTGGAAATGTTTATGTGTGTGATTATTTTGTTCGCAATTTTTATAGGAATACCTTTCGTTCTCAGCTTCCTCAACCTCTGGAATTTGTTCGCCGGACGCAAGCTTATCCCCCGGGTCCTGCTGTTCCTCACGTTGATTCTGGGAATTGCTTTTTATTGGGTGCATGCAGTTGTCTTTGACGTGACTGATGCGGAATGGAACGAGGAGGTTATTGAGGGGGCGTATCATTCCCCGCTTTCCGGGGAGTATCTTTTTTCGTTCTTGACTTTGATTGCGGTCGGAATTGTCTCTCTCCTTACGATTGCCCTTGTTCCTGCGCGGAAGCTTTCTCCGATTGCCGCGGCTTTTTCTCTGGCGGGCGTCCTGCTCGGGAATGTGCTGAGCGTCTTGTTCTGCCTGCAGCTCGCGCCGCTCTTCTTCATGAAATCCCCGCCGTATTTCGCGGGTTTTATAGAGAGCATGCCTCTGCTGTTCCATTTCAATGTTCTCTTGATTTCGCTTTATCATGTCCGCGCCCAGGTCCTGGCGCAGATTCCGCTTATGGACGGAAAGATAGAAAGGTCGCGTTCTTCCGTCCTTAAACGGCTGTATTCGTTTTTGAGGAAGGCTTCGCACTGGTCCGTCGCAACGTTCGCCGCCCTCGTCCCTCTTGTGATGCTGACAGAAGCCGTTCTTATCCTGTTCGGACAGGGGGCGGACGGCTGCGCAAAGATGTTTACGATGACGGCGGACTGGACCTTTTCTTCCCAGATTCCGCCTCCGCCGCTTGACTATGACGGGCATTATCTTTGCACGGTTGCCGCGGGCGGGCACAGAAAGCTCGTGAAGCCGCTCCGCATGGGAAAGCGCAGGGGGGTAAGCATCGTCGTGAACCGCCAGCTCATGGTGGCGAACGCGTTCGAGGAACTGCTTGCGGAAAGAGCCCCGCGCCCGCATGGAAAGATCCGCCGCTTCTACGATGCGCATGGCTACCCGATCTCACGGCTCATCACGACACCGCTCCGTGCCGATGCGGTCTATGTCCTGATGAAGCCGCTTGAGTGGCTGTTTGCCTTCGCGCTCTATCTGCTCAGCACGGATCCCGAGGAGCGCATTTCACGGCAGTACGCATAGGGGATGAGGGTGTCTGAGAAAACGCGGCAGGCAATCCTGATAGCGGGCACGGTTTTCCTGATGTCCGCCCGCGGGCAGCACGCGGTCCACGGGCGGGCCGCCTTCGACAGGCAGCCCATAGTCCGGCTACAGCCTGGCGGCTATCTCGTCGATGAACTCCCAGCTGTTGACGATCTTCTTGGCGGCGGGGTCGGCAAGGCGGGCGAGGTCGCCGGTCATGATGCCGTCCTCGATCGTGCCGAGCGTCGCCTTCTCAAGCTTATGGGCGAAGTCTGCGAGCTCGGGGGTGCCGTCCAGTTCCGCCCGCTTGGCAAGCGCGCCGGTCCAGGCGAAGATCAGGGCAACCGGGTTGGTGCTCGTCTTCTCGCCCTTCTGATAGCGGTAGTAGTGCTTCTGCACCGTGCCGTGGCTCGCCTCGTACTCGAACTGCCCGCTCGGGCTCACGAGGACGCTCGTCATCATCGCAAGGCTGCCGCAGGCGGAAGCAATCATGTCGCTCATCACGTCGCCGTCGTAGTTCTTGCATGCCCAGAGGAAGCCGCCGTCGGTCTTCATCACGCGGGCGACCGCATCGTCAATCAGCGTGTAGAAGTATTCCAGGCCCGCTGCGTCGAACCTGGCCTTGAACTCCCTGTCAAAGACCTGCTGCATTATCTCCTTGAAGCGGCCGTCGTAGGTCTTGCTGATCGTGTCCTTCGCGCCGAACCAGACGCTTATCTTCTGGTCAAGGGCGTAGTTGAAGCAGCAGCGGGCAAAGCTTTCTATGGAAGAGTCCAGGTTGTGGATGCCCTGCAAGATGCCGGGGCCCTTCATCTCCATGATCGTCTTGCGGATTTCCTTTCCGTCCGCCCCGGTAAAGACGAGCTCCGCCTTGCCCGCGCAGGGGGTGCGGATCTCGCAGTTCTTGTACACGTCGCCGTAGGCGTGGCGGCCCAGCACGATGGGCTTGACCCAGCTCTTGACGTTGCAGTGGATGTTCCTGACGAAAATCGGGGCGCGGAAGACCGTGCCGTCCAGCTCGCCGCGCAGGATGCCGTTGGGGCTGGGGGTCAGGTGGGTGAGCTTGTACTCTTCCATGCGGGCGGCGTTGCTCGTGATCGTCGCACACTTGACGCCCACGCCGAGCCTGCGGATGGCTTCCGCCGCCTCGTAGGTCACCTTGTCGTCGGTCCTGTCGCGCTCGGTAATCGACAGGTCGTAGTACTCGGTCTTGAGGTCAACGTAGGGGGTCAGGAGCCTGTCCTTTATGACCTGCCAGAGGACCCGGGTCATCTCGTCGCCGTCGAGTTCCGCGACGGCGTTCTTCATCTGTATCTTTGCCATGGTTTTCTCCGTAAGATTATGGATGGAATGTATGGACAGCATGAAACGCATACAGTCGTTGCCGAATTCTATAGAAAGAGACAGGTGCTGTCAAGGCGGGCCGCCGGGCGGAGCCACGCCTGTTGAACTTTCAGTCGGGGCTATCTGTCCGTGAAAGGCCGCAGGGCCCTCATTGACCACGGCATTGCCGTGGCCGGGGCTACATCCCTTGGACGGCAGGCTCTGCTGCGAGTGCCTGTATGTCTCCGGCTGACAAGCCGGTATACTGCGCAATTTTCTCTGGCGGAAGCTTGTCTGCCAGCATATTCCGGGCGGCAGACAGGGCCTTATTTCGTTCTCCCCGGCGTTCCGCATTGTGCAGGCCGGTAATGCGGTCACACTCATCTCCGAAAATCTTTCCCTGCTCAATCCACCGCCAGTCAGTATTGTTTAAGGTCCTCAGCATTGCATCTGCACTCATGATTCCCTCCTCGCTCTTCGAGAGCCTGTCTATCAAATCCTGCTTGTCAGGATTGTCCGCTTCCTGTATAAATTTACCCCATTTCACCGCGCTTGGCAAGCTTTCAATATCCGTGTCGTCGTTAACCGGAGGCAGTTTGGGAAGCTCAAGGAATATCACGTTGATGACACCCTCCAGCGTTGCCCCGTCCGTCATGTCTGCCAGCACGTAGCGGTGCAGGAAAGACTCGTTGCCGGTGTCGTACTTGAAATTCAGTACGGATATCTGGTAGGCCCTGGGCAGGTTTCCCCAGTCGTCTCCCACCATGGCCACTGAGCTGACCAGCCGTGAAACGTAGTATTCAGCCCGCCTGCCGTAGTCTGTTTCCCGGTCATAGCCCTGCATTTCGATCTGTGCCTTGGTACCGTCGGCAAATACGCAGTTTATGTCGTAGCGGATACCCCGCTGTTCCTCGTACTGGCCGGCCGGCTCGTTTTCCTTTACGGTGACTTCCGTCACTTCCTCGCCGATCATGGCGGAAAGGAAGGACTTGAGGGCGATCCGGGATTCCGGTCTGTCCTGCGTAAAGATGCCCTTGAAGTTGAAGTCAAGGCGGGGGTTCAGCCGCCTGAATTCATTTGGATTCTGATTATTCTGCATGTTCTGCATACGTTTTCCTCCACATAATTGTGCGTGAGGCACAAGAGGGGGCAGGAGCCCCCTGCACCACGCCCGCCGGGTGCCTGACGGGCATGGCGAATGCAGGGCTTGTGCTGTGCTCAAGCCCTGCGTGCTTGTACCTGCTTATCTGTGGAGGAATGCTCTTTTTGTACACTTTGCAGGAAAAAACTGGAAAAAACGCAAAAAAGCCCCGCCAGGCAGTACCCACTCCGGCCGTCCGCAGCCTGAGGCAAGGCAGCCCGAGGCGGATCTTCAAGTGCCCCGCAATGCAACAGACCGATGCATGGCCTGTATACAGACCCTCTCCAGGGCTGTATACAGACTCTCTCCAGGACTGTATACGGACTCTCTCCAGGGCTGTATACGAACCCTCTCCAGGACGGGAGCGACACCCTCTCCAGGGCAGGAGACGGTCCGCCTGCGCAAAAGCCCGGAAAATACAAAAATTCTCTGAAAATGACGCTTTTTCCCTTGACATTACGGCAGAATATGCCCTAGTATAGTAGGGGGGGGTATTGCATTATCAGACAATATAATGAAATACCGCCCTACTTTTACAAAACAGACGAGGAACGATAATGAAAATGAAACGGAACGGCCTGCTGGCCCTCATGCTGGCATCCCTGACGGCAGTCTGCCTGCTGACTGCCTGCAACAACGGAAACAGCGATGACGACGATGGCGGAGCAGCAGTTGCACCGACAGGAGCAGGTACGATTACCACGCTCAACGGCAAGACCTTTGTGTGCGCGTCGTATACGGACACGTTCGAATACAGCAGCACCCAGACGAAGTCTGACGGCAGTACCTATACCAAATATATAAAGACATACACAAACTGGAGCTACATCACGGGGACCTCCGACACTGCCGCAAAATACTTTAGCTGGAATGGTAGCAGTTACACCAGCACAGACATTACGTATTCCATCAGTGGCAATACGATATCCTTTACTTGGCCTGGTATTGGTGGTGGAGCAGATTTCACCGATACTACCACAATAATTGATGGCAACAGCTTCAAATTCGATGGGTCAAGCCAAGATATGTCTATGCTTAGCTACACTAGGATTACCAGTGATAAGGTGTTCACGGAAGGCAGCGCCCCGAGCTCGGGAAGCATGTCCACCAGCTACCAGTAATCCGAGCCGGCGGCAGTGCGCCGTCCCTGCTGCCCGGCAGGGCGGTACACCGCCTCCGGCCGTTGGTCCCGGGCCCTCCGGCCTCCGCCGGCGGGCTTTTTTGTGCTTCTTTCCTTACATTACGGAACCGGCAAGACCGGCCCTAAACTTGTGCTTACCGCCGAAATACGATACACTGAAAGGCACGTATGCAGCCCAGGAACATCGGTCTTTACATTCACGAGGTGCTTTATAACCGGGGAGGAACGGAGGCCTACACCGTCAGGATGGCGGCGGCCCTTGCGGAACTCTACCCGGAGGCTGCCGTCTCCTTCGTGTCCGAATGTCATGCCCCGGCCGATTACGAGGGTGACGCTGCATTCTGCGCGCTCATGAACGAACGCTACGGGGTTACGTTTGACCCGGACAGGGTTCACCTGAAGCCGGTGTCCGATGCAGGCACCGCTCCGGGCGGGACGGCAGGGCGGCTCGGACGCCTCCTGTTCCGGCGGCGGCTTTCGGCAGGTTCCCGGGGCTTTGACCTTTTCTTCTACTGCAGCCGGGGCTACCTCACGTTCAGGGCAAAACGCAACATAGCGGTCATCCATTTCCCGATGCAGCCGGACGGACCGGAATCCCTGCCGGCACGCTTCCTGCACGCACTGCGGCACCGGGCCTTTGCCGCCTCCTACGACGCATTCCTTCCCAATTCGACCTTCACGCAGGGCTACCTCGAACAGTACTGGCCGGACATCCCCCGGGACAAAATACGGCTCCTCTACCCGCCGATTGCCCCCGTCCCCGACCGGGGCCTGCCCAAGGAAAAACTGATCCTCGTGTGCAGCAGGATTGACGCTTCCAAGAAGCTCGAACTGCTGATAGACGCCTACCGCAGTTCCACCTTCCTGCATGAAAACTACCGGCTGGTCATCGCCGGCAACAACGCGAGCGACACCGTGGACTACTGGGAAAAAATCTGTGCCTATACAAGCAGCGGCGACGTTACGCTGTACCCCAACGCCTCCTGGGACACGATGGCAGACCTGTATGCCCGGGCGGAAATCTTCTGGCACAGCAAGGGCTACGGCGAGGACGACCCCTATATGATGGAACACTTCGGCATGACGACCGTGGAAGCGATGGGGGCGGGCTGCGTTCCCGTCGTCATAGACAGGGGCGGGCAGGCGGAAATCGTCACGGAAGGCGCAGGCTTTAAGTGGACGACACCCGCAGAGCTGCTTGCCCGCACGGAGGAACTTGCCCGCGACCCCGCCCTGCTTGCCCGGATGTCTCAGGCGGCCCGGCAGCGGGCGGCGTACTTTTATACGGATGCGTTCCGGGATCAGCTGGGCGGGATACTGGAAGACGCTTTCCCGTCCGGCAACTAGAGGCGGCAGGCAAGGAGATATGCAATGGCAGGAAAGATAGTTTTCATTACGAGTCATAACTGGGACACAAAGCGGCTGGGCGGCTTTCACAAGCTTGCGGAAGCGGCCTGCCGGGCGGGGCTTGAGACGGTATTCTTCAGTTTTCCCCGCCCCTACTACGGGCTCCTGCTCAAGCGGGAACAGCTGAATGCCGGGGTCATAAAAAAGCTTTCCGCCGGAGCGGTGTACGAACTGGAAGAAGGCAAGCGCATCCTGAACGTGACTTTCCCAACCTTCCGCATCCCGGACGCCTGCGGAAAGCTTGTTCCCGCCTGCGTGATGAACTTCCTGCTCCGCCATTCGCTCAGGAGCTTCCGGAGATTTGCAAGGAAGTTTCTTGCCGGGGCGGACTGCTTTGTCTTTGAGTCCTGCGAGGGAATCGCCTTTGTCGATAAGATAAAAAAGCTCTTCCCCCAGGCAAAAATCATCTACCGTCCTTCCGACCCCCTCGTCTACGCATCGGTTCCCGAGCGGACCAGGGAGCTGGAGAAGAACATGCTGCTCAAGGCCGACCGGGTCCTGCTCGTCAACAGCGAGGGGCTGGAAGCATACAGGCAGGTCATCCCGGAATTCGACCGGAAGGTATCCTGTACGATCCTGCCCAACGGCGTGGACCTTGCCCCCTACATGCGCCGCTATTCCGAACCGGAAGCCCTGAAGGGAAAGAAGGGCATTGTCTACGCCGGTGCCTGGGGGGTTGAGTGGGAACTGCTGTACCGGGCGGCAGGGGAACTTCCCAAGCTGCATTTCTTCGTCATCTGCCCGAACTACCCGGACAAGGCCGTGCTGAACCGGGTGGAAAAGATACCCAACCTGACCTACATCCCCGGCATACCGAGCGGGCAAGTCCCCGCCTGGATAACGAACTGTACGGCGGTCATGGTTCCCTACGTGACGGACTTTTATAAGGACCGGCCGCTCGGCATTACGGCAAAATACTATCAGGCAATGGCGGCCCACAAGCCCATCGTCGCCTATTCGGACACGGAAAAGCTTGCCGCTGCGGGCGTGCGCGTTACCTACCGCTACGAGGACTTCATACAGGCCGTGCGGGAAGCGGTAGCCGAAAAGTACCGGAGCTACGACTTTGACCTGACCGGCCGGGACTGGGACGTCATCGGGAAGCAGTTCCTCAAGGAAATCGGCCCGCTCCATCCGGCAGGCGCCGGAACAGAGGCGGCAGCTGCGGCCCCGGCTGCGGTGACAGGCGCCGGCGGGGAGTCGGCAACAGGCACCGGTGACGGTGAATCCGGGAAGCCAGCAACCGCCGCTGGTACATCGGGGGCACCGGACCCGGTACCGGCAACCGACGGAACAGAGGCGGCAGCTCCGGCCGCTGGTACATCGGGGACAGCGGCAACCGGCGGACACGGGGAGGCACACGCATGAGGAGCGCCCGATTCTGGAAGCCTGCCTGCATTGCGGCCGCCGTCCTGCTTGCCCTGGTCTCGGGGGCGGGTCTGCTGCCGCCCGTACGGCAGGCACTGGTTCACTTCATGGAAGCCCGGTACATGCACCGGGCACTGAACATGAACTACTGGACCCAGCAGCTCTTTGCCCTCTCCTTCATCGTCTTTGCCCTTGACCTGCTTTGCTGCCTTGCATTTGCGACCGGCCGGGGCAGGTCGCTGTGCCGCGAGCTTGCCGGGGAACTGCGCTCCCATGCCCGCAGCCTGTATGCCGACCGGAAGGCGGTCCTCATCCTCTTCTGCCTCTATGCCTTCGGAATGCTGACGGTTTTCCGGGCGAACTATTACTACGGGGCTGCGGACGACCTGTACCGGGCCATATCCGGGGCGCGGGCCTGGCGCAACTTTTACCGCTATATCTCGCATTTCCTTTCCATATTTGTCCATACAAGCCCGAAGCTGTTCGACATTGCGCCCTTTACCCAGCTGCTCGCCCTTCTGGTAATGGCGCTTTCGGCCGTACTGCTGATCCGCCTCTTCGTGCCGCACGATGTTCCGGGCACGGAGGCTGCTCCCGGCAGCGGAGCGGCCCCTGCACCAGCTGCCGCCTCTGGCACGGTGCCAGCCGCGGGAACGGCACCAGCCGCAGCTCCGGCGGCGAGGCCGCTGTCGCCCTTCGTCTACCTGGCGGCAATCCCGGTCTGCCTCTTCCCCTATTTCCTCGAGAACCTGTCATACCGCTACGACGCCCCCTACATGGCGCTTTCGGTATTTTTCTGCATCCTTCCCTTCCTGTTCACGGACCGGCTCCGCATCTTTGCCCCGGTTTCGCTGGTCAGCCTTTTCCTGATGTGCCTGTCCTATCAGGCGGCTTCCGGGGTCTACATCGTCGTCTGCGCCTTCTGTGTGTTCAGGATGTGGTGCCGGAAAGAGTGCAGCCTGCGCCGGCTACTGCTTTTCATCCTGACGGCAGTCGCCGCATACGCCCTGTCCCTCCTGATTTTCTTTGCCATCTTTAACGTGCAGCCGACCGGAGAGTCCTATGTCGACAAGAACTTTTTCATCAGTGCGTTTCCCCGTAATGCAAAAGCCTATCTTGCACAGATATGGGATGACTTCGGCTGGAGTGCCCTGAAGATCGCCTTCCTGTTCCTCCTGTTCTTCTTCGTGCTGCTGTCCTGCCGGAACAGCAGGCAGAAGCGGCTTGCAACGCTTTTCGTCAGCCTCCTGCTCATCGCCTTCAGCACGCTCTTTTCCTACGGGGCCTTTCTGGTCATGGGCCGCCCCCTGCTGGAACCGCGGTCGATGTTCCCCTTCGGAATCATGCTGAGCCTCATGACGCTCAGCGTTGCAGGCTGGACCGGCCCGGCAGCAACGCCCGGAACGGCAGCGGCGGCGGGACCGGCAGCACCCCGGGAAGCAACCCGGGGGAAACCCCGTGGCTGGCTGCCTGCCTGCGGGCGGGCGGTCATCGTCATTCTGGCATACAGCATGCTCGTGTATGCCTTTGCCTTCGGAAATGCCCAGGCTTCCCAGAAGAAATACACGGACTTCCGCATGACGCTCCTGCTGGAAGACCTGTCCCGGATCGTGCCGGAGGACCAGAACGACATCCACATCCACCTGCTGAGCGACATAGATCATACCCGCATCGTCAGGAACCTGGCGACCACCTACCCGCTGACGACCCGGATGATAGAAAAGCTCGGCGGCCATGCCGTCATTTTCCACCTGCAGGATCTCGGCTTCGGCATACAGGCAGAAACAGACAAGTATACGCCCTGGGATCTGGAGTTCCCTTCCTATCCGCTGCAGCTGAATACCCGCTATCACACGATATATGCAAAAGACAACGTCTACTACGTCTACTTCAAGAATCCCCCCATTACCCTGCGCGAGTAGCATGCCATGATACTTTCCGTCAGCTTTTCCAAACCCGTCAGGAACATTGCGGAACTCATGGACCGCCCCTACCGGAAGATCCGGGTCTGGCGGCGGCCCGGTGCCGGTCTTGCCCGTCCTGTCTACGATGCGGAGTTCTTTACGGACACCCAGTCCTTCCGCCGGAGCTTTACGGAAGCAGAACTGGCGGCATTCATGCAGGAGCACGCAGGAAAAAGCTTCCGCGCCGTCGTAGAGCGGACGGAAGATGCGGAGATTACGGTCCTTGCCAACCGGCACGGAGAAATCAGGCGCCTTTCCCGCCCCCTCAAGGGGCCCGCCCGGCCGTCCTTTGCCGCAAGTGCAGACCGCAGAAAGCAGTACATACTGGAAGAAGGCGTCCCGATTCCTTTCCTGGTCCGGCTGGGCGTCATGACAAAAGAAGGGAAAATCGCCGCGCAGAAGCATGACAAGTTCAGGCAGATCAACCGCTTCCTTGAGTATATCGATGACATTCTGGACGAGCTGACGGAACGGGCAGCAGGCGACGGGGGCTTTTCGCCCGACCGCCCCCTGCGCATCGTGGACTTCGGCTGCGGCAAGTCCTACCTGACCTTTGCGGTCTACTATTTCCTGCACTGCCTGCGCCATATCGACGTCGACATTACGGGACTGGACCTGAAGGCTGACGTGATTGCCGACTGCCAGCGCCTTGCCGGGGAATCAGGCTATGACCGGCTCCGCTTTATGGTGGGGAACATTGCCGACTACGCAGACGCCCGGCGGCCCGATCTGGTCGTGACCCTCCACGCCTGCAATACGGCGACCGATTATGCGCTGGACTGGGCGATACGGCAGGGGGCAGCGGCAATCCTTTCCGTGCCCTGCTGCCAGCATGAACTGAACACCCGGCTGCAGGCAAACGCCCCTGTTCCCGACGCAAGCCCCTTTGCCCCGCTGACCCGCTACGGGCTGATCAGGGAGCGTTTTGCCGCCCTCATGACGGACGCCGTCCGGGCCGAACTGCTGGAACAGGCAGGCTACCGGGTTCAGGTGCTTGAGTTCGTCGACATGAGCCATACGCCCAAGAATGTCCTGCTGCGGGCGGTTAAAAAACGGGATGCGGATGTACGCAGTGCGGACGGGCAGAAGACAATTGCCCGGTCGCGGGAACGGGAAAAGGCCCTCCTGTCAGCCCTGGGGCTGGAACAGGAGCTGGACCGCCTGCGGAACGGCACGGCTCCGGGCAGCCCGGAGCAATAAGCCCGGAGGCTATACGCCTGCAGGCGCCAGACTACAGGCCGTAGCGCCTGATAATCGAGAGGAAGTGGGGCTGCAGGTCCTCCGGCAGGGGGACTGCCAGTATCCTTGCGTTCCTGCCGTCATGCTGGCGGTCAAAATCGTAGGTGTAGACGAGGTAGAGCTTTCCGTCCCGCAGGATCATGACATCGTTTTTATTGGAACAGAAGAAGCCGTCATTGCTTTCCTTATAGAACACGATTTCGGTAACGGGACCTTCGGGCAGGGGGAATTCGACCGTCTGTATGGTCCGGTTCCGTGTACC
Source organism: uncultured Treponema sp. (assembly GCA_946410085.1). Taxonomy (GTDB): domain Bacteria; phylum Spirochaetota; class Spirochaetia; order Treponematales; family Treponemataceae; genus Treponema_D. The sequence continues at coordinate 39,316 of CAMJZA010000003.1, read as the reverse complement.
GCCGAAGGGCCGGTAGCTGTTTTCCCGGCAGAATTTGATGAGGGCATCAAACTGATCAACGGAAGCCCAGGCGACGGCGCTTGTCGGGCGGTTCGCCATATCCGTCCCGTGCCCGTAGTAGCAGGTCCAGTTCAGGCGGTCAGTAAACCAGGCTTTCGCCGCGTCCAGCTGGCTTTCGGCACAGTAGACGGGGTGCTCCTGCGTGCCGGAACCGGAAGGCCCGGCAAACGCAAGCAGACGCAGGTCAGGATGCGGCGGCCGGTAGTAGATGCGTCCGTCCTGCCGGGCGACAATGTCGGATTCATCAGCTTCGTAGCAGGTAAAATACAGGTCAGTGTCATAGAAACTGTGCACATAGCTTTCGCCGGCAAGCTGCAGGCGCTCGGGTACCTGATCCCGGGAAGCCGTCACGGTCTCGATTTTTTCAGAAATGCTGTCCGTAAGCCCGGTGCTGCGGCATGATGCCAGCAGGGGGAGCATGGCAAGCAGGGGGAAAAACCTTGGTATTTTCATGCAGGGCATGATAGCACATCCGGGGCGGGAACGCAATCACCATACCCCGGCGCGGGACGTCCGTGGAATACGGCACGGCAGGGTAGCCGGGCCGCTAGCGCTCCTTAAAGCAGAGGTCCACTTCAAAGGAGCCCTGCCGGGTAATGAAGGGAACGGCGATGATCTTGGTATTCTTGGGCCAGGGAATCTCGTGGTTCGGTCCCGAGAGGATGAAGGGCGCAGAAACCGTGATATTCTTGTTCGGTATCGCCGAAATGGCGTTACCCGTTATGATGTTGGTAAACTCCGTAACGAGGTCTTTTTCCATCGCCTCCTTTTCTTCGTCCGTATCTGCTTCAACGCCGGAAATGGCAAGCATCTTGGTCGCCAGCAGCCGGTGCAGGCGGAATGCGACAATACCCATCTCATCACCGGAAACACCGACGATTCCCGACACTTCCCACGGGTGCGTTCCGATGGGGTTCAGAAGATAGGGAGGCTTGTTCTGCGGCGCAATATTGAACATCTGAGAAAATGCTTCCTGACATGAGGATAAAAACGGGTTCAAGAGCGATACGTCCATAGAGAAACAGTATACACCCTTTTACTGAATTTTACCAGAAAAAAGATTGCGCCCGCTCCAAAAGCCGGGCGGCAGGGGAGAGGGAACGGATGGCAGGAACGCCTCCGCAGAGACGCCCTCCCCGGCAGGAGGCGCCTTCACCGTGGCGCCCCGCCGCTATTCCGTCACAAGGACGGTGATGCTGCCCAGGCCTTTTGCGGTGATGACCGCCGTTCCTTCGGACACACCCGTAACGACCCCGTTCTGATTCACGGTCGCAATATCTTCGTCGGAACTTGACCATTTTGAACCGGCCGGGGCAAAGAGCTTGACCCGCTTGCCGACATTCAGGAAGACCCCCATCGGAGAGCCGGTTGCTGTCGGTTCGTCCTTCTGCTTTTTGGAAAGGACAGGCTCAGACACATCGCCCATATCGTCTTCCCATTCACAGATAAAGCCGAACTTCTTCAGGTTAGCCGCCTTTCCCGCAGGCTTTTCCCCGCTCTCATCCTTCCAGCCGCCGCTGCTCCGGTACATCATCAGGGCGTCCTTCTGACTCATGGGGGTGTCGTCCGGGGAGCCGGAAACCCATTCCGTATATGAGAATTTCTCGCCGGTTATCCAATGAAAGCGTGTTGAGCGCGCCACCAGTTCCTTGCTACCGCCGATCCAGTAGCGGCTTTTCTTCCCGGATTTGAGCAGTGCCCGGAGGGCTTTCTGCTCACCGCGGGTACTGATGGTAGCAAGATGGCCGCCCTGCTGCTCGCAGAATTCCTTCGCCTCTTCCCAGCTGCAGCCGGTCTCATAATAGGTATATTTGTGCCCGTTATAGGTTGTTGATTCCCCTTCCTGTGCGGATGCCGCCGCTCCGGCCGCAAACAGGAACAGCACGGCAAGCCCCGCTGCCTTCAAGCCAGACTTTTTCATACAAAGACTCCTTCCGTCCGTTCGGACGCAGTTTCTGCCATTATGACACGGGCTTCCGCAAATGGCAAGCCCCGGCTGCCGCAATTTCCCTGCCGGCCGGCAGCAGGTAGGGCGGCAGGCTGAACAGCCGATGTACTGGCAAACCGCCGTTCCGGCAGCCAGCTCCTCCGCGGAGATCCTATTCCAGAATCAGTGCCTTGTCGAAGAAGACGGCCACCGTATCCGATTCCGTCTGGGTGTGGCCGATTGCAACCCCCGAGGCGGGCGCCACATCAATGACGTGGGAGGTCCCGTTCAGCTTGGGATCCGCATTCGTCTTCCAGAGGTCGGAGATGAAGGCGACGAGCCTGAACGAATCGCTCCCCTTCGCCTTCTTTGCTTCGAGCATGATGTAGTCGATGTTTATCATGAAGGAAAGGTCTTCCCGCGATGCCTCATACAGGCCGTCCTCGCGGAGCTTCCAGCTGTAGTTCGTCCGGCAGGCACCGGTCCGGCCTTCTCCCGGGATGTCGACAAAGCTGTAGTCCACGCTTGCATCAACGGTCGTAAAGGTTGCAGGGTTCTTGACGCCCCGGTCGCGGTATTCGGTCGCTTTCTTGCCTCCCAGCGAGCTGTCGTCCAGCAGGAGAATCAGCTTGTCCCCGGGGTTCAGGACGGGAACGCCGGAGAATTTCATGGTGACGAAGAGGAATTCGCCGTCCTGCGTGAGCAGGCGCTCCATCGACAGGGATTTGATGTCCCTGTTCAGGGGGGCCTCTTCGTGCAGGGTCCGGGATGACGTGCTTGTCACGACATCAGCAAAGGCTGCGGATGCCGCAGCAGACAGCAGGGCGATGAACATGTACAGAACAGTTTGCTTTTTCATTTCTATCCTCCTTACGATGACACTATCTTTCGGTATACTCGGTAATAAAATCTCTAAAATCTACAGTTCGTTACAGGCAGGCCCCGAAAAAGCGCCGGAAAACGCTTTTCAGGCTTCCCGAAAACCGTGCCCTTTATTGTTCTGCGTGTGCCCGCCCTTTGTCAAGTCCTTCCCGGGCATAGACGTAGACGCTGTCCCGGTCGCTGTCCACGGCAAGGGAGACCCCGTCGCTTTCCGAGGCTATCGTAATGCAGTCGCCCGTCGTAAAGTTCCGGCGCAGGGAAATCAGGTCGCCGGATACCAGAACGGCGGCGCTCTCGCCGTCCGGGGTGCTGCTGCCGTCCGGGACGTTTTCATCGTCCGGGGCGCTCCCGCCGTCCGGCCCCGGCCCGCCGCTTCCGGCAAAAGCCCCCGCAGTTCCAGCAGCAGCCCTGCCGGAATGTTCCCAGACACATTCGCCGTTCAGGGAGAGGGACAGGGGCAGGCCGGTTTCATTGTAGATTATCACGGTCCTGATCCGCGTCTGCTCCGCATTAAAGTAGAGGGCAAAACAGCTTTCCGCCCCGAGCGGGGCAAGGACGAGGAAAACAAGGGCAGACAGGAAACACGGCAGTCGTTTCATCAGCTCCCAGTATAGCACGGGAAGCCCAAGTCCGCCAGCCCGTCTTCGCAGCCGCCTTTTACAGCCCCGAGCGGCGGAACTGACTCATTTGTTGAAACGAAGCATAAAACTGATTGTTTTATTGGACAAAGAGTGACAGTTCGTACGAAATAATCGGGTATTCAGGGATCAATTCTTTCGCCGTAAGCATAACTGTCGACGGAGAGTCCATGAAGGTACATGATGATTTCATCAGCACATCCGTACCCGGCGATGCCGTGATTATGGATTTCGAAAAAACATTCCTGCAATGCCTGCTGGGAGCATCTGAAATTCAGGTATTGCGGGGGGGAGACGGCAGGTATCTGTCCATTACGAATACAGAGGAAAACAGCACCCTCTGGTTCCGCTACGGGGTACCGGGTTCGTCCATACCTGATGTTCCGGATGCATAAAGGGCACCCCTCAAATGTACGGGCACTGTATGCGAAAGCATGAAAAGGAGGGCACAGGATGAGCTCAATACGGATTCAGCAGAAAGGGATCACGGACATACCGGCGGATGCCATCGTGAATGCGGCAAACTCCGGCCTGTGGGCGGGCGGCGGTGTGTGCGGCGCAATCTTTGACAGGGCAGGCTATGAGGAGCTGACGGCAGCATGCGGGGCAATAGGCCATTGCGATGAAGGCAGTGCGGTCATCACACCGGGATTCGCCTGCCCCTGCAAATACATAATTCACGCAGTGGGCCCGCAGTATCTGGACGGCAGGCATGGCGAACCGGACGCCCTGTACGGCGCATACAAAAAATCGCTCGAACTGTGCCGTGAACACGACATCCATTCCGTCGTCTTTCCGCTGATTTCCGCCGGCATCTTCGGCTATCCGCTCCATGACGCCTGGGTTCAGGCCATCCGCGCCTGCAGGGACTTCATCAGCGGGAATCAGGACTATGAGCTGGACATCATCTTTGCCATCCCGGAGGACCGGAAGCTAAAGGCGGGAACTGAAATCCTGGCGGAAAGCGCAGGATAAAGCGGGGCAAGGGCTGCGGGACCGCAGGCCTTGGGCAGTGCGGAAGCGCTTCTGCATTGCCCCGGCCTTCCCGTGTCAGTCCTTCCCGCCTGCCAGCATCTTCACGAGCGCGTCGATAGCCTTGCTGAGGCTCTTGCCCTTGTAAACCAGCAGCTGCGAGTAAATCGGAAAGTCAGCCCCCTTCCAGGCAAGCTGTACCAGCTTCCGCGCCTTCAGCTCCGCACGGGCGGCCATTTCCGGCATGAAGGCGACCCCGAGCTGGTTCGCCGCGAACTGCTTCAATATTTCCTTGCTGCTCGTTTCCAGCGCGACGGAGGGGACGACCGCATGTTTTTTCAGGTCCTCCAAAAGCATCGCGCGGAAGCTGCAGCTGTGCGAGGTCAGAAGGAGCGGCACGCCCTGCAGGTCCTTTTCGGCAACGCCGCTTTTTCCGGCGAGCGGGTGGGCGGGGCTTGCGAAGAAGGCGAGGAACTCCCGCTTTTTCTCAAGGAGGGTCAGCTCCGGGTTCTCTATGAGCGGGTTGAGCGTATACACCAGGTCGAGCGCGCCGTTTTTGAGCATGGCGGGAATCGCCTCATGGGTGATGAACTGAATCTGGATATCCACCTTGGGGTATCTCTTCCGGTATTTCAGGAGCAGCTTCGGGAACCTGTCGTAGCACAATGATTCCGAGACACCGAGCTTTATGATTCCAGAAGGCTCCCCGGATGAGGGGACTTCCAGAAAGATTTCCCGCTTGAGCTGGAGCATCTTTTCCGCGTAGACGCACAGCTTCTCGCCTTCCGCCGTCAGCACGATGGACTTCCCCAGCCGCTCAAAGAGGAGGCAGCCGAGCTCGTCCTCCAGCTGCTTGATCTGGGTCGTCACCGTTGACTGCGCGTAGCCCAGGATGTTCCCGGCTGCCGTGAAGCTCTTTGTCTCCGCAATCTTAAGGAAGGTCTCTAACTGGAAAATATTCACGCCTGCCTCCTGCCGGCAAATCCGCCGTGCCGCATCCGTTATGTACCATCAAAATTTATGATGATTCAGTTCAAATCTTTCAATTTGACTAATCGCCCTTCGCCCGCTATCATACAGGAAACAAAGGGGAACTTCAAGACGTATGAGCGTGACTGCAAGCAACTTGACCAAAAACTACAGGCTGAGGCGGAAGGTCTACAAGACCGCCGTGAACGGCATTTCATTCACGATACCAGACGGGGAAATCGTCGGATTCGTCGGCCCGAACGGGGCGGGCAAGTCCACGACGATAAAGATGCTCACGGGCATCCTGACCCCGGACGCGGGCTGCGTTTCCATAAACGGCATGAGCTATCCCAGGGACCGCAGGAGAATCATGCTCAAAATCGGAATCGTCTTCGGGCAGAAGAGCGTCCTCTGCTGGGACATCCCCGTGCTGGACACGCTGCGCCTCTTCAAGGACATGTACGGCGTTCCCGACGCGGTGTACCGGAAGAACATGGAGCTCTTCTCGGACATACTCGGGCTTGACGAGTTCATCGGGCAGCCGCCCCGCCTTTTGAGCCTGGGCCAGCGGATGAAGGCTGACCTCGCCGCCTCGCTCCTGCACAATCCCGACGTCCTCTTCCTTGACGAGCCGACGATCGGCATTGACGTGCTTTCCAAGGAGCGGATACGGAATTTCATCCTCGCGGTGAACCGCGAGCGGCACACGACGGTCATCCTCACGACCCACGACGTTTCCGACATCGAAACCCTGTGCGAGAAAATGCTGATTGTCGACAAAGGCATCCTGCTGTACGACGGGACCCTCTGCGCCCTGAAGGAGCGCTACCGGACGACGGACCTTGAGGACATCATCAAGCAGATTTACCAGAACGGAATGGCAGGGCCAGAGGAGGATGCCTGTGCGGAAGTATCTTGACTATATGCGTATCGGAATAAAGGAGCACCTCGCCTACCGGAGCTCTGTCTGGGCGACATTCCTCTCCCGGATAGTATACCTATACATGCAGTTCTGCCTGTGGACCGCGCTCTTCTCCTCTCAGGCACATGCGGGCCTTGCGATGGGCAGGGAGGACACGCTCCGCTATGTGATTGTGGCGACGATTATCTCCACGTTCATCGAGTGCGACGCGGTGCAGTGGATAAACAGTCAGATTCAGAGCGGGGACATCGCCGTGCAGCTCATCCGGCCCATCGGCTTCGGCGCGATGGTATTCGCAAGGCACGCCGGTAAGAGCGCGGTACGGCTCTTGCTCTACGGCATACCCCTCGCGGTCATTTCCGCGCTCTTTTTCGGGCAGCCCCTGTGCTGTCCCGCGCAGCTGCCGTTCGCCCTTGCTTCCGTGCTGCTCGCGTATCTGATACAGTTTTTGTATTCGCTGATACTCGGGCTCATGGCCTTCTGGCTCATCGTGACCTGGCCGCTGAACATGCTCCTGGGCGCAGTCTACAAGCTCCTTTCCGGCTCGTGGATTCCCGCCGCGATGTTCCCGGACGCGCTCAGGAAGCTGAACGCATTCCTCCCGTTCAGGGCAATCTACGAGATTCCCGTGAGCATCATCACGCTTCCAATGGACGGGAAGCGCATCGCCGGGAAACTTTCGGTGCAGGTCTTCTGGCTCGCTTTTCTGTTCATCCTGATGAAAGTGACGTGGAAAACCGGGACAAAGAAACTCGTCGTCCAGGGAGGCTGAGCATGAACCTGTTCAAAATATACCGCCATTTCACCGTGATATACGTGAAGGGGAAGATGGCCTACCACGGCGCGCTCCTGTTCGAGCTGGTCGCCAACACGATCCTCATCGGCGTGTACTTCGCGGGCTTCACGGTCATCTTCCACAACTTCGGGAGCATCGCCGGATGGAACAAATATGAGGTCCTCTTCATGTTCACGACAAGCTGGGTCAGCTACAGCTTCAGCTGCTTTTTCTTCTGGAGTCCGATGAAGGACATGGGCGAGCTTGTGCGGACGGGGAAATTTGACCTGTACCTGACCCGGCCCCTGCCGCCCCTCCTGTATATGGTCCTGCAGCAGTTCCAGTACACCTTCATACCCCGCCTCGTCTTTTCGCTGGGCTTCTGGCTTTACAGCATGGAAAGACTGCAGATTGCCTGGAGCCTGCCGTCGCTGCTGCTCTATGCGCTGAACATGCTCTCCGCCTTCGTGATATTTTCCGCCGTCACGGTTTTTACGGGCACGGTGAGCTTCTGGACCATAAAGAGCGAGGAAATCGTCTCGCTCCTGACGGACAACAACTACGGGCTCAAGAACTACACGGACTACCCGCTGCCGATTTACTCCAGGGGAATGCAGGCAGTCCTGACCTTCATCGTCCCCTATGCCTTCACCGGCTACTACCCGGTCGCCCTCCTGCTTGGCAAAAGCACGGGCCACCCGGCATTGTGCTATGCCCCGCCCCTCGTTGCAGCCATAGCCGGAATCGCCGCCTGCTCGTTCTGGAAGTGCGGGCTCAGGCATTACGGGAGTGCGGGGGCATGAGGGGCCGCAAGGCTGCGGCTGCCGTCAAAGCTCTCATAACCGACCAGGAGACAGGTTACGTCATTAACCACATAGGTTACGCCATTAACCGCTTGCCATATCCCTCCCTCCAGACTACTATGAAAAGGAAACAAACACTGTGGAGGACAAAAATGAAAGATGGCTTTTTCAAGCAGGCGATGGGCATTGCAGTCCCCGTGGCGTTGCAGTCCATGTTGCAGTCGTCTTTTTCCATCATAGACCAGCTCATGGTGGGGCAGCTGGGAGAGACAGCCGTCGCTGCCGTGGAAATCGGCGGGAAGCCCGGCTTTGTTTTTTCATTCGTGTGCGGGGCCGTTGCAACCGTGACGGGAATCATGGTCAGCCAGTACATGGGCAAGAAGGACGAAGAAAAAATCAACACCAGCATGACGTTGAACCTCTGCGTCGCTTTTTTTATTGCACTGCTGACATTCCTCCTGTGCTTTGCATTTCCCGCTGGATGCGCACAGATTTTTACAAATGACGCTTCCGTCATCAGTTCCGCTTCCAGCTACATCAGAATCATATCGATTGTCCACCCTCTTTCCAGTATTGCGACAATCCTTGCCGTACAAATCAGATGCAAGGACCACTCGGAATACCCGCTCTACATAAGCGCAGCCTGCGCCGTCATCAACACGGCCTTGAATTATGTGCTTATCTTTGGCCATCTTGGTTTTGCAGCCATGGGAATACAGGGGGCGGCAATCGCAAGCGTTGTTTCACAAACGGCAAACCTTCTTCTCATGCTGCTTGTCCACAAGAAACTGGTCCAGTTCCGTTTCAACTTCAGCATGACGGCCTCCGAGACAAAACAGTATGCCGTCATACTGCTTCCAATCGTAATGAACGAATTCCTGTGGACGCTCGGACAGAATGTGAACACCTTCGTGTACGGCCATATCGGAACGGATGCCCTTGCAGGGATGTCGCTTACAGGACCGGTGCAGGGGCTGTTCATCGGGGCGCTCTCAGGGCTTGCCCAAGCCGCAGGAATCCTCATCGGCAAGCGGCTGGGAGAAAAGGATTTTGAGCGGGCATACGGGGAATCAAAAAAACTGTGCCTATACGGATTCATAGGGTCGCTGGTCCTGTCCCTCGCGCTTTTCTTTTCTGCCCGGATTTACACAGGTTTTTATAATGTGAGCGGCGAGGTACGGAACATAGGAGCAGGACTCCTTGTCGCATTCGCAGTGCTCGCCCCGGCAAAGGTCGCAAACATGATTCTTGGTGGAGGCATCATACGGAGCGGAGGAAGGACAAAATACATCATGATAATAGACATGCTGGGAACTTGGCTCGTCGGTGTTCCGCTAGGACTTTTTACAGGACTTGTACTGCGGCTTCCCATCGTATGGGTCTACTTCATCCTTTCACAAGAAGAGCTCGTAAGGCTTGTCATCACGATATTCATGTTCCGGAGCAGGAAGTGGATGAACACGATTGAATAGCGGAGCCGGCGGCCACAGCGGTGCCGGCGGCCATGCAATGCCGGGCGGACAATCGGCTGTCGGCCGGCAGACCAATGACCGATTGAATCTTTTGCCTTTTTAAGATACACTGCGTTTCAATGTGGGACGAGAAGAAAGTCAGGATCATCGACATAGCCCAGGAGCTTGATGTGAGTACGGCTACCGTGTCAAACGTCCTGCATGGAAAGACAAAAAAGATTTCTGACAAGACGGTGCGCCTTGTAGAACGCAAGCTTGAAGAGCGCGGCTATATCCCCAACATGGCATCAACCCTTCTTGGCCGCAACAATTCCAAGATTATCGCAGTCGTCATAAACAATCACAAAAAATATGAAGGCCACGTCCTTGAAGATTTCTTCATAAGCTCGGCGGTCAATTTCCTGTATGACGAGATAGAGCGCGCCGGGTATTTTATGATGCTCAAAAAGGCGACGGGCATTATGGAAATCGTAAAGTTCTCTACAATATGGAATCTTGAAGGAATGATGCTCATCGGCTTTTGTGAAGATGAATACCAAAAGCTCCGCGACCATATTCGAATTCCCTTTGTCGTATATGACGGCTTTCCGGCTGATGGACAGTCGCGGATAAGCATGGTAAAGATTGACGACTTTGATGGAGGGCGGCAGGCAGGGCGCTTTCTTTTTGAACAGGGGCATAGAAAAGCGCTGTGTATTGCGGACAACGAAATTTGCATGGACAAAGACCGGTATGAAGGCTTTTGCGAAGGTTTTGGAGCTCGGGCCGACTTTTTGAAAATCCCCATGGAAACGGAAAGACGGCTGGCATTCTACCAGACCCAGCTTGATTTTATAAAAGCACACACCGCCGTTTTCGCCGTGTCCGACTACTATGCCATTGACCTTATGGGCTTTCTTTTGCGAAATGGCATTCGGATCCCGGGAGATATTTCCATAATCGGCTTTGACGGAAGTCCCCGCTGCCTCATGGTCTCGCCCACTCTTAGTTCAGTTCAACAGGACAACGAAACGAGGGCCGTAAAAGCAGTGGAACTTCTTTGCCGCATGATGGCGGAAGCAGGCTTTCAGGATTCTGTCGTTGTTCCCGTAAAGCTTATCGTGCGCGAGAGCGCCGGGAACGTTCCCGAACGGTTTTAAATTACGATGATGACGGGTTTATGTGTAAGGGGCGAAGCTTTCTGCTTCCCTGTCTTCCGACGCGCTCACCCGACCGCGTGAAATGCCTCACCCGCACGGGTGAAAATTCGCACGCGCACGGGTGAAGAGTCCCACGCGCCCGAGTGAGAAAACTCGACCGCCCGAGTGAAAGACCGCACCCGGACGGGTTGTGAGAATTTACTACATTTTCACTCATCCTCCTTGCTGTATATTGTTTCCACTGTTACTTTGGAGGAAAATGTATGATACAGGAATTCATCGGCGGTGAGGATACCGAGCCCAAGACCGGCAAGCTTCCCATCGCATTGTACGCGAACGGCATGCGCGGGGAGGAAAGCTTCTTTGCCCGCGTCATCAACAGGGGGACGCTCAGGATAGATGACATCTTCAACGACCTGCGCGCTGGCGACGACGGCTTTGACGCCGCTTACATGAAGAAGAACTGGGATGCCGTGATGAACGCCATAGCGGTGCGCATAAGTTCCGGGATGTCCGTGGACTTCGGGCTCGGGGTACTCTCCCCGGCAGTCAGCGGCAGCTTTGACAACGAGCAGTCAGGCTTCAGGAGGAACAGGAACCGGCTTACGGTCCGCTACAGGCCGTCCGAGGGCATGAAAAAGGTGATGGAATCTCTGGACACCGTCATCAGGCAGGGAAACACATGCCATCCCGAGCTCCTGCGCGTCCGTGACATCGGCTCCGGCTGGGACAGCAGGGATTGCACTGGCGGGAACGGCCCGGGACCGCAGCGGCAGGAAACCGGGACGCTCAGCCGGGGGAATATCCTTTTCATCGAAGGCAGGCGGCTCCGCATTGAGGGCGGAAGCGATGCTGTCGGCCTTTACTTCGACAGCGTGACGAATCCCGGCGGGTCAGTAAAGCTTGCGCCCGGGAAGCTCTTCCGCAACAGGCCGTCCGCCATCGAATGCCTTGTCCCCGGGGAACTTGACAAGGGCTCTGAGTACCGCATCCGGGTGGTGACGCAATACGTGAACGGCCAGCATATCCGCAAAAGCCCCCTGTCGTCCACCTTCCCGGCTGTGTTCACGGTTGCGTAGCGGTCTGCTTTGTGCTAGCATAAAGCTTGCTGCGGACATCGTGGAAAAGCTCCCTGAAACTGACCGGGAGAAGGAGTAGAAGCAGATTTACAAGGGCTTCGGTTTCAAGCACCTGAGCAACGGGACCCAGTACTACGTTCACCCGAACAACCAGTCATACAACGGGACGACGACCCTCTGCCAGCCCGATAGGGGAAGCCATGGTTCTTTTTTTCAAGCATGCTTCCTTCCATTATAAATGCGGACAAAGAGGAGCCGTTCGGGGATTATTGGGTAAGCCCGGCCAAGGACGAATACTTCCTTGAGCTGGATGTCCCCCGAAGACTGGAGGGAGAACAAGCTGCTGGAAAGTGGGCTGTACTCCTACAGGGCATACCTGAAGGGCGAGAAGCTGACGGTCGCGGCCTACGACAAAAACGGCGGCCTCATTGCCGGGACGATGGAGCACCTGCATCCCCTGTACAAGATGCTCCCTGCCTTCATGGTCCTGATTGCCCGCGAGCTTGAGCGCAACCATCAGTACCGCGCCATCATGGAAAAATTCCTCGATTATCCTGAACCCGACACATTCGTCAACCTGAACGAGGACCTCTCCCAGATGCACAAGGCGGACGATTACACACTTTCGTATGGCGAGGTTCCTTCTATTGCGTTCAATCCGAACAGGGATAAGAAACAGCTCCTCTGTGATTACCTGAATGATTTCTGCCCTGAATTCAGGCAGGAAGTCATAAAGCGTTTTCCGCTCGTATATCACAACTACAAGGAAGGGGAAATAATAGACCGGAGCCTCATTGACCTCACCTATGACAAAAGCGTGACAGGTTTTCCCGGGGGCATATTGGACTGGGACCGCCTGTTCGACATCGTGAGGCCCCGCGCGTAATTTTTTTCACGGTAACACTCTATGACACCGGCTGCGTGATATAATAACATCGTGAATCAAAAAAATAAGGAGCTGCCTATGATACTGGAGCAAGCCGAATGTTTCGTGAATTCTCTCCGCTGGCAATATGCAAAAACCTACCCCCATGCACCGCACGAATACACCTGCCTTGCGTGGAGACCGGAGATTCAAAGGCAGATGGTCGAATTCGCATATTTACTCCGGGAGCAAGGATATACGGAGAAATACGGAAACTCCGACTACCGCGTGCTTAGGATCGGCGACATGAAATACTGGACCATGGATAAACCTCTTGAGCATACGGATTTGATAAACCGGACGTATGTTGATGATGCAAAGAGGGCAAGCATCGCACAATTCGTACAATCTGATAAATTCGTACACAAGAAAGGAATGTCGCTTGCGGACGTAGAAGAGGAGATGAGGGCAAGTTCTTGACCTTGACGACGAGGCAACGTGTGCGGAGCTTGCGGGTGCGTACTGGCTTTTTGAATCTGACAGCGTTGCCCTCTGACTCCGTACGCACGCGGGGCGGTAATGATTACGCGCGGCTGACGTCAGCTGCTACTGCTCCAGCTCCGAAACGTACTTTTTCAGGAAGCGCATGTGGCAATCGGGGCCGGTCGCCTTGTAGAAGCGTTCGCCGTATTCTTCGATGATCAGGTACTCGCCTTCCAGCCTAAATGTCAGGGGGTACCAGTCGTTTACCGTATGAAAGGTCTTTCCGTCCGCGGAAACGGAATCCATCTGCATCACTTCCGTGATACCTGCGCCGCTGAAATACCATTCGCCGTCCCAGTAGGAAACTTCGAGCGTCCCGGGGCCGAAGTCTATATAGTCCATCCCCCAGATAGTGTTGCTCAGCTCCGGGTTTCCGACCGACGCGGGAGGTCCGTCCTTTATGTAGACGCCCGCAAGCGTTTTCCAGACCCGTTCATCCAGTTCCGAAGCAAATTCGGGCGTATCGCACCTGAAATAGAGGTCGGCGTTTTCGATAACGTCGCAAAGGGCCGGTTCATCGTCGTCCGCACATATCGCCGTGAGGGGCAGTACGGCTATGACTGCCGCAATAAGCAGGGCTTTTGTCTTCATACCACTATAAATTCCTCAGAGGGGAATTGGTAACAGGATTATGGCCGGGCAGGCTAGGCCCCGCTGCCGGATAGCCCTGCGGGCGGTAATGCTGCGGCGGCACTGGCGGGCCCGGATCCGGTCCGCGGGGACTAGCAATTGTACTGCAATTGTGCTAGATTTGTGCATAAGCGAAGACCAGCCTGCTGAAAGAACTGGACGAACTTTGGAATTATTTTGTTTTGTTTTTCATATGCATTATGCGCAGAAATATTCCATAATATAAATGTTCCGGTCGCCTTTCCTTCTTGAGGTACTTTAAATCTGCACGTCTGTACCGCAGCTTCTGCACGTGCATACCGCAGACTTTGCCGGGCGGCTCCTGCCAGCCCGCCGACAAAACCGTGCAGGTTCCGCGTTGCCGGTCGGCTGCTAGCGGAGGCCTGCGATATAGCCTTTCTGTTCCTGCTTGAGCTTTTTGAGTTCGTCTTCCATCCGGCGGATTTTTGCCTCGCAGGTCCGGTAGCGTTCTTCCAGCGCCTTCTGTTCCGCCGCAGGCCTGTAGGGTATTTCAAGGCGGTCAAGGCTGCCCTTCGTGAACGAAACGAGGGAACTGCCTGAAGAGAGCATCCGCAGCCTGCGCAGGCCCTCCTCAGATTCCAGGAAGCACTTGAGGTAATAGCGGTTCAGCAGGGAATCTTCGTTGAGGCGGATGATGAAGATATTTCCCGCAGGGTATATGAAGGGAACTTCCGGTACGGCAACCTTGACGGGCACGGCGGTCTTGCTGATGATGACATCGCGGTTCGTCAGCATGAACTTTTCCGGCTCCCGCCCCAACCATTCAATGGCGGGCATCGTGTCCTGAATCCGGTTTTCTTCTATGTCGGTAATCCGCAGGTAGCGGTCACCGCCGTAAAAGCGGGAATCTCCCGCGGAGTCCTGCTCCTGCAGGACCCTGAACGAACCCGTATCCTGCAGGCCCCTGAATATCTGCGCTTCCCGGCCCAGAATGAAGGGCTGCCTGCTGTCCGAGGAATGACGGCCGATGTAGGCTCTGCCGTTCAGGTCACAGCCGGAAGATGCAATCCGTTCATAAGGAACAAAAACGCTGTATGCGGCATCGTCTGCGGCAAGGAGGTCCATGAGCACCTGGGACACGTCGGCGCCCGGCGGAACTGACGGAGGCGTAACGGACAGGGCGGGCAGGGCGGGCGCAACGGAGCGCAGGTCTGTGAAGCGGATACCCCGGTTCCCCTCCTGCTTTTCAAACAGGAGGAAGCTTGCGCTGACATTCCGGGGGTATACGGCCCCCTGAGGCAGATTGATGACCTGCGTTAAAAACCCGTCCTCAAGCAGCTGCCGGTGAAAGGTGGCGTAGTTCCGCGTAAAGAGCGAGTTGGACACGAGCACGACCGCCCGGCCCCCGTCTGCAAGACAGTCGAGCACCTGGCTGATCAGCTGCACGGTCCGGTCTTCGGGACTGCGCTGCATGTTCCGCACGATGCGGACGTTGTTCGTCGATTCGGCAACCGTCATCTTCTGGTAGAAGGGGGGAAAGGCGTAGATTCTGGAAAAGGCTGCCGCAAGCCCGTCCGCACCTTCGGTCAGATCGCGCTGCAGGCAGCGGTAGGCGGGCTGCGCTCCGGTCAGCCGGGCGTACATGCGGGCAAAGAGCCAGTCTTCCGCCAGCGGCTCAAAACAGCTGACGGAGCGGCCGGCATGCTGTCCGCACAGGTATCCTGCAAAGGCGGCATTGCCGTAAAAGTCCGCAATGTCGTCGTCCTCCCCGGGTGCAAGCAGGGATGTGATGAACCGGTAGAGGGTTTCAGGTGTTCCCGTCGTGGTATAGCTCGTCACGAAGCTCGCGTAGACCTGTTCAAAGAATGCCGTGACGTTCGCCTTCGTACACTGCGAACAGTCCTCAGCCGCAAACGACGCACATCCTGCCGCATAGTCCTGGAGCGCAGGCCGGATGTCTTCGGGGATGTCCGCCTTTGCCAGGAGTTCCGCAGGGGAAAGCGGGGCGGCATGCGGCCGGTCCCGGGAAGAATCCGCCGCTTCGGGCGCGGTTGCCCCGGGCGCAGGCGCCTCTGCCTGCGGGACGGCCGAAGAAAGCGGGACGGCCGGAGAAAGCGGGGACAGGCCCTGTGCGTCCGCTTCGGCACACAGGTAGAGCCAGACGTACAGATGCATCCTGCTGCGGATATAGGGTTCCGCCTTCTGTCCGCCCGGGGAACTGCCGAGGGCCTTCAGTATTTTCCTGCAGGATTCATCCGTCATCATAATCGCATCGCTCCTTTTTCCGTTTTTCCGCTGCTACTTGTCCTCGTCTTCCTTGAGATAGAACTTCTTGGTGACGGTGACCGACTCGTCGTAGCAGGTGAAGATTGCATCGACCTTCGTCCGGTCAAGTCTGGGCGTGATGAGGCTCACGAGCGGAACGACGATGAGGCCGCCGAGCATGGCCCAGGCACCGCAGTTGATCGGCGAGGCAAACTTGAGGAAGAGGTTCAGCACGGTAATTCCCACGCCGAAGATGAAGCCCGCCCAGACGGCGGCCTTCGTGACGCCCTTCCAGAACAGGCCGTAGAGGAAGGGGGCGAGGAAGGCGCCCGCGAGCGCGCCCCATGAAATGCCCATGAGCTGGGCGATGAAAGTCGGGGGGTTAAAGGCGAGCACGACCGAAACGATGATGAAGAAGACGACGAGCGCCCGCATGATGTGCAGGGTCTGTCTTTCGCTCATCTTCCTGAACAGGGAATCCTTGAGGAAGTCGAGCGTCAGCGTGGAGCTGGACGTCAGGACGAGCGAGGAGAGCGTGGACATGGACGCAGACAGGACGAGCACGACGACGACGCCGAGCAGGACGTCGGGCAGGGTGGAAAGCATGGACGGGATGATGCCGTCATAGAGTATCTTCCCGCCTGCGCCGTGGATCGACGGATTGTCGAAGAGGCGGCCGAAGCCGCCGAGGAAGTAGCAGCCGCCTGCAATGATGATGGCAAAGAAGGTGGAAACGACGGTCCCTGTCTTGACGGCCTTTTCGCTCTTGATTGCGTAGAACTTCTGCACCATCTGGGGCAGTCCCCAGGTTCCCAGCGAGGTCAGGATGATGACGCCGAGCAGGTTCGCGGGGTCGGGGCCGAAGAAGGACGAGAAGCTTCCCTGCATTCCCTGCAGGGCGGGGGCGGTGTTCGCCGGATCGGCGGGGATTTCGGACAGCTTTGCGAGGGCGGCAAGGAAGCCTCCCTGCCCCTTCAGGACCGCCGCAATAACGCAGCAGATGCCGATCAGCATGATGATGCCCTGGATGAAATCGTTGATGACCGTTGCCATGTAGCCGCCGAGGATCACGTAGAAGGCGGTCAGGACCGCCATCGCCATGACGCACCACTTGTAGTCGATGTTGAACGCCATGCCGAAGAGCTTGGAAAGGCCGGTATACACAGACGCCGTATAGGGAATGAGGAAGATGAACACGATTGCCGAGGCAACCAGCTTGAGCACCTTGCTGTCGTAGCGCTTGCCGAAGTAGTCGGGCATGGTTCTGGCGTCAAGGTGGTGGGTCATGACGCGCGTGCGCCGTCCCATGAAGACCCAGGCGAGCAGGCTGCCGATGACGGCATTGCCGATTCCGATCCAGGTCGTTGAAATGCCGTAGCGCCAGCCGAACTGGCCTGCATAGCCGACGAAGACGACTGCCGAAAAGTAGGAGGTTCCGTATGCAAATGCGGAAAGCCAGGGGCCGACCGTCCTGCCGCCGAGGACAAAGCCGTCAACGTCGGCGCTCCGCTTGCGGGAGTATACGCCGACGGCTACCATCATCGCAAAGAATACGA
This sequence comes from uncultured Treponema sp., assembly GCA_946410085.1. Classification (GTDB taxonomy): domain Bacteria; phylum Spirochaetota; class Spirochaetia; order Treponematales; family Treponemataceae; genus Treponema_D. The sequence continues at coordinate 21,858 of CAMJZA010000003.1, read as the reverse complement.
TGAGAAGAATAATGCGAACTGCCATAGTCTTTCCAGTATAAAGCATAAAGCCCCGCTCGGCAATGGGGCAGGCGGGCCGGACCGCAAAAAGCCCGGGCAGGACAAGGGGGGGGGGCACACTTCTCCACAGGCCGAGGGGGCGGAACGGCCCTGAGCCAGCTTCCCTACAGGGGGCGAAGGGGACAAAACCGTGGGCTTTTTCCCGATTTTTTCTGATTTCTGCCTGGTTTTCCTTTATCCGGCAGAAGCCACGCGGGCATCAGGCTATAGCCAAGCTCGTGCAGGACGGAAAGGAGCGTCTTTGCCTTCACGTTCTCTGCCTTGCCGGTGCGGAGATGCTGTATCGCCGTGGGGGAAAACTTACGGACAATCCCGTCAATGAATCCTTGAACGGATGGATAAAGGAGGAATTGTTTTTAGACTTTAACCTGGATAAAAGCGATGATATTCCGGGCACGGTCGCAGGACACATCGACTTTTACAACAAAATGCGCCCCTGCTATGCCTTGGGATATGACATTCCCAGCCATTATGAGCAGAGGTACAGGAATGGAGAGCTTGGGGAGAAGGATACCTTCAGGAACCGTGTTTTAACGGAAACTCCGAAATTCGTTCAGAAGAAACTGTCCACTTCTAAAAACGAATCTGAAGGAAAAACTCAGGATTTGTCCACTCTTGGAAACAGGAGCTGAATAAAAACATTTTTTTTGTCCACTTTTATTGACTGGTACAACCCGGGACAAAATTCCCTCATCTTTTGTGATTTTTCCTTGAAAAGTCGCTCATGAAAATGTAAAATATGGTATGGAACACTCAGGTTTCTATATGCGGCGTAAAGCAGACTTGTATCTTGCAGAATGGAAAGCAAATCCCCGGAAACTCCCTCTCGTTGTAAAGGGAGCCAGACAGATTGGAAAAACGGAAACCATCTTGCATTTCGCCCGCCTTTCCTATGAGAATATCGTCTACATCAATTTTGTGGTGGACGAAAAGTTCAGGATAATTACGAAGGACGGCTATGAGCCGCAGAACATTATCAAAAACATCACGCTTGTTGATTCTTCCAAAAAGTTTATCCCTCATAAAACACTCATTATTTTTGACGAGTTGCAGGAATATCCCGAGATAGCAACAAGCCTCAAGTTCTTTAAGACTGAAAGTCTGTATGATGTTATCTGTTCCGGCTCACTTTTAGGAATAAGCTATAGTCGGATCCAAAGCAACAGCGTCGGATATAAAACTGATTATGAAATGTCTTCCCTTGATTTTGAAGAATTCTTGTGGGCAAAGGGATATAATGGCGCCCCGTCGGAAATGCTTGAGAAAATGAAAGCTGCTTCGCCGTTCAGCGAGCTTGAACTGAAAATATATTCCAGCTTATTCCGCGATTTCTGTATTACCGGCGGAATGCCGGCAATTGTTTCTTCGTATATACAGAAGGGCACTTTTGAAGGTGTGCTCGAAATGCAACGGCAGCTAATCCTGAATTATAAGGAGGATGCAAAAAAATATGCAGAAGGCCTGGATAAAACACGGATTATACATGTCCTTGATCATATTCCAGTTCAGCTTGCAAAAAAGAATAAGAAATTCCAGATTTCAAAAGTAGCCCGCGGGGCACGGTTTAAGGATTACTGGGGCTGTATAGAATGGCTCAAAGAGGCCGGTATAGTAAATGTCTGCTATTGCATGAATTTCCCGGAGCTTCCTCTGAAAGGCAATTATGATGCATCGAAATATAAGCTGTATTTTTTTGATACGGGACTGCTGGTTGCGAATCTTGATGAAGATGCTCAGAATGATCTGCGGGTAAATGAAAATCTGGGAGTCTATAAAGGCGCACTGTATGAAAACATCATCGCGGAATCCCTGCGTAAGCAGGAATACGAACTGTATTACTACAAGAAAGAAGATTCGACGCTCGAAGAGGATTTCTTTGTCCGTGCAAAGAACTATCTTATTCCTGTTGAAGTAAAGGCAACAAACGGAACGGCAAAATCCCTGAGAACCCTGTTGCAAAACGATCATTACGCAGATATAAAGTACGGAATAAAATTCATTCAGGGAAACAACGGCTATTCGAACAGCATTTTCACGTTTCCCTATTTCTGTTCGTTCCTGCTGAAACGCTATTTACAGGATTTTACACCTCCTGCTTCATGCTGAGAATTTCGTAAAGCCCCTTACCCGGCAGAAACCACAGGCATCAAGCGACTTGCTCACATTTTTCCTGCTGTAGTACCATTCTATCATGAATTTCTTTCCCTTATAATCTAAGTCCTTTTATCAGTAATCACTTACTTTGCGACTTGTAATATCTCATACAGGCACATTCACGGATAAACTGCAGTTCTTTTTCCGTGAAATAAACCACATTCTTATATTTCTTCTTACCTTGAGGTGTTGTTTGATTGTTGCTTGAAAATAATATCCTTTTGTAGCACTTGCTAAGAGAATATCGTTTAGACCATATTCTCTTGTTATTATATGGACAACAAGATGAAACTAAGGGCTATTTTCTTCATAAGGAACTCCTTTGATTTTAGTTTTAACTAATCAAATCTTTTTTTAGCGGGCATTTAAAAGCCGCATTATTATCTGATATGCGAATGCTGCATTTGAGAATTGGAGAATAAAATGCTTATTCCCGAACTGAATTCCAATTCCGTCATCATACGGGGTTAATGATGTTATGTCCAGGAAGCAGAAAGGCCTGTCTCAGTTCAAGCTTGCAACAGAGCTTGGTATGGCTATCACCTTCATAAATGATATCGAAAACTGTAAAAAATGGGTATCTCCGGAAACACTCGCTCGCCTCGCAAGTTTCTTCAGTGTTCCCGTAGCAGAATTCTTCACTGCCATGGAAGCTCAAACTGACATAAATCCCCGTCTTTTTGCCCAAACACTGACGGAAGACCTGCATCGTGTCATAGATGACACCTGTCGAAGATTTAACGTATAAAACAAAAGATTGACAGCATTCAAATACTCTTCCAGCTTCCCTACAGGACGCGGGCGTCGCGGCGTAGGGCCTCCCCCGCAAGCAGCTCGTGCAGCCGTTCGGTCATCCGGCGGGCCGCAATCTGGGGTTCAAGTTCCTTATAGTCCTGCACGCGGACGGGCGGCAGCAGGACCAGGTCATAGCGGTAGATGTCGCCTTTACTGTACGAAAAAAGCGGGTCGTGCTTTCCCAGCCCGTACTTTTCGTTCCCCCCGATGTAGAGGGGCTGGATGTCGGCGCCCGCCTCAAACGCAATGCGGGCGGCCCCCCGCCGGAAGGGGACGGTTCCGCCGTGCGGCGTCCGCGTTCCTTCGGGGAAAATCAGGAGGTTTGCCCCGGTCGCAAGGGACTGCCGGCACTTTTCCATGAGCGCGTCAAAGTCAAGGGAGTTCACGATGTAGAGCCGTCGGATAACCCAGGTGAGCGGCGACCGGGAAAGGGCTCCGTTCACGATGCAGTCTGCGTTGGGAAAGAGGGACAGGAGGATCACGACGTCCAGCAGGGACGGGTGGTTTGCGGCGACGACCATTGAGCGCATGCTGCGGCAGCGCGCGCGGTCGCTGACCGTCAGGCGGATGCCGCCGCAGAGGGAGAGGACGGCGACGAAGAGGCGGAAGGACAAAAAGATGATGTAGCGCGAAACCCGCTTGAAGCGGTCTGCCGGATGAACAAGCAGGCTGAGGGGCGGCATGACGAGCACGCCCATGATGACGGCGCCGAGCCCGAAGCAGAAAATCGCGGTCATCTTGACGAGGCTCCGGTAGCAGTACAGGAGATTCGCAGCGAGGCGTCTCATTGTCCGGCGCTCCTGCCGCCGCTGTTCCCGCAGTCTCTGATCCTGCCGCTACTGTTTCCGCCGCCGCCTGCAACGGTGGAACCGGGGACGCGGACAGCGCTGCCGCCGGTGGAACCGGAATCGCAGTCAGTACCGCCGGTGAAACTGACGGAACTGGTGGAACCGGGACCGCCGGCAGCCGTCTCCCGGAGCAGCATGCGCAGGAAGGAGGCGGGCGTCATGCCCGCGGCGGCCGTGTGGTCAAAGGCGATGGAACTGCCGCAGGGCACGGAGGCAGACAGGATGCAGGCAAAGGCGAGCGGGTCCGCATCGTCCGGGCAGAAGGCAGCATATTCGGCAGGTACGGCCTCGTCCGCATAGACGAACAGGAGGCGGTCTTCCTCCCCGCACAGGAGGGGGGCGCAGGCGGCACAGAAGCCGTCGTAGAAGGCGTCTGCCGGAGGAAAGAGGACGGAGTAGCCGCCCGTAAGTCCGCATGCCATCGAAGCGAGCGCCATGGGGATATTGAAGACGGACAGGGAAAAGGATGCAGGCAGGACGTCCTGTTCGGTAATGAGGGTCCTGTTGATGGAAAGCTGGCGGGCAAGTTCGCCCCGGAAAGAAACGAAGGACTGCCTGAGGGGGGCAGCTCCCGGACCCGTGCCCAAGCCCGCAAGTTCCAGCGCATCGTGCACCACCTGCACGGTCATGCGGGACAGCTGGCTGAGCCGCCTGCGGAAGAGGGGTGCCGTAAAGGAAAGCGGAGGCATTGCAGCAGTCCGCTCTATCGCCCGCCGGCCTTCCAGCCAGTCCTTCCAGGCAGCATCACCGTCAAGGCCGGGTGCCCAGCAGGCGGGCGTCGTTGCGTAGAGTGTCATTTGCGGAACACCAGCAGGGAATAGCTGTTGGACCCCAGGTTGTGGTGGGCCGTGCGCAGGCTGAAGCCCGCCGCCTCGACCGCCTGCACGAGCTCGCCGTAGCGGTACATCTTGCTGTTGCCGTTCGCCATGCAGGTAAAGTAGAGGGAAGTTGCCTGCAGGGCATAGGATTCCCCGACGAAGCGCTGCCGGTCCCAGAGGGGTTCAAGCACGTAGACGTCCGTCTGCGGCCCGGCGTACTCATGGACCTTCCGCAGGATTTTCGTCACCTGCGCAAGCGAAAAGCAGTCCAGGAACTGGCTCATCCATACCGCATCGGGGGATTCGGGCAGGGCGGTAGCGGCGTCAAGGATGTTGCCCGGGCGCGTCGCAATGCGGTCCGCAAAGCCTGCCTCCGCCGCATTCCGTTCCGCCACGGCAGTCTGCCCCGGCAGGTCCACGATGGTCACCCGCACGTCCGGGTCGTAGCGGCAGCAGGCGACGGCCCACTTTGCCGTATTACCGCCGATGTCCACGATGGAGCGGGGGCGGGAGGCAAAGACGATCGGCAGGGCCTCGGGAAAGGCGATGTCGGAATAAAAGTGGTCAAAGTCGAACCAGGATTTCTTTTCGCGCGCAGGCAGGCTGGACAGGGCCTCGTAAATCGTCGTCCACTGACCGGCAAACTGCCTGAGCCCTTCCGGCCTGCCGTTCCTGACGGAATCAACGAGGTCAAAGGCGCCCTTGTAGCAGATGTCGTTTACGAAATTGAAATTGACGCGGGTCAGGTCGTCTTCAAGGAGCATCCAGCCCGTCTTGCCCAGGACGTAGCGCTCCTCCCCGGCGGAAGTGGTTTCTGCGGGGACGGGCGGATTAGGGGGCGTACCGCCGGTCGAACTGGAATCGCGCACCGGAGCGGCGGGGGCTGTCTCGGTCCCGGCAGGGGCGAGCTTCAGGACGCCCATCCCGAGCGCCATCTCGCAGAGCACCGCAACCCCGTAGGACGAAACACCCGTCCGTTCCGCCAGGTCCGCCGGGGAAATGCCCCCGTCACCGGCCTCTTCCACCGCCCGCAGCAGGCCCAGTTCCAGCAGGGCGCGGACGGCCTGGAAGGTCAGCGGGGAAAAGGCGATTTTCTGGGCCTCGAACTTTGCGTCAATGGCGCGGAGCGCATCATTCCTGAAAAAGTCCGGCGTATAGTAAGCACGATCCATATCAGATGATAGTAGCACAGAACGCGCTTCTAGGCAATGCGAGCCCGGACGCGGCACACGGCTGTACTCTTTTGCAAAATAGTGTATACTCGACCGGACAGGAGGCACAGGATGAAACTGCTCATCGTCATTGACATGCAGAATGATTTTATTGACGGCGCGCTGGGAACAAAAGAGGCGGCCGCCATCGTCCCCGCCGTTGCGGCAAAGATTGCCCGCGCCCGGGCTGCGGGCGATATGGTCGTGTTTACGCGCGACACGCATCAGCAGAACTATCTTGAAACGCAGGAGGGGAAGAACCTTCCCGTCGTCCACTACGTCGAAGGAACGCAGGGCTGGCAGATTTCGGACAAACTTCCGGTCGGAGACAGCCAGATTTTTGACAAACCCTCGTTCGGCTCCCTGGCACTTGCCGACTTCGCGGCAACGCTGGACGGGCTGACGGACATAGAGCTCGTCGGCCTGTGCACCGGCATCTGCGTCATCAGCAACGCCTTCATCCTCAAGGCAAAACTACCGGAAGTTCCGATTACGGCGGATTCCTCCTGCTGTGCCTGCGTCACGCCGGAAAGCCACGCGACCGCCCTTGCCGCGATGAAGCTCTGCCAGATACGGGTACTGTAGTTCCGGCAAGGTTCCGCTGGCCGGTCTTCTGCGGCAGGACAGGAAACAGGATTCCGCCGCTCAGGCTTCAGGGGCGGCCTTCAGCGGCCAGTACACGTCCACCGACATATCCCGGTTGTAGACTTCTACGACGCTGTCCGCAAGGGCAATGCCCTGTCCTTCCGCATAGTGCCTGATGATCCGATGGGCTTCCCCCGTTCTTGAAAAGCCGCCCCGAAAGTTCAGGTGCAGGCAACATTCCTCACAGACGTCGGTAATGCCGTCTCCAGCAACAGCACCGGTTCCAGCGGCACCGGCGGCATCTCCCCTGCCGTCAACTTCAATAGTGCCGTCCCCGGCAGCCCCTCCAGTTCCACCAGTTCCACCGCTGTTGCCACGAGCGCCGGCAGTATCACCGTCACCATCCCTGTCTGCCCCTCCAGTTCCGGCGCTCACCGGCAGGCAGGTCCGCATGGAAAAGGCGTTTTCGTCCGCCAGCCCGGTATAGATGACAAAATGGCTTCCCTGCACGCGCAGGCCTTCCCGGGCCGCCTTTTCATGCAGCCTGCCGACCGACATGCCGAGGTCTTCTTTTTCGACGTTTTCATCGATGAACAGGCAGCATTTCCGTTCAAAGCGCTGCATGTCGGGAATGGCACCCGCTCTTTTTCCGTCTGCAGAACCGGCAGGGAAGTCTTCCTGCGAAGCCAGTTCCCTGACCGACGCAAGCTGCGCACGCATCTCCCGTATCCTGCCTTTCACGAGCCTGTCCTCGCTGGCATTCCCGTCGAGCACCTGCCTGATTTCAAAGAGGGAAAGGCCGATGGCCCTGAGCCGTTTTATCCGCGCAAGGACGGCAAGCTGTTCTTCCGCATAATAATGATAGCCGTTCGCCTCGTTTGTATGCGCGGGAACAAGCAGCCCTTCTTCGTGATACAGGCGGAGTGCCTTCCGCCCCACTTTGCCCATGACGGCAAACTGACCCCGTGAATACATCATGCTCCCTGCCTCCTTTTTTCCGGACTCCTCCGCCGTACCTTTCCGGCCATGCCCAGAAAGCCGATATGGAGCGGAAGGATTGCGTACAGCGGATACTTCGCATACCTTTGATAGCCGCTCCGCTTATAAAAGCATACCACCGCTTCACAGAGGGAAGCAATGCAGTTTTCGTTCAGCAGCTTTCCCAGTTCCGCCGTTGCGTATTGCGGGGAGCCGATGTGCCCGTATACCCCCATCGCCTGCTCCTGCCTTTTCCTGAAGATCATATCCCTGCCGAAAATCTCTGAATCGGGCAGCTGCCGGTAGCCGTCCCGAACGCTGCTGCGGTCAATGTCCAGCATGCATGAAGTTTCGACCCAGCCTGCATGATAGTCATCCGCATGTTCCTGCTGCATACGCCGGACCGGCTCTGCCTGTGCAACACCCGCTCCCATGAATATCGGCCCCATCGGAGCCATTGCACGGGTTCCATACCTGCGGTTTACCTTCCGCACGGCCTTTTCGACGGCAATCTGGTGCTGGGGGTCCGCATGGGATGCGATGACGATGATGTGCATGAAATCCATGCAGCACAAGCTTTCAAGAATGCCCCGGGCAACGTCATACGTGGTCTTCATCGTAAAATGGATCGAACCGTAGAAGCCGGTGACCGAGGCGGCTGCAACCGGAAACGGCGGCAGGTAGCAGCATTCGGCATCCAGGGCGGCTTCCACACGGGCCATGGCGCCCCTGCTCCAGTGCAGTCCCTCCAGCAGATCCGTCGCAAGCGGCAGGCACAGGCCGTGCTCTTCGATCGGAGCAAGCACGACAAACACGATGCTCTTTTCCTTATCGAGCGACTTAATCTCCTTCCATGTCAATAGGCTCAGGTCCTTCATTGTTTCCTCCTGCAGCAGCCTGAGAGCGTCTCCTGCGACAAAAGCGCGGGACATCTGCCGCGGCTGTCCGCCTGCCGGCTGCGTATCGTTTGCATATCGCCTGCAAACCTGAGCCATATACTAAACCCGGCCCTTCCGGCCAGGTCAAGGGAAAATCAAAACAATTTTTCAGCGGGCGTTGAGGCGGCATTTGAGGGCGCAGAAAGGGCAACGAACAAGCCGCTGGGCGACACCTAAAAAAACTGCCAGACGCTTACCGGCCCGCCCACACAATGCGGACAGGCCGGGGCACCAAGCGCCTGGCGCCTAGCGGATCGTAACGGGAATTTTACTGAAGCCGGTTACCGGGTTTTTCAGTTCCTTATTGCCGCGGACCGCAGTCCGTACGGCAATAAAGTATTCACTGCCGGTTTCGAGCGTCCGCGGAAGGTGGAATTCCAGCAGGCCGTCAGTGTTCTTCGTTACATAGTCATCGGGAACCTTGATCCAGCTTGTCTCGTCCGGATTTGCTTCACCGCTTCCAGTGACAGGAACAAAGAAGATGCCGCCTGCCTCTCCGCCGACCTTGAGCTTGTGGCCCCGTATCCGTGCGCTGAAGGTTGCGTCAAGAACCCCTTCCTCTGTTTCGTTCACGGGGTTCACAATCTGCGAAAGCTGCGGGGCAGAATCCACCACTGCGGTGACCGTTGCCGTAACACCCAGGAGCCGTTTCTTGAGCTGCCTGTTCACGGCAAAGCGGGCTTCAAATCCGGAAACGGATTCTGACTCCGGCGTGAGCGTCTTCACGGAAGAAATCGGTGCAACATAGAGCTTGCAGATTTCCATGATGTCCACGGCGAATCCCAGTTCCGCCTGCTCAAGGATTTCCTTCTTGAGCAGTTCCATCGCATGTCCCACCTGGTAGCGGTCAATTCCCTGATTGTGGGCAGAAACGAGGTCCAGCAGCTGGTCTGTCGTAACCGTCCGCCGGGGAACGCGCGCAACGTAGGTGTGGTCCCTGAACTGGCACGGGCTCAGGGTCACGGCGAAGTTCGTCTCGCGCTTACTGTTGATGTTTGTCATATACTATCCTTCTGTCTTTTTTACGGGAGACAGCACCCAGCCTGACATACAGGCTTGAGAATCGGTATAAGGTCAACGACCTTGTGCCCCGAAGGATAGCAGGAAAAACAGCAGCCGGTTTGTAGTATTTTAACTACAAGAATTCAGACAGGCGGACCGGGATTGCTTCGCCTTCAGCTCCCGTCAGCCTCCGTTTCCAGAATTTTCCAGTAGCCGTCTTTCCTGGAACCAACATATTGTATAAGTCCAGCCTCTTTTAGCAGGGATTGATGACTTTTTATTGTGCGTTCTGAAAATCCAAGTTGGGAAGACAACTGCCGGATGGTCGCTGCCGGGTTTTCGGCTATTGCATGATATGTTTTTCGGGTATTTTCCGACAGTTTATTGGGCAGTTTATTGGGCAGTTTATTGGGCAGTTTATTGGGCATAGTCCCATCTACCGTGGCATTACCGTCATCAACGAAGCTTTGTACAGTAACGTCAAATTTTGCTCCTGCGTTCACATATGTTTCTTTCTGCTTCCTGTCCAGTACAAGTACTTCCGGGAGCGTTAAATCTTCATCAAGAAGTCTTTTTGTATACTGTGCGTCAAGAATCTTGCCGTACAGCTTCATGCGAACTTCGTGATTGGAGAAGTCATAATCCGGGAGCGGAAAGCAACGCATTTTCTGGGCAAGGAACATCTTGAGGATTCCGCTGCCAACCGTATCTATCATATTCAGATTCACCATAGCGGTTGCAAGGAACGGATTGCGATAATTGCTCGCAGAATATTCTGCCTTCAGTACATTCTCGATGCTTCCCGGAATGAAATCACCGCAATTACAGAAAATCAGATAGTCATCCTCATGCTCCTGTACCGTGATTCTTCCAGCCCTCGTGTAGTCCTGATGGGCAATGCAATTATTCAAAGCCTCGCGAATGATATAAGGGTCATACTGCAAAGTCTCCTTCGGGAAAATTGAGACACCCGTCATATAGCGGTATGTGAGATTCCTGATTTTCTGCTGTACCTGTTCAGCTGAAACAATCAGCGGGCAGAAGAAGTGCTCGTAATCCTTCACAACACCATCACGGTCCTTCAGAATCCAGGTAATCTGACTGAGGGCAGGAAGAATCAAATCTTCTGACTCCCGCTTTCCTAAAAGAAGAACCGTCGCATTGGTTATCTTTCCCTCTCGGGTAAGCCGTGCATTGTTCAAGAAGGTCTGGTCATCCCAGCGTTCAATATCGCCCGCCAACCGGGGATTCTTTTCGGCGTACATCGTCCGTGCAAGTTTAATCGCTTTTGGAGAGAGGTGTCCTATCGTCGCATTCGGAACAATCTGTGCGCTCCAGTCACTGTATCGGGTCTGATTCAGAATCCGCTGAATCTCATCAAGGTTCAATCCGCCAAGGCTCTCTCCCGCCCTGCCGTAATACAAATCCTTCCATGCAATCGGAACTCCGTGCGGGGCGGCAGGAATCACACAGCAAAGTACATCGCCGTCAGCCGTCTGAATCCGTTCGACATCAAGAAAAGAAATGGTCGGCGACGTATTTTTGGAAATTTCCCGTTTAAACTCGTTGACCGTCGAATCAGAAATATTCGTTCCGACGATAGTCCTGTCATCCTTTACACCGAAAAGCAGATATGCCTTGTCCTTGCCTGCAAGATTCGCTTCGTTGCTCAGTGCAGAAAAATACTTACCAAGCTTGTCGATGTCAAAGCTGTTCTTTGCTTCCTTGAATTCAAGAACTTCATTTTCAGAACGAGAGGAAAGAAGTGATTGCAGGTCTAACATGAGGACCTCCATATAACCGACTGCCATACCTGCACATCCGTTTGGTTTATGAGCATATTCAGCAGTTCAAGAACACTCGTTTTACCACAGTTGTCGTCCCCTGTAAGGATATTGACTCTCATAAACCCTTCCAGCTTGAGCTTTCTGATTCCCCTGTAGGTGTCGATATTTATTGAATTGATATGTATGTTACTCATTTTTTCTTCCAGTCAAAGATTTCCTTATTATTCCAATGTTTCTTAAGTTTTCAACTTCTCCTAAATCAAAAACTCAACCACACAGTTTTTTGTTGAACAAACATAGATCCTAAAGTATCATTTCTCTTCTGAATGCTTCAAAGTAATCAATAATCGAATTATATTTCCAGTCTGATACATAATATATTCTAATATACTATTTGTCGTTTTATCATGGTGCTTTGCGTAATTATTCATAAAATTTCGATATGAATCCAGAAGAGAACGAAAATTGTTCCTGATTTCACCAGGAATCTCCTTTTCTTTCAAATATCTTTCATACACATTTCTTTCTAATGTTTTTTCAATCGTTAAATCCTTCAATTCAAAAAAATCTTGAAAGAAAGTCTCTAATGCTTTTCTAAAAGCATCTGCAACATCACTTGCATTATTATTAGTAGAATTAGAGTATAATTCCAATGCTTTTACGAATGATTTTCTTGAATTTGGATAGTTAGAAAGCCATTCTAATGGTTCTGATACCAAAGCCCTATCAAGTTCTTTTGCTCCTTTTGGAAATATAAAATATTTTTCGTTTTCCTGAAAACAATCATATTGAATATGACAACTTTCTAAAGCCGTTTTTACTGCATTAAACATAGAGATTTTTATTTCTGAATCAAAAACACAGATATTTAGAAAAGTTAAAATGCCATACAGATAATCATAAAAGTCCTTAGAATAAGAGTCAAGATAATAAAACAAACGTTTCATACCAAGTGGTTCATTATTTTTTGACAGTATTAAATGTTGCATATCACGTTTCTCAATAAGACTTTCAAATCCCATCTCACAACAGAATTTTATATCTTCATTCTCACAAAACTCTACTTCATATCTTGTAAGAAATAGTGTATGAATTCTTTTTACAAACAGCTTCTGCTTCTCAGAATCATTGAAGTCAATACCAAGTTGTTTTCTGTAATCAATATAATCCATAAATTGTATCCCTTTATTCTTATAAAAATTTATTGTTCAAGAAATATTCAAAATCACAATGTTTTTCGCTACCTTTTATCAAATTCCTTAAAAATCATGTTCAACTCCTCTTCATTTGTGGGCATCGTCTCAAGAATGTCATTATCAATGGCTTCTAACATAATATGTTCTTTCTCAAGGAGCCTGTCATAAACCTTTTTATCCAAAGAAAAGTCTCCGACCCCAAAATAGATATCATTTATCCGATAATTCTGTTGCAAGAAGTAATATTGTGTATATTGATCCGGTGGCAACCCCAAGCGATGGATACGGTCTTTTGATTGAAGCAAATGTACGAGATTGTAGCTGTACTCGAAGTATACTGCATCATGACAAACAGAATGAAGGGAAACTGATTCAGCAAGCGTATGCGGATTGGTTATCAGAACTTCAAACTCCCTATCCCTGAATGACTGAAGCAATCTTTGCCGTTCTTCAAGCTCTACTTCCCCATAAATACATTTTGCAGTTATTCCTATTTCTTTTAGCGCCTTTGAGAAATGCTGAATCGTATCCCTGAATATACACCAGATTATTACAGGTTTATTCTCATCCACAATTTGATTCACAATATGTAAACATCTCTTAAACTTAGTCGTTATAGATATAGAGTTTATAAGCTTTTTTATATCCTCTGAGTAATCAGCAAAATCAATCTTCTCTTCATCCTTTATATCTATATCAAAGATGTGGCAGAATTCGCTTATGTCAAGCACTTCGAGAAGCCTCTTCGGATTTGATTCCAACTGAAGAATCCTTACGAACAAAGCAAGGTTATTCCCCCTGTATTTTTTCAACAAGATGTTCAAAACCTCATTTTCGTCTTTTGTTGATGAAAAGAAATCTATAAAATCTGGATTTGGAGGCGGGACATTCATCTCCTGTTTGTTTGTTCTGCAAAAGAACGGTTGTATTCTCAGGTTTATCACTTGCATCATATCCTTTCCGGGATTTGCCAATGTGCTGGTTTCGAAGCCAAAGAAATCATCGTATTCATTTGGAAAAAGAATATGCAGGAAATTGTAAATATCCAAGTATGAATTTGGTATCGGTGTTCCAGTCATTGCTATCGCTGAGCTGGCATTCTCTGCAATCTTCAAGGCGTTTACAGCATATTCCCCATTTATTTTCTTAACCTTATGAACCTCATCAAATATTAACAGCGTTTCATTGTCAACAATTTGCGAGATGTCATTGCAATATGTTCTCAAGGATTCATAGTTGAACAGAAGAAGGTTTGATTTTCCAGAGTCATATAGTATTGCGTTTTTCTTTTCTTGAATGCTTTTATATGCTTTATTATGCAGCATAAAATAATGCAACGAAATATTGTCGCCAAAGGACAAGCCAAATTCGTCAATCCATGAGCCAAAAGCATTTTTAGGACAAATCACTATAACACGGTTGATTCTTTTCATTTTATACAAATATGCATAAACACCAAGGGCTGCCGCTGTTTTCCCGGAGCCAGGAACCGAAAAGTTTCCAGCCTTTTGCATTGCAAACATAAAGAAAGAATCCCACATCTGACGTTCTCGCAGGGGACGAATCATCAGAGAGTTTACAATTTCCTTATATTGGTTGAACCTTTCCAAGAGTTTTGCGTCATGATGCTTCAACTCGTTTCCAAGCTTATAGCGTTCTTCTATATGAATTTCTTTTTCTTTTATATAAGCATTAACACTATCATCTATCTGCCATGTAATTTTATAGCGATCTGCAGCTCCCTTCAAAGTTTCCAGTAGTTTGTTAAGTTTTAGATAGGAAAAGTTCCTTCTGAAAATAATTGTATTGTCAACTACTTTTTCTACATACATCTTTATATATAACTTGTAGAAAAAAGTTGCTTGAAATTCTGTCAGGTTTTCAGATGCAAATTTGAGAAGAAATTGGTTACTGAAAATAAAGATACAATCAAACATTTAGCTTCCTTTCTATTTCAGAAACATAAAACTTTAATCTGTTCAACTCACGCTTTACATCGTTAATTTCGTCCTCTGATAGTTTTTGAAAGATATTTGTATCTATTCCTTCAAGTATCGATTTTGCCTTTGAGAGGTTCTTTGCAGGAAGATTTCTTGTTTCTTTGCGCTTTGTTTTATACAGAACCTTCTCAAGTGAATCTTCCAAGTCATTGCGAATGCTGTCATTCTTTCTTACTGTTTGTGTTATGGAAGCCGCATTGCTTTTTCCAATTTCAGGAAGCATATTCGCAACTTGTTCAGCTATGGGTAATTGCTCCTCAAGATATTCATCAAAGTAAATGGAATTTGCAACTTTTCCGATGTCACGGACAAAAATTTTCATATCCGATCCTGTGTGCATAATGATATTTGTAAAAATACAGATTTTCGTTTTTTCCCTTTCTTCTTCATCATGCAGTTTCTTTAACAGGATATTGAGAGCATCAAGAGATGTGGCAATATCCAAGTCCCGGGCAATATGGTATTGCCTAGGAGCATTTATGTATTCCAAAAACTCATTCAAGAGCCTTGCATTTTCAAGGCGGTGCTTTACATCTTTTAGAGGGATATTACAACTCCTTGCATACTCCTCTTCCGAGACAAGCTTTGTCAGTACAATATCATTATAAATACCGACCAGTTCATCTATTGGATTGTAATCGACCTTGCTTTCTTCACCATGCTGAATCGCAAGTTCCAAAAGTTTTATCTGTTTTGCACTTTTCTCTATGTCCCTGTTAAGGATAATGGCCTCGAATGCATTGAATTTCTCCGTTTTCCTTGCAAGATGGCGAAGACAAGTAAAACGTCTGTTTCCATCTATAATGCGGCCATCGTTCAATACGACACCCGGCTCACGCTGATCAACAAGTTCTATATTCGTTTCCGTGCGCTTTATGGCCTCTGGATTGCTCTTTATGATGTAATCTTCAATAATCCTGTTGAAGGATTCTTTATCATTGGTAGATGGCGAATCACCATTATGTTCCGAGCGGTATTGACTCAGCCATGTCGCTATACGATTATTCTGGTCATTAAAATATAACAAATCAAGCCTTATACGATACACAGGGAAAACTTGTGTTGTCCCATCGATTGAAAACTTTTTGGACATCTGAGTCTTTACAACAGCACCACTTTCCAAGCCTTCGTCTAACAACGTCATTTTTAAGCCTCCGCAAAATAATCTGCATAGCAAATATACAGCTTTTCCATAATCTTGTCATAATATAAATTACTATCTATTATTCTTGCCAAGATATCATTTTTACTAACGCGCATGCCATAGTCTGCATTCAGTTTTTCTGCAAGCCTGTGTATATTCATTCCTTCCTCTGGCAGGAGATATTCCAGCAATGAGACCCATGTTACCGTTTGTCTTCCTTTGGAGAGAACTATACTTCCACCTATTTGTTGGCTTGAAAAGAGAGTGTCGTTTCGTGACAGGATTCGCTCATAAAACCAATCGTCAAATCCAAGCTCAAAGAGTTTATGTTTAAAACCGGTTTCTTTTACTTGCTTCATTCCGAAAAACTCTGATAAATTTAAAGAGTATATTTCTTTGCAGAAATCATGAATATCCTCTTTTATTATTCCTATACTCGAAAGTTTGGAGAAGTTCAAATATTTTTTCTTGTCATATTCAACTATCTCATAATCATCAAGAAGGCTGTTAAGAACCGTATTGAACATTACAACATGCCTTATTTCTACAGGAATACCCTCATAGGTTATCTTTTCGTTTTTTGACAAAAGATACTTGAAGTAAGAAGCCGCAGACTCAAACCTTCCATTAACAATGTAATTCTCATTAACGATAAATCCAAGCTCTTTTAGAGTCATTGAGTTTATATGCGATGAATCAGTAAATTTTTGTTCCAATATTTTCTTCGCATCTTTTATAGTATAAAAATCATCTGTTAATTGCTGTTTAAGATATTCAAACTCATCATCTGTCAACGATGGTAAATCTATAATATATAATCCATTCTGAAGGTACTTGCTTATACAGTTAAAATAACTGGCTCGAACGGTCATAGCCTGTGCACCGTATTTTTCTTCATATAGGAGGGAGAGTTTCTCTGGAGAAACAGGGGCATTTTCGTTTAACAGTTCCAGGACCTGTGCATTTACATCTGCTTTTCCAAATTCTATCCCTGGCATCCTATGAAAAGTTATGTTGTTCTCTTTATCTTCCAACAATGTTCGCAAAAGACTGTGTAGCTCATATTCATCTCTAATGTCATATCTTTTCATCAGCTTCGGATAGTCTTTTGTGAATTTCGCTGTAGAAAGCATAACATTTTCATATTGCGAAAGATTAAGCGTGTCCAGTAAATCTGTAAAATCGTACTGGTCAAAGTCATAGAAGCGGAATGTCCGAGGGTATTTGTACAGAATATTCTTCTTTTTTGACATCTGCCCTTGAATGGTCCGACTATCTACCTCATAAATTTCTTTCTCTACACCATGACGCTCCCAAAACGCACTGTATTCCTTTATGAATATATCAAGTTCGATGTCTTCTGTACAATAGTGTCTGATGTAATAATCATATAAGTCTGGTCGAAACTTCTTTACGTATTGATTTTCTACAGCAATGTAGTCAGTATAAACTATCTCATTTTGAATGCGTTTTCGCATATCCTGCGGAATGGATTTGTCTTCAAGACTTTCTTCGAGATTTATCGTTCCAGATTCATATCTTAAGAAAAAATAATTTGCTGCAACATCTCCAAATATGACTTTGGCATCCTTTTTCTTGAAATTGTACTTCTGATAAATGAATGCATATTTATCTTCTACAAATGATATGTGCTCAGATTGTGTTTTGAAGTTCTTGACTATTATTTGCCTGACTCTTTCGCGTGTTAAATCATATTTGTTTGCTATTTCTTCCAGAGATTGTCCATTAATTATCCTTCGCTTTAAGATATCTTTTGCTTTTTCATCTTCGACATCATCTATATAATCAACAACAGATGGCCGGATTATTTCAAAACTATCATTTTCAAGCTTTCGAACGACACCTGCTTCCTTAAGCTCACGCAGAGCTGTGTTTACCAGTCCTGAATTCTGAATAACCAAAGGAAAAAACTGATAAAAATCATCCACGGAGATTGGATATATCGTGTCTTTTAAAATCTCCAGCTCTTTCCGTTTTACAACTTCAAGATAAATTTTATCCTTACACACCAGATCATAGAATGTAGAATCAAGAGCATATATTATTCCTTCAAGTTCAATACGTTTTAAAAGAATACAATGTATTGCAGCGATAAGTATATCCACAGAAGACTTCTTTCGTGTTCCAGAAAAATTGTTTAACTCCTGTGCAATAGACTCGCAAAACTTTAAAAGATTTGTGTTCAAGAACTCTTTTTGAAACAAAATGACGTCTATAGCAGAAGTATCACAAAACTCAAATTTGTCTTCTTCTTCTAGAAATTTATCAAGTAAGGCACCGTTTTCAAAGTACATTGATAAAAGTTTATTGAAGAATAAAAACGATACGGTGTAAAAACGAAATGCATTCTCAGAAATACAAACGCAAATATTAATTTTATCCTTCGATATATTTTCCTGTCCCAAGGGAATGTCTTGTGACAGGCTCAAAATGTCAATTATTTCGTCAATTGTTTTCTGTCCGACATTCCTCCATCTCCTTATTTCTTCAATAGAATACTGTTTCAAATCTACAAGAGTTTTTATTTGTTTTTCTCTAAAAACATTTTTAGCCCTGTTTGAAAAACTATATTCACTTATATTCTTTTTATTCATACTTTGTAGCATGAATTTGTTTATGACATAGTAGTAAATGCAGCCATTTGTTCCAAGTGCGGTTATTGGTTGGTCATCTGCAGGATACAACGTACAAGAAATTTCTGCTAGTGTATAATTATCGATATCTTCCCATTTCTTGATTTCTTCGAAAGTATACTTTTCCAATTCAGATATTGTTTTTATATCTCGTGACTTGATACTGCGGATTGCACGTTGAGAAAGACCACAGTCATCTATCAAAGTGTCACATATATCTTCTACCGAGTCTACAATTTGAATACCCTGAAGAAGGTTTAGAATTTCTTGTGCTGATTTGACTCCAAGATTCTTCAGCTTCATTAGCTGTGGATATTGAGAAGCTAGGTACATAGCGGTACTTGATTCAATTCCATTAAAGTGGAGAATCTCATTAGTGTTTACCTTCAAAAAATCGGTAAGTTTGCCTATTGTATCAATATTGTTATTCTTGAGGACATTATAAGAGCGACAGGAAAGATTGAACTCAGATATCGGTGTATTATAGGCGTATATTTTTTTGTGTGAATCTTTCTGATTTAAGAAGTCTGTGTCTTTTTTGTTCGATGTTTCTCCTATATATTTATTACAACTTTGCTGTGTAAAGCAATTATTGCTTATTAGCTGATCATAAGCAATTTCCTCCATCCCAATAATCTCAATACCATCAAGAAGCTTGAGGATCTCTTCTTCCGATTTTTTTCCGAGATTTTTTAAACTTAACAATCCATCTCTATCCGATTTTACAAAAGCAGCAAGTTTTCCTACCGTATCAATATTAGTATTCATTAGGACATTATAAGACCGCTGAGAAAGATGGAGATTTTCTATTGGAGTGTCATATACATATACTTTCTTCTGCATATTTTTTCATTCCGTAGTCAGTTCTTCAAAACCAGCTATCTAAATCCCTTGTCTTCTTCCCTTTTTATAGTACGATATCCAGACCTATCTGTCAACTTACACGCACTGGATGTAGCTTCCGCCTTCCTCGTGACGCCGGAAAGCCACACAACCGCCCTTACCGCGATGAAGCTTTGCCAGATACGGGTACTGTAGTTCCGGCAAGGTTCCGCCGGCCTGCCTGTCCTTTGCAAAGCGGACAGGCAGGGACGATGACAGACGCTACCGTATGGTAACGGGAATTTTACTGAAGCCGGTTACCGGATTTTTCAGTTCCTTGTTGCCGCGAAGTGCCGTCCGTACGGCAATAAAGTATTCACTGCCGGTTTCGAGCGTCCGCGGAAGGTGGAATTCCAGCAGGCCGTCAGTGTTCTTCGTTACATAGTCATCGGGAACCTTGATCCAGCTTGTCTCGTCCGGATTTGCTTCACCGCTTCCAGTGACAGGAACAAAGAAGATGCCGCCTGCCTCTCCGCCGACCTTGAGCTTGTGGCCCCGTATCCGTGCGCTGAAGGTTGCGTCAAGAACCCCTTCCTCTGTTTCGTTCACGGGGTTCACAATCTGCGAAAGCTGCGGGGCAGAATCCACCACTGCGGTGACCGTTGCCGTAACACCCAGGAGCCGTTTCTTGAGCTGCCTGTTCACGGCAAAGCGGGCTTCAAATCCGGAAACGGATTCTGACTCCGGCGTGAGCGTCTTCACGGAAGAAATCGGTGCAACATAGAGCTTGCAGATTTCCATGATGTCCACGGCGAATCCCAGTTCCGCCTGCTCAAGGATTTCCTTCTTGAGCAGTTCCATCGCATGTCCCACCTGGTAGCGGTCAATTCCCTGATTGTGGGCAGAAACGAGGTCCAGCAGCTGGTCTGTCGTAACCGTCCGCCGGGGAACGCGCGCAACGTAGGTGTGGTCCCTGAACTGGCACGGGCTCAGGGTCACGGCGAAGTTCGTCTCGCGCTTACTGTTGATGTTTGTCATATACTATCCTTCTGTCTTTTTTACGGGAGACAGCACCCAGCCTGACATACAGGCTTGAGAATCGGTATAAGGTCAACGACCTTGTGCCCCGAAGGATAGCAGGAAAAACAGCAGCCGGTTTGTAGTATTTAAACTACAAGAATTCAGACATTTGAATCAAAAACTTCATACTTACTGATGTCTGCTCTATAATATATTCAATTTCATCCTTAAAAAGCATCTTTTTCGCGTTTGAGAAATGCTAATAGTGTTTCTTCTGCAGAAGAATAACATGGCTTTCGCTCAGGATCTTTTTGTGATTATAAACCTTTGATTCGTTTTTATAGCGGCATTTTCTTCTGTTATATAATTTTGTCCGTCAAAATATTCTTTTACAGCCAATATATTTCACCTCCATTAGCTTTCACATATATTACATCTTTTCATATTCCGCTAGCTCCCCTCCACAATGGCGATTTCCTCTATTTGCAAGATATTCATTCTTTTACCTCCCAATGGCCAGTCTTATCTGGTCCAACATGCTCAATTATTTTATTCACTTTTAAATACTGTAAATCACGTTTTATTGTTTTATCTGTAACAACAAGCTTTTGTGATAACTGTAAAGCTGTAATGCGAGGATTTTCTTTAATGCTTAGTAAAATCTGTTTTTGACGTTGATTTACAGGGACATTTACAGGGACATTTACAGGGACATTTACAGGGACATTTACAGGGACACGCGTCTTAAACAGCATCATAATGTCATTGCGATGCAAAGTATATTCCGGTTCTGGAATACCGTATTCCCTGCAGAGCGTACAGATTTTTTCGATACCGCGTCCCCAGCTTTCAATGAAGCCTGCCCTATAGAATGTATATGCAATATCGGGATTATGCGGCAGGGAACGATGTTTCTGCATGAGCGTGTCAGCCGTCCAATCTTCAGGGAAAACACAGTCATTGCTGATGTAAAGTTTATCCTTGTACACACTGATTTGAACAGGAACGCCCACAGAAAAATCCTGATGAATGAGCGCATTGAAAATTGCTTCGCGGATTGCATCCTTTGGGAACGGATAATGCTCAATGCGTGTGATATTATCATAGGAAATTTCTGCCGTAAGATATTTTGTGTAAAGAAGATCAATAACTCTATCAGCTTGAATCATAAGCGAACCATGAACTTCATCCTGATAGCGTAAATCTGCATCAGTTTCAAAGAATCCAATTTTCACAAACGAGCCGGTTATCCATTTTTCTGGATTGCGATGGAACAACAAAACAGCAGCTCTTTTCATCAAAGTTCCGTCAAGCAGATTCAGTTTTTCAAGCAATTCCATATTTGAAAGCTTTAAGTCATCTTTACTCACTCTTCCGCTGCGAATTGCTTCACGGTGGAAAATATCAAAGCTTTCTTTATCAAGGTCTTCAACGCTCACATTTTCAAGCGGAACAGAATCCCAGTTTTTACCAGTCTTACGCAAAAGAAAATTAGTCAGAGCCGAACCTTGCAAAAGCTGTTTTGTACTGCCAGTCCTATAATGATATTCTCCCTTGTAATTCACAGGATAAGGATTTTCTTCAACGGTGATTTTTATGACATCTAAACCGTTCTCAGTAATCAAATATACATCAACAATCAATCCAAGCGCATCGCCACATTCGCACGCACCTGCTACGAATGTGTATTCGGAATATCTTCCATGAGTTTCTTTGAATCAGTAACGCCACAAACAGAACCGTCATCACGCTTACCAATATAAAGCACACCACCCTGCGCATTTGCAAAACCGCAAATCCATTTGAGATATTCATCACGCCAAGATTCTTTGTATTCGATTAACTG
>CAMJZA010000002.1 GCA_946410085.1 uncultured Treponema sp. | reverse complement strand
TGGCCGGAAGGAATCATGATAGACTCCGGCTGCGGCCTGCTTGAGATTTTCTGCAACGGAGCGGGCATCAAGGAAAAGGGCGCGTTACGACATATCGCCTTTTCCACGGACGACGTGGACGGCATTATAGAGAAGGTGAGAAAGGCCGGATACGAGGTGTTCATCGAACCGAATGACATCGTGATTTCCTCCTCTCCTGCCTTGCATGCGCGAATGGCTTTCTGCAAGGGCGCGCTGGGGGAAGAAATCGAATTCTTTCAGTAGCTGGATTTTGAAAGCAATGCCCTTCTTTCCCCTGACCGCAGCCCCCTTTCCTCGTCCGGGTTACCGTGAAATGCTTCCCTGCAGGGAGCTTGCCCCGTATGTCCGCTGCTTCTGGACCTCGTGGAATGAGCGGAATCTGGGCGGGAAGCGGAATCCGCTGGCTGTGAGGGAAAGATTGCGGTTGCCTCCGGCAGGGATGCGCTTGCTGATGCCGCATCCGTCATCATCCCGGATCTGTGCGCGGACATCATCATTGAGACGGACGGAATTGCGGACTGTTCCGGTGACCGCGAAATCACGGGCATGGAGTTCTGCGGGGTGAATGACAGGATGTTCCGCTCCGGGCATTCTGTGGCCGCATGCAAAAGGCTTTTCGGAATCCGCTTCTATGCGTGGCAGGCTTCGCGCTTTTCTGACGAGCCGCTTTCGGGGACGGCAAACGGATTCTTTGATTTGCACGCATACTTTGCGGCTTTCGGGAAGATGCTGAGAAATCGCTTTTCGCCCCGGATGGACCTTGCAGACTTTACGCATACATCAGAAGAAATCCTTTTTTCCCTGCTTGCCCGTCCGGTGCAGAAAGTGTCGGTGCAGAACCAGCTTGTCCTTGATGCGGTCGTGCAGATGATCCGGACGCACGGTTCAGAGGAGCTTTCCGCTCTGCTGAAGGACATCCACGCGGGCGAGCTGCAGCTTGAGCGCCTTTTTGCCCGTACGCTTTCCCTTTCGCCAAAGAAGCTTTCGTCCCTCGTCCGCTACCAGAGCCTCTGGCAGGATGTGTGCCGTAACGGGGCTTTTGACGTGCAGGATGCGGTTTTTGCCTACGGCTATTTTGACCAGGCCCACCTTTTGAACGACTTTAAAAAGTTCCACGGCATGAGCCTTTGTGCTGCACGTCGAACCGCCGCTTTGTCGGCTTTTTACAATACGCAGGCTTGAAGAAGCCGTATAATCAGGAAAAACTGATTTTATGGAGATGAAATGATGGCTGAATCAATAAGCGTATGCGGGACGGACTGCTCGAAGTGCTATTGCAAGGATATGTGCGCAGGCTGCAATGCCTGCAGGGGAATCGTCTTTCATACGGGCGGGAAGACGTGCGCTATCTACAGCTGCTGCGTCACCCAGCACGGGTATGCGAGCTGCCTTGAGTGTGCGGACATTCCGTGCGGAATCTGGCAAAAGACCCGAGACCCGAAGTTCAGCGACGAGGCATTTGAGACGAACATAAAGGGCCGGATCGAGTTGCTGAAGAGCCAGTCTTCGGTTTGAGTGGAGCCCGCGTCCTCAAAACTCTGCTCCTACGACAGCAGGCAGAAAGTCTGGGTGTCGATTTTCTCCATGCCGAGGTTTTTCCAGAAGATTTCTGCATTGGTATCCTTTGCATCAAGATAGATTTTCTTTGCGCCGGTGGCGAGGATAAGCCGCTCTATTGCGCTGGTGCCGATGCCGACATGCCGGTATTTCTTGTTGACTTCGAAGAGGTCTATCGTGAGGACATCGTCAAACTGCTTGTAGATGCACACGGCCTTGAGGAGGTCGCTGGACGGCTTATAGTCAAAGACCATGTAGGAGCTGTCCTTGAGCAGGAAGGGAAACTCACCTTTCTGCGTGTAGGCCTTGAGCAGGGGAAAGTTGTCCCAGCCTTCCAGTGCCATGTAGGACTCGAAGATGTCGCAGTCCAGAATCCGGTAGTTCAGGTTCATGTCCGTAGTATATGGAGAAGAAGCCTTTCGTGCAAGGGCAGGGGAACTGTGCTGTCCGCGGCCCTTGCACTGCCGGTATAGTTTTTACTCCGTCGGGCGCTTCTTGAGCGAGGCGCTGTTAATGACCGCCTGGCCCTTGCCGACCTTCTGTTCCATCATGGCGCGTACCTTGAGGGGCAGGCCGAAGAGGGTGATGAAGCCGTCCGCATCCTTGTGGTCGTAGAGGTCGCCGGTCGCGAAGCTTGCGATGCTCTCGTTGTAGAGGCTGTAGGGCGAGCCGCTGCCCGCACCGCGCATCGTGCCCTTGTAGAGCTTGAGCTTGACCCAGCCGGTGACGTTCTCCTCAACCTTGTCCATGAAGGCCATGATGCCCTCCATGAGGCCGGTGAACCACTTGCCGTCATAGATCAGCTCCGCCTCGCGCAGGGCGATGTGCTGCTTGAAGTGGTAGGTGTCCCTGTCCAGGCACAGGTGGTCAAGCTGCTCGTGGGCGTACAGCAGGATCGTTCCGCCGGGAGTCTCGTAGATGCCGCGGCTCTTCATGCCGACGACGCGGTTTTCCACCAGGTCAACGATGCCGATTCCGTTGCGGCCGCCGATCTTGTTCAGCTCCTCCATGATGGCGAGCGGGGACAGCTTCTTGCCGTTGACGGAAACCGCCTCGCCCTTCTCGAACTCAATCGTGACGTACTCGCCGTCGCCGGCTTCCTCGGGCAGCTTGGTCTCCTTGAGCATGTTGGCGAAAAGCCCTTCCTTCTCGGTTTCCTCAAGCTCAAGTCCCTCGTGACTGATGTGCCAGATGTTCTCGTCACAGGAATAGGAGTTCGCCTTCTTCATCGGGGCTTCAATGTTCCTGTCTTCCAGGTACTTCATCTCGGCCTCGCGGCTGTCCAGGTTCCACTTGGGATCGCGCCATGCGGCAATGACCTTGAGGTCGGGTGCAAAAGCCTTGATTGCAAGTTCGAAGCGCACCTGGTCGTTGCCCTTGCCGGTTGCCCCGTGGCAGATGGCGACTGCCTTCTCCTGCCGCGCATACTCGACGAGAATCTTGCCGATGAGCGGGCGGGCCGTGGAAGTGCCCAGTAGGTATTCGTCCTCATAGACGCAGCCGCCTTTGACCGCCGGCCAGATATACTCCTTGCAGTATTCTTCGCGGGCGTCGACGACATAGCATGCCGCTGCTCCCGTCTTGAGTGCGCGCTCCTTTATCCTGGGCCAGTCGTCGCCCTGTCCCAGATCGATGCAGACGGCGATGACGTCGTAGTCGTAGTTCTCCTTGAGCCAGGGGATGATGACCGTCGTATCCAGTCCGCCGGAATATGCCAGAATAACTTTATCCTTTGCCATACAGTACCTCAGAAAGTGAAAGTTTATGCAGATACAGTACATCTTTTTTCATATTTATGCAAGGTGTTTGGACTGTCTTTCTGCCCTCCCGCCCCCTTGACGGCGGCCCTTTCCCCCTTGTAAAACTGGCTTCTGCGGTGTTATAGTATATTCAAACAGATTTTATTCAAATGAATTTGAATAAAATCTGTTTGAATAAAAATCGCCTTTGACAGGAGGGATAAAAATCATGTTCATCGGAAGGGAAAGGGAACTGCACCTGCTGGAAGAGGTGTACCGCAAGCAGACGTTCGGCATGACCGTGGTATACGGCAGGAGAAGGATCGGGAAATCCACCCTGATCAGTGAATTCATCAGGAATAAGAAGGCAGTGTTCTACACGGCGACAAAGGTTGGTGCGGTACGGAACAGGGAACTGTTTGCACGGCAGGTACTTTCCGTTTTGGATCCGGCGTATGCCGATGCGGTATTCCCTTCGATCGAAAACGTCCTTGACATCATAACGGGCAGGCTGGGGGAAGAAAAGCTTGTCCTCGTGATCGACGAGCTGCCCTACTGGGCGGAAAAAGACGAGGCCCTGTTGTCGGTACTCCAGAAATACATCGATTCCGACTGGGCTGATAAAAGACTGATGCTTATCCTGTGCGGTTCTACCCTCAGCTTCATGGAAAACAAGATTCTGAGTGAAAAAAGCTCCCTCTTTGGCCGGAGGGACTCCCAAATAAAGCTTCAGGCTTTCAGTTACAGGGATTCGGCCCTGTTTGTCCCCGGCTATTCGGCAGAAGACAAGGCCCTGTGCTACGGGGTTACGGGGGGAGTTGCAAAATACCTGGCCCTGTTCAATCCGGAGCAGGACCTTGACAGCAATATAAAGCGCCTCTTCTTCAGCAACGGCGGCTACCTGTTTGATGAACCCCGTAACCTGCTGTCACAGGAGTTTTCCGATATAACGCTCGTAAACAACGTCATAGAGCAGATAGCATCCGGGGAGAATACCCTGAATACCATTGCCGGCAAGGTGAAGGAAAAAGAGCCGACGGTCCTCTATTCGCTGGAAAAGCTGATGGAGACAGGGCTGGTGGAACGGCGCAGGTGCATGACCGATGAGAAGAACAAGAAAAAAAGCCAATACGTGCTCCGGGACAGCATGTTCAAGTTCTGGTATGCCTTTATCCCCAAGGCTTGCAGCGTCATAGAGATGGGGCGGGGAGACCTGTATTACGATACCGTGGTGAAACCCTCCCTCCACGCATTCATGGGGAGCGTATTCGAGGAAATGTGCAGGTATTACACGCTTGAACAGGGGATACAGGGGAAATTCGGAAATTTCGTGACGGAAGTCGGAATGTACTGGGGGCAGGAGCAGATGGAGGACAAGGGCGGACGGAAATACCAGCAGTCTGCCGACATCGATGTTGTCGGTTTGTCGGACAGCGACAGGACGGCGGTCATAGGAGAATGCAAGTTCAAGAACGAGAAGGTAGACTGCGGCATCTACGAGACCCTGCGCAGGCGGGCAGGCCTTCTTCCTTCCAGATACCGGATACAGAAGTATCTTCTGTTCTCGCTCGCCGGATTTACGAAGGGGCTGGAAGCTATGGCCGGTCCCGATACGGAGCTTATCACGCTGGACATGATGCTTGATACGGTCGAGAAGTGACTGACTGTCTTTCTGCGTCCCGTCCCCTTGACGGCAGTCCGGCGCGGGTATATGCTTGGGGCAAAACGGCCCAGTATGTCAGTCTCCTTCTTTCATTCCGCGTCAACAAAGCTCTCCTTGCGCTTCATGCTGCTGCTTTCTGCGGCAGTCCTGTCCCTGTCGCTCGTGTTCACGGGCCTTTTGCGCAGCTTCGTCCGGCAGGAGCAGTCCGCCGACCTCATCAAGGCCGCCGAGGAAATCCGCGCCAACATGGAGAAGGGCTCGGACGGCTTCTTCATGCCATACTACATCACCTACGCGGTCTGGGAGTGGGGGACGCTGGATGCCGTCCACACGAACGACCCCTTCCTGCCGCACCTGCCGCTGACAGACGGCAATGCGAAGCTCTACCTGCAGAAGGATTTCTTCATCGACGGCGACCTGAACATCCTCTATTACGCTACCGACTGCATCCTTTCTGACGGCAAGGGCTACCAGATAGAGACCGCGATGAACATGGACAGCGACACCAGCTCCCTCCTGCTCAAGGGCGTTCCGTCCACGCTCGCCCGCATCGTCATACCGGTCCTGATCCTTTCGTTTCTCGTTTCCCTCATCATCACTCGGAACACGATGCGGCCCGTCGTGCGCATGACCGAGCGGGCGCGTCGCATAGGCAGCGAGAACCTGGGGGAAACGCTGCCCGTCAGGCACAAGGCGCAGGCGATGGACGAGAACGACGCGCTCGCAGCGACCTTCAATGACCTCTTTGCCCGGCTCAAGGCGGACTTTGACCGCGAGAAGGCCTTTACGAGCGACGTGTCGCACGAGCTCCGCACGCCGGTCGCCGTCATACTGGGTCAGGCAAAGCTCCTTTTGCGCTGGGGCAAGGACGACAGGGCCCAGACCGAGAAGTCACTTTCCATGATAATCAAAGAGACTCATTCCATGGAAAGCACGATAGAGAACCTCCTGCAGATGTCCCGGCTGGAAAGCGGCCGCCAGCTGCCCAAGTCTGAGCAGTTTTCCGTGGCGGACCTGCTCTCGCAGATAGCGGAGGAGACCCGGTCGCTTGCGGAGGAAGCCTCCGTGTCCGTGGACTGCCCGCCGGAGCTTGTCTTGCGGAGCGACCGGGAGCTTTTGCACCAGGCGCTGACCGTCGTCACGTCAAACAGCGTCAAGTTCTGCCGGGCGGCGGGGCGGGAACCGGCAATCACGCTGGAAGCGGCGGGGGAGGGGGAGCGGCTCGTCATCCGGGCGGGCGACAACGGGCCGGGCTTCTCGCCGGAAGTCCTTCCCCATGTGTTCGAGCGATTTTACCGGGGGGACGGAGCGCACAACCGGAAGGCGGGAGGCTCGGGACTGGGCCTTTCCATCGCTCAGATCATCGTGACCGTACTGGGCGGCAGGATTTCCGCCGGGAACCGGGAGGACGGCGGCGAGATACAGGGGGCGGTCATGACGATGGTGTTGCCGCTTTAAAACGAACAAGGCCCGGAAACTCTTGCGGGCTTCCGGGCCTCTCTGGTTTAGCTACAGGTTACGCTGCGGTGATGGCAATCTTCTTGGGCGCGGGGGCCGAGGTGCGCGGCATGGTCAGGGCGAGGATGCCGTTCTTGAAGGTCGCGCTTATCTTGCTTCCGTCCACATCTTCGGGCAGGGTGAAGCTGCGGCTGAAGCTGGTCATCCGCCGCTCGCGGATAAGGTACTTACCCTCCTTCTCGTTCTTGTCGCCCTTGTCCTTCTTATTCTCCGTGCGGACGGAGGAAATCTTGAGGACGTTGTGGTCAAGTTCCACGTTCACGTCGCTCTCGTCCATTCCGGGCAGGTCCATGTACATATCGTAGGAATCCTTTGTCTCCTTCACGTCAACCTTGGGAAGGCTGTTCGTGCGGGTGAAGGTGAAGTCCGGCATGGCCGGAAGCACATCATCGAAGATGTTGTTGAAAAGTGAAAGTTCGTTCATATCATACCTCCAAAGTTTTGTTGTAAGTTTGTCAGGCTTTTTTTGCCTGCACTATCTATACAGCAAATTCCGTGCCAAAATCGGGGAAAGAATACGAAAAACTTTCCACGCGCCGGGAGGCAGCCCCCGCCGTGAGGGCAGGAAGGCGGTGCCGGAATGTTCATTCGTGTGGCAGGCAACAGACTGCAGGGGTGAGGCATCTGTCTACGGACGGGCGGCCAACTTCTCTATATCTGCGATGGGGAGGCCGGTTATCTCGGCAATGTCGGTAATTGATGACAATGATTTTTATGCCTGCATAAGACCTGACCCGCGTTATAAACTTGCAATATTCTCTGGCGAAAGACCTGTCCATTTTGCAATCTGGGCTGCAGAAACACCGTCTGCAAGCATACTTCGTGCAGTAGATTTAAGACCTTCCTCTAACCCTTCCTGCCTGGCCGCATAAAGCCCGGAGATGCGGTCGCGCTCGAACATCTCCTGCCGGTACTGTGCTATCCAGACGCTGCGGTCTTCGCTGATTGATGACAATGATTTCTGTGCCTGCATAAGACCCTCCTGTTTGCTCGTAAGCTTGTCTATGATATCCTTCTTTTCAGGGTTGTCCGCGTCTTTCAAGAACACAGCCCAATTCTCAAGGGCAGTGTTAGTGTCAACGGTCCTTTCAAGCCCTTCCGCCTTGGGCAGCTCCATGAAGATGATGTTGAGGTTTCCGGACAGCTTCCTTCCGTCTTTTGTCCGCATGGCATAGCGGCTGACAGTCGGTGCAGCTGGCAATTCGCTACCATTTTTATCTTCTGAGTCCTTCGGCTCGTAATTGAAATTCAGCACGCTTATCTGATAGACCTTCGGTGCCTTCTCCCATCCATCCCCCTTGCCGAGATATGTCGTCTCAAGCCTGGCGACTTGGTATTCGGCTCGTCTGCCGTAATCGTATTTCTGGTTATAGGCTTGCATCTCGATGTCAGCCGCCAGACCGTCATCAAACACACATGCTATGTCATAGTTCAAGCCTCGCTGTCCCATATATCCCTGCGGAGGCTCGTTCGTTGTCGGCTCGCATGACTTTATCTTCCGCTCGGTCGCCGCCTCCAAGAATGACTTTAGGGCAGCTTTTGACTCCGGCGTGTTCTGCGTGAACATCGCCTTGAACGTAGAGTCAATCCGGGGATTCAGGAGTTTACCCGTTCCGGCCTGAGATGCATATTCCTCTTCGGTCATGAAGATTTCTTCTTCCATACTGACAGTATAGCACATTTTCTCTGGATTGAATAGTTTACGATACCTCCATTTGCATTTGCAGTCATGGATGACGAAGGACAGGCTTCCCGACGCCTCGGATTCGGTCAGAATCGCAAAGGTGCTGGGGGTCAGCGTCGAGTACCTCGTGACGGGGGCGGCCAGCTTCTCTATGTCCGCGATGGGAAGGCTGGTTCCTGGGGCCCCCCTGTCACGCATGGCCTGTCGCGGGTATCACGCATGGCCTGTCGCGGGTATCACGCATGAGCTGTCGAGGGTATCACGCATGGCCTGTCGCGGGAGTCACACATGGCCTGTCGCGGGTATCACGCATGAGCTGTCGCGGGAGTCACGCATGAGCTGTCGAGGGTGTCACACATGGCCTGTCGAGGGGGAATACTCTAGCTAGATTGCAGTTTGTACTCTAGGAATGCGGGGGTGTATACTCTAGCTGGAGTGTTGTGTCAACTCCAGCTAGGCTGCGGGCGGAAATGCCTGGCTGACCGTGATGCCCTGCCTGCCCCAAAGAAATGCGGTGCTACTATACAGGGAATTCGGTGGAAAATCAAGCATCTGCAGGAAAAACAATAGCGGGGGACAAAAAAGCCCGCAGGGGCTTCCTGCGGGCTGCATGCTTTTTTATGACCGGCCTGTAAGGACCGGACTCATGCTTATTTCGTGGCGAGTATCGCGATTCCGGGCAGGGTCTTGCCCTCCAGGAATTCAAGCGAGGCTCCGCCGCCGGTGGACACGTGGGTCATCTTGTCGGCAAGCTTGAACTTGTTGACGGCCGCGACGGAGTCACCTCCGCCGACGACGGTCATTGCACCCTTGCCGGTTGCCTCGGCGACGAGCTTGGCGACGGCCTCGGTTCCCTTGGCGAAGGCGTCGAACTCAAAGACTCCGACCGGGCCGTTCCAGACGACGGACTTGGCGGAAGAAATGACCTTCTCGTACTCCTTGACCGTCTTGGGACCGACGTCCATCGCCATCAGGTTGTCCGGGATGTCGATTCCGTCAACGGCGACCGGTGCAGCGTCCGGGCTGAATTCGCTTGCTCCCACGTGATCGACGGGGAGCAGGATCTGGACGTTCTTGGCGGCCGCGTCGGCGAGCAGCTTCTTGGCGGTGTCGATGAAGTCATCCTCTACGAGGGACTTTCCGACCTTGTGGCCCTGAGCCTTGAGGAAGGTGTAGGCCATGCCGCCGCCGATGACGAGGGCGGACGCGTTGCGCAAAAGGCTCTCAAGGACGGCGATCTTTGAAGAAACCTTGGCTCCGCCGATGATGGCAACCTGGGGCTTGGGCGGGTTGTTGAGCATCGGGTCAAGGTACTTGACCTCTTTTTCCATCAAAAGGCCGCCGACCGGCTCTGCCTTCATGAACTTGGCGATCGTGGCGGTGGAAGCCTGGTCGCGGTGGGCGGTTCCGAACGCGTCGTTGACGAAGATGTCTCCGTAGGTCGCAAGCTCTGCAGCCATCTTCTCGCGGTCGGCATCGACCTTGCTCGTCTCCTCCTTGTGGAAGCGGACGTTCTCAAGCATGGCGACGGCACCCTCGGGAAGTGCGTCAATCGCAGCCTTCTGGCCGAGTGCGTCGGGCAGGAATGTGACATCCTGACCCAGTTTCTTCGCGAAGTACTCGACGACCGGCTTCATGCGGTTCTTGCCGTTGATGAACTTCTCCTTGTCTGCGTCGGTGAAGGGCTTTCCGGCCTTCTCCGCCTTCTCCTGAGCCTTCTTGACGTCCTTGCTGGGGTCACCGAGGTGGCTCATCAGGACGAGGCTCCTGGGCTTCTGCTCAAGAATGCACTTGATGGTGGGCAGGGCCGCCATGATGCGGGTGTCGTCCTGAACGACCCCGTCCTTCATCGGAACGTTAAAGTCCACGCGCATGATGACGCGCTTTCCTTTCAGGTCTACGTCCTTTACAGTTTTAATCATAAAAACACTCCTTATGGAATCGTTGTGCGTGTTGATTACTCTATTATAACCCTTTTCCGCTGTATGTTCAATGATAAAAAACGCCGGCGGAAAAACTGCCGTCTGCCGGAAGGGGCAGAAAACGCTTTCTTCATCCTCCGTTTATGCCGATAAGGAAATTGTGAAGAAGTATATACCGCTTTTGACCCTTGCGTTTGCCCTTCTGTTCGTCCTGCCGGTGGGTACGGACGCCTATATGGTAAAGTACAAGGAAGATTATTATAAACTCTACCACATCCACTATGCCCAGGCCCCCGACGACTGTATTGAGAACATCTGGTGGCTGGAGCAGGCCGTTAAGGCGGACTTCGCCAATCCCCTCTATGCGATGGCGAAGATAGAAACCCACGAGCAGTGGGAAAAGTACCGCTTTCTCTTCCAGATGCACGTCAACCTCAAGCTCATCGAGCAGCACCTGCGCCTGGGCCGGGTGTACGACAAGCAGGTCGCCTACTTCTACGACGCCCCCTGGAAGGACGAGTACCTGCGCAACCTGGAGAAGGCCAGGACCTGCTACGAAGCCGCCTATTACTACTGGCGGGAAGCCAAGCTCTGGGCGGAAAAAGCTTCTATCTCCCAGTACAACTTCCTCTACATCACCGATTTGCAGAACTGGGAGGACGAGCGGGAACGCATTGTTACTGCCGAACTGGACTACCAGAAGACCCTGGACCGGGAGATTGCCCGCCTGGACACGGTTATTGCCCGGTATCAGGAGATGGAAGGCAAGAGCTATTAGGAAAACGGCCGGTGCTTCCGGGCAGCCGAAGGTGCCGGTCTCTGATAGACGAACGGACGATAATCCGCTATACTGTTCCAATGACCAAGTATATTTTCATCACCGGCGGAGTGGTTTCGGGCCTCGGCAAGGGAATCGCCGCGGCTTCAATCGGCTTGATTCTGAAGGGCAGGGGCTTTTCGGTCGTAAACCAGAAATTTGATCCGTATCTGAACATAGACCCGGGGACGATGAATCCCTTCCAGCACGGGGAGGTCTTCGTTACCGACGACGGTGCGGAAACTGACCTTGATCTGGGCCACTACGAGCGCTTTACCGATGCGACCCTTTCCCAGTCTTCCAACACGACTGCGGGCCGCGTGTACCTGGCCGTCCTGAACCGCGAGCGGGAAGGGGGCTATCACGGCGGTACGGTGCAGGTCATCCCCAACGTTACCGAAGAAATCCTTTCCCGGATGCTCCTGTCGACGCAGGAGACCGGTGCGGACGTCATCATAACCGAAATCGGCGGTACGGTCGGCGACATTGAATCCCTTCCGTTTATAGAAGCAATCCGGCAGATGAAGTACCGGGTCGGCGAGGAAAACTGCTGCTACATCCACCTGACGCTGGTTCCCTATCTGGGAAAGGCCCACGAGATGAAGACCAAGCCGACCCAGCACTCGGTCAAGGAACTGCAGGAGCTGGGAATTCAGCCGAACATCCTGATGCTCCGCACGGAGCTTCCGATCGATGAGAACACGCGGGAACGCCTTGCCCAGTTCTGCAATGTGGATACTGACTGCGTCATCCAGAACCTCAATGCGAAGTCCATCTACGAGGTTCCGCTCAACATGGAAAAAGAAGGGCTGGGAGATGCCGTCTGCAAGGCCCTGGGCCTTGAAAAGCGGGAAACCCGCCTTGAAGACTGGGCAAAGATGGTCCACACCTTCGAAAACCCGCAGCACAAGGTCACGATTGCCCTCGTGGGTAAGTACATCGAGCTGCACGATGCATACTTGTCGGTCGTGGAAAGCCTGACGCACGGCGGCATTGCAAACGAGGCGGAAGTCGTCATTGACTGGATAGACAGCGAGACGCTGACCGACGACGAAAAGACCGCAGCCCGTCTTTCCGGGGCGGACGGCATCATCGTGCCCGGCGGCTTCGGCTCGCGCGGCATAGAAGGCATGGTCCGCGCAGCCCGCTATGCCCGGCTCAACAGGGTGCCCTACTTCGGCATCTGCCTGGGAATGCAGATAATCGTCATTGAGTATGCCCGTGACGTGCTCGGCTGGGCGGATGCTCATTCCACCGAGATAGACAAGGATACGACGCATCCGGTCATAGACCTCATGCCCGACCAGAACGGCAAGATTCTGGGCGGTACCCTCCGGCTGGGCAAGTTTGAGTGCGCCGTCAAGCCGGGAACGCTGACGGAAAAGGCTTACGGGTCGCTGGACGTCTGGGAGCGGCACCGGCACCGCTATGAGTTCAACAATACATTCCGGGAAGAGCTGGAGCAGGCGGGGTTAATCATTGCAGGCGTGAACCCGGAGCGGAATCTCGTGGAGATTGTCGAAGTGCCTGACCACCCCTGGATGCTCGGCGGTCAGTTCCATCCGGAATTCAAGAGCCGACCCAACAAGGCGGGGCCCCTGTTCAGGGATTTCATAAAGGCTGCCGTTCAGTACGGCGGGAAGTAGTGCTGCGGGGGGTAACAAGGGCGGTTTTTACTCGTCGTCCTTGTGCAAATCGAAGTATTTTGAGTCTTCAAGGTACTGGCGGCGGGTCATGACGAGGGTTATGAGCTCCTGATACATGTTGTAGTCGACTTCGAGGGCAATCGGGAAGATGAAGTATTCGGTTTCGTCGCAGTAACGCTCGATGAATGCGGCGCTCGTGACGAATCCCAGGCTGATCATGTTGCTTATCCGGTCAGCGCACTTGAGCAGCTTTGCCTTGTGGCTGCCTTTGTCCAGAATGCCCCGCAGGTACTCGTTCTTGAGCTGTCCGGGCTGTTTCGTGACTTCCTGCACGAGCTGGAGGACCTGTTCGCCTTCTTCATCGGCGTGCCGTATGAGTTCTATGTCAAAGCCCGGTATGTCCTCGACGACGTCATGGATGCAGCTTGCCTTGAGCAGAATGCTGTCGATGTAGCCGTAGTCGATCAGGATGCCCATCGTGTCCATCTGGTGGCGGAACATGTTGCCGCCTGCAAACCGGGCCTTGCCGATCAGGTAGGTCGCCAGCTGCATGTAGGGGGCGAGCGATATGCCCTTGAGCGTGAGCATGTGCTCCTGATCCATCTGCGAAGGTTTCTCCGTAGCCATATTGAAGACTTTGCCCATCCTGAAACCTCCTTTTGACACAGCACAGATGGAATGTACTCCTTATTATTATCGAGACGAATGTAAAAAGCCTTGAATTTTTCCCACAAAGCGGGAATTCCATGCTAGAATAGCTGTAGCATAGCAGATACGGGAAGAATTGTAAATGACAGCGATCTGTGCAGGAGGAAAATATGGCGAAAGATGATGTTCTGAAAGACTACCGCTATGACGGCACGAAGAAGCTTGACCTGAGTTCCGTTCCCCACGATTCGGAGGGGCGGGGGAGCAAAAAGGAGGAGTACGCCTACAAGACCGAAGAGAACATACGGGAAATAGACGACTGGCAGGGCAAGCTCTACGCCCAGTCCCAGGAGTCTGTCCTGATAATCCTGCAGGCCCTTGACGCAGCGGGCAAGGACAGCACGATAAAGCATGTCCTGGGACCCCTGAATCCGCAGGGGATCAGCGTCTACAGCTTTAAGTCCCCCAATTCCGAGGAGGAGCAGCATGACTTCCTCTGGCGCTACCACAAGCGGCTGCCGCAGCGGGGCAAGATGTGCGTCTTTAACCGTTCCTATTATGAGGAGGTCCTCGTCGTAAACGTGCACGAGTTCTGGAAGGACTACAATATGCCCAAGCGGACCTTCCACAACGGCAAGTATATTGAAGGGAAGTACAAGGAAATCGTCAACTGGGAGAATTACCTGTACGGGAATGCCTTCCGTGTCGTGAAGATTTTCCTGAACCTGTCCAAGGACGAGCAGAAGAAGCGCTTTTTGGAGCGTATTGACCGCGGGGAAAAGAACTGGAAGTTCAGTGCAAACGACCTCAAGGAACGCAAGTACTGGGACAAGTACCAGAAGGCCTTTGAGGATGCGATAAATGCAACGGCAACCAAGAACTGCCCCTGGTATGTCGTTCCTGCCGACCAGAAGTGGTATGCCCGCTATCTGTTCTCTCAGATACTCGTCGAAACCATGCGGGACATCAATCCCTCCTTCCCCAAGATGCCCGAGTCCAGCGCGGAAGAGCTGAAGAAGTGCGAGGAAGCCCTGCTGTCTGAGGTATGAGTTCCGGCATGAAACGGCTGTGGGGAGCCGTAGCAGGGCTGCTGCTTGTAACGGCCGTTGCCCGGGGCGGGGAGCGCGGGCAGGTCTCGTTTAGCCTGGCCGGGCAGGTATTCTCGTTTGTGCCGGTCGGCGGCATCGGCTGTTGCATGGGGGTGACCGAGCTGACGCAGGCGCAGTATGAGGCGGTGACGGGGGAAAATCCGAGCCGCTTCAGGGGAGCAGACCTCCCGGTGGAGCAGGTGAGCTGGTACGATGCGGTCTGCTTCTGCAACCGGCTCAGCATGGCGCTCGGCCGGAGTCCGGTCTATGCCGTGGACGGCGAGACCGACGTTGACAAATGGGGCTATACCCCGCACCGGGGAAAGCGTATCGAGGGACTCATTACGCAGGATGCGGGTGCTTCGGGCTTCCGCCTCCCGACCGAGGCAGAATGGGAATATGCCGTGTCCGGCGGGCAGGATTTCCGCTATGCGGGCAGTGACACGCTTGACGAGGTGGGCTGGTACGTCAGCAACAGCGGCGGGACGACGCATCCGGTGGCGCAGAAGAAGGCAAACGGTTACGGACTCTACGACATGAGCGGCAACGTCTGGGAATGGGTGTGGGATTCCTACGGAAAAGACGGGCGCAGCCGCTTTTACCGGGGCGGCAGCTGGTACTACGGCCGCAATTACAGCAGTCCTGTCAACAGGGGTTCCAACCGCAGCTATTACTACGCCTACTACCGGGGCGACTTCATCGGCTTCCGCCTCGTGTGCCCCGAAAACTGACGGCCGCGGGGCGGCGTAGCGGATTTTCCGGTCCCCTTGCATTATTTCCTTATACAGGCTATGATTCTGGACCTGAAGCATGAAAAAGAAGGTCCCTTTTATACTCGTTACGATACTCCTTGCGCTGGGTATTTCCGTTTCCGTGAGTCCTGTCTGTGCGCAGGAACGCCGTTCCCGGCCTGCCCCGGAGCCGGTTCTCCGTGATATTTCAAAGACGCAGGATGTTTCCGGCTTCCTGCCGGAAAAGGTACTGCTCAGGACGATGACGCAGTCGTACTGTGCATACTACGAGTTTGCCCTTGCGGACGGCCGCATTTACGCAAAGAAGCCGGGGGAAGACCGCTGGGAGCTGTTCCTCAAGACGGGACTTCCCTTCAAGAGTCCCGGCGGCGATAAATTTGACCCTCCTTCGGCTATCCGGGAGATCTCCTGTGATGCGGACGCCCTCTATGCCTTTGATGATCAGGGCATCATGTATACGGTTTTCTTCAAGAAAGTGCTGCGCCAGCAGGCATTCAAGTGGCGGGTCCTCTCCGGGTTTCCCCGCAATACGATGGCAGTGCAGAACGGGCTCGTCGTGAATAAGCGGGGCTGGAGCCTCGGTACAAGGCGGGATGACATCCTCTGGTACGAGGACCGCTACGGCAACCAGCACCACTGGGGGACGATGGGGCTGGAGACCTTCTACTTTTTGACGGAAGACGGGCAGCATATCCGTTTCAGCGACTCGGGGCTTCCTCCCGATTTCAGCCGGTCCATTGAGTGCCCCGAGAAGGGGAGTTTCATTGCCGAGAATATCAGCGTTTCCGGCAGTACGATTTTCCTCATCGGCTGCCGGGGGACGATGTATACGAGGCTGATCGACTTTGACACGATGGGCTGCGACCCCATGTTCTTCCTGTACACCTATGACGTGCAGAAGCAGGGCAAGCGCGGCAGCGATTACCTTTCCAACTACACGGCATGGGCCCTTCCTGCGGAAGACTGGGCAAAGCAGCCGCCGGTTCCGCTGGAAGGCAAGGCGCGCCTGACAAAGATGATAAGCATTGCGCAGACGGGGCAGGGGAACTATGCCCGCGAGCTGCGGGTTGCCGGCTGCGATAAGAACGGTATCGTCGGCTACTGGCACAAGATGCTCTATGAGCAGAAGTGGTCCTTTGTTCCTGCCAGCCTGGTTCTTGATGACAGCGTGTGGCTGGACGGTTCCGGGGAAGAATACGGCCGGCCGCAGACGATTTCCTATACCGGTTCCGTCACGAAGAACGGGGCAAAGCTCGAAGGCGTCAGCTGTTCGCTCGAAGGAGCGACCCTGTCATCGGAAGACCGCTGTACCCTGACCGTCAGGATGGGGGATGAAGCCTTTACCTGTAAGCTCTTTCCCGTGGAAAAGTGGACCTATGTCCTGCGCTATGATCCGGGCTTTGACGGAACGCCGCGCTACTATTTCATAACCCCGGAACTGGATGAACGGAAACTGGACGGCTATTCCGCCCCCTTCCGGGATATCCTTTCCGACATTTTCAGGGGTGCAAACCATTCCCTTTTTACCTATTCTGCCGTCGCAACGGCCGACTGTTACGAGATTGACACCGGTAACCGGGGTGCCTTTCAGGGCGGCAACAGCTATAAGATGCTCATGACCAGGGACGGGCGTGATGCACAGCCCTTTGTCGTCCGCAGCAGCAGCCTGCTGTTCCAGGAAGGTTCCGATCTGGAAAACCTGATGGAAGAGAAGTTCCTGCTGGATGAGGGACGGACCTACACCGCTCAGGATCGGCAGCTCATACAGGGCAGGATTGCGGCCAACACGGGGCTTGCAAAAAAACTCCGGGCGGCGATACAGGAGAACATTGCGTCCCATGACAATGCGGAACTGTCCCGCTGGGGCTACAACCTGCTGGACTTGATTACCCGGGTGACATTCCTGAACCGGCTGAATGTCCCCAAGATAAAGCAGATGACCAGCTTCGGCAGGGACATCATGAGCACGAATGCGAGCCTGTACCGGGATCTGCTTGCCTACAGCGAGTGGACCTATCCTTCCATGCTTGAGCTGATTACGCTGCGGATAAAGTATTACGGCAAGCTGCTCGCTGCCGTTGATGCGGGCGAGCCGGAGGCTACCCTGCCGAAAGGCTTTCACAATTCCTTCATGCCCTACTATGACGACATCGGGCTGTCAGCCCATCTTGAGGGGGGCGGGGACAGCATGGATACCTTCTCGATGGAAGGCATGTTCCCCTGGTTCATGATACAGAAGGCAGACGGAAGCGCAATACTCCTGAGGCTTGACGATTCGGCGCGTGCCATTCTGGACGGAGGCAGGAAGATCCGGATACCGGCCGCCTTTACCGTCGTTTCCGACCAGTCGGGGACACCTGCTTCCATACCCGACCGGGGGCAGAAGAAGCTGTCCCACATTGACTCCTACGAAGGGGAGTTCGTATGGGAAAAGGGAGAGGCGAAGGTGTATCTGAAGGACAGTGTATTCGGCAAAAAGCTCATCTTCCGGGGGCGGGCGAAGGAACAGAATTATCCTGCAGCGAAATGAATGGAAAAAAATACCTTCCGCGTCCCTTGACGTTTTTTAACGGCTTTTATTATGTTTTCTAGTGTAGCAGGGATGCTGCATGAGAAAATCGAAGGTTTTACGAGAGATGGACGAGGAAAAAGAAGAAAAAGCCGCTCCGACGGCAGATGAGTTTTCAGAGGAACAGGCACGGAACGAGGCGGTAGACGTCGATGCCGGGGCAGGTGCGGAGCAGCCCGCTGAAGCTGCGGAAGCCGCTGATTCCCCTGATGATTCAGAAAATGAGCTGGAACTGCTGGTAAAGAAGGTTGCCGCTCTGGAAAAGGAACGGGACGATTTTAAGGACCAGTACCTGCGGAAGAGCGCGGATTTTGACAACTACCGCAAGCGGATGATAAAGGAAAAGCAGGATGCCTTTGACTATGCCAATACGAGCCTGCTCAAGGACCTGCTGGACAGCCTTGACAACTTTGACCGGACGGTCGAAGCTGCAGACTCTTCAACTGATGCAAAATCGATAGCAGACGGAGTGAAGATGATAAACAAGGGCCTGGTCAGCATGCTGGAGAATAAGTATGACCTGGTTGCCTACGGCAAGGTCGGTGATGCCTTTGATCCTGAGCTTCACGAGGCAATCGGCAAGTCGGATGATCCGGTGCCGGAGCCGGTGATTAAGGCCGTGTACCTGAAGGGCTACAAGCTCAAGGACCGGGTTATCCGTCATGCAAAGGTGATGGTTTCCATGCCGGACGGGTCGGTGGAGGCTCCGAAGGACGACGAGGCCGCCGGAGGGTCGGATGCCTCGTCTGATAGTGCGAATAGTGGGGAGTCCGGGGTTTCTGCCTCGGAGGAATAAAGATATTTGAGAGGAGATAGATATTATGGGAAAGATTATTGGAATTGACTTGGGAACGACGAACTCTTGCGTCGCGGTCATGGAGAACGGTGAGCCGGTCGTCATCCAGAACTCTGAGGGCTTCCGCACCACGCCTTCCATCGTCGGCTTCACGGCGAAGGGAGACCGCATTGTCGGCCAGCCCGCCAAGAACCAGATGGTCACGAACCCCAAGAACACCGTCTATTCGATCAAGCGTTTCATTGGACGCCGCTACAACGAGCTCCCCGATGAAATCAAGCGCATCCCCTACAGCGTGAAGGATCACGGCGATGACGTGCGCGTCGAGGTGGATGAGGCCGGACAGAAGAAGGAATTCAGCCCGCAGGAGATTTCTGCCTTCATCCTGCAGAAGATGAAGAAGACTGCCGAGGACTACCTGGGCGAGAGCGTTACCGAGGCTGTCATTACGGTTCCTGCGTACTTCAACGATGCCCAGCGGCAGGCAACCAAGGATGCCGGTAAGATTGCAGGTCTTGACGTTAAGCGCATCATCAATGAGCCGACCGCTGCGTCACTCGCATTCGGATTCAAGCAGGACGGTGACAAGGACAAGACGATTGCCGTCTACGACCTCGGAGGCGGTACCTTCGATATCTCCATCCTTGAGCTGGGCGACGGCGTGTTCGAGGTCAAGTCCACCAACGGAAACACCCACCTGGGAGGAGACGACTGGGAC
This sequence comes from uncultured Treponema sp., assembly GCA_946410085.1. Taxonomy (GTDB): domain Bacteria; phylum Spirochaetota; class Spirochaetia; order Treponematales; family Treponemataceae; genus Treponema_D. Next base: position 92,696 of record CAMJZA010000002.1, on the reverse strand, counting down.
GGCCGCATCGTCAGCTGGCTGATTGACAGCTTCAAGGCCGACACGGGCATAGACCTGTCAAAGGATCCGATGGCCAAGCAGCGCCTCCGTGAGGCCGCCGAGAACGCGAAGATTTCTCTTTCCAACCAGACGACGACCGAGATTAACCTGCCCTTCATCACGGCTGACGCGACCGGCCCGAAGCACTTGCAGAAGACCCTGACTCGCGCCGAGTTCGAGAAGATGACCGACGACCTTTTTGAGGCGACAAAAGAGCCCTGCCGCAAGGCTATGGCCGATGCTGGCATCAGCGGCGACAAGATTGACGAAATCCTGCTCGTCGGCGGTTCTTCCCGCATGCCCAAGGTTCAGGAAATCGTCAAGAGCATCTTCGGCAAGGAAGGCAGCCGTGCGGTCAACCCCGACGAGGCGGTCGCCATCGGTGCCGCCATCCAGGGCGGAGTCCTCAAGGGTGACGTCAAGGACATGGTCCTGCTGGACGTTACGCCGCTTTCGCTCGGCATTGAGACGATGGGCGGCGTGTTCACCCGCCTGATCAACCGCAACACGACGATCCCGACCAAGAAGAGCCAGGTCTTCTCGACTGCGGCTGACGGTCAGACTGCCGTCACGATCCACGTCCTGCAGGGCGAGCGCGAGATGGCAAGCCAGAACCGCACGCTCGGCAACTTCAACCTGGACGGCATTCCCCCGGCACCGCGCGGAGTTCCGCAGATCGAGGTCACCTTCGACATCGACGCGAACGGAATCGTCCACGTCTCCGCGAAGGATCAGGGCACGGGCAAGGAGCAGCACATCCAGATCACGTCTTCTTCCGGCCTGAGCAAGGAGGAGATTGACCGGATGGTGAAGGATGCCGAGGCCAACGCCGCTGACGACAAGAAGAAGAGGGAGGCCGTCGATGCCAAGAACGAGGGCGACAGCCTGGTCTACCAGACCGAGAAGACCCTCAAGGAGATGGGCGACAAGGTCTCCGCTGACGACAAGGCCAAGATTGAGAGTGCGGTGAGTGCCCTCAAGGAAGCCCTGAAGGGTGACAACACGGAGGACATCAAGGCAAAGACCGAGGCCCTCAAGCAGGCGTCCTATAAGATTGCCGAGGAGATGTACAAGGCCCAGGCTGCCGCCGGTCAGGCGGGTGCCGGAGCCGGACCGCAGGGCGGTGCCGGCGGCAGTGCTGATGCGGGTGCTTCATCATCATCGTCATCCGGCTTTGACAAGGGATCGGCGGACGATGTTGAATACGAAGTCCACGACGATCAGAAATAACGGATAGTTTTGGGGCTTCCCCGCCTGACGGTACTGCACGCATGCGGCTCTGTCCGGCGGGGAATTTGTGTATAGAGGAAATGATTGGAAATGGCTGACAAACGTGACTACTATGAAGTCCTTGGTCTGGACAAGAGTGCAGACAAGGAGTCGATAAAGAAGGCGTACAGGAAACTCGCAATAAAGTATCACCCTGACCGCAACCCCGGCAATAAGGAAGCCGAGGAGAAGTTCAAGGAGGCGACTGAGGCGTATGAAGTCTTAAGCGATGACCAGAAGCGGCCTATTTATGACCAGTACGGTTTTGCCGGCCTTGAAGGCATGGGGGGCGGTGGCTCCCAGGGCTACAGCCATGCCTTCCACGATTTCCAGGATATTTTCGGTTCCGGCGGTTTCGGAGACATCTTCGAAAATCTCTTCGGCGGTGGTTTCGGCGGCTTCGGCTCGTCACGCTCCCGCAACAACAACGACGGCCAGAGCCTGCGCTATGATCTGGAACTGGACTTCAAGGATGCCGTATTCGGCACCAAGAAGGACATCCGCTTTTCCCACAGCGTTGTCTGTTCTCACTGTAAGGGAACGGGCGGAGAGCCCGGATCAAGCAGGAAGACCTGTTCTACCTGCGGCGGTGTCGGTCAGGTACGCAGGAGTTCTGGCTTCTTTCAGGTGCAGCAGACCTGTCCGACCTGCGGCGGTAAGGGAACGGTCATTGACCACCCCTGTAAATACTGCCGGGGCAGCGGAACGGAAGAGAAGGATTCGATCGTTACGATTACGATTCCGGCGGGAGCCGATGACGGCAAACGGATAACGATTCCCAAGCAGGGCGATGCGGGGACGAACGGCGGCAGGCCGGGTGATCTGATCATCGTGCTTCATGTCCGGTCAGACCGCTGCTTTGAGCGCAGTGACACGGACCTCTATTGTGCCGTTCCCATCAGCCTTTCCCAGGCCCTGCTGGGAGCCGACATTACGATTCCGACGCTGGATAACCGCCGCATTACGCTCAAGATTCCTTCGGGTACGACGCACGGCAAGATGCTCCGCATAAAGGGAGAGGGCGTTCCTGTTTCCGGTACAAGCCGCAAGGGGGATCTGTACGTAAAGGTAATGGTGCAGCTTCCCTCTCATATCAGCTCCGAGCAGCGGCGGCTGATGGAAGAGTATGCGAAGCTGGAAGGCGCAACGACCAGCCCGAACCTGATAGAGCTTTCAAGTCTGCGGTAACATATTGACGGAAAGGCCCGTTCTATGCTATAGTTCTGCCGTATGGCTGACAGTGTTACTGTTGAAGCTCCGGCAAAGATAAACGTCGGTCTGAGCGTGTTCCCGCGGAGGGCTGACGGATATCATGACATCGAGGGGATCTTTACGACGATTTCCCTTCATGATAGCCTTTCCGTCTCCATCATCGGCGGAAAGGGCAGGGAATGTGAAGTTGACTGTCCGTCCCTGCTGTTGCCAAAGAAGAACACCTTCACTGAAGCATACAAAGCTTTCTGCGTGCTGACCGGTATTGAGTCGAGCGTCCGCGTGAGTGTGGACAAACAGATTCCTTCCGGCGGTGGATTGGGGGGCGGATCCAGTGATGCTGCATCTTTTATTCAATCCATTGACAGTTTATTCGGTACGAGATTGACAGCTGACCAGCTGTACGGACTGGCACTTTCTGTCGGAAGTGACGTGCCTTTTTTCATGCACGCCTTGCTCGAGGCAGGTGCGGGGCACCCCTATGCCGCGTATGTAACGGGGCGGGGTGAGCAGGTTGCATGCCTGCCCCCGAAACAGAAGCTTGCAGTCCGCCTTTTTTTGCCGGGTGTTCCGGTTTCCACGAGGGAAGCCTACACCTGGCTGGACGATGCTGTTTCCCTGGGGAAGGTGAGGCATAATGCCTTTTCGGGAAAGGATGCATGGAAGGTCGAGTGGGAGAAGGAACCCGGTGACTGGCGTTTTGTCAACGATTTTACCGTTCCTGTCTCGGCCAGACATGAGGAAATAGCACGTGCTGTCTGCGCAATGAAAGAGGCAGGAGCCTCTTTTGCGGATATGTCAGGCTCCGGGTCCACTGTTTTTGGTGTTTTCAGCGGGTGATGGGTGGTCCGGTGCTGACGAGGAGTTACGTATGCAAGTTACGGAGTTGCGAATTCGGAAGGTTGAGGGAGGAGGCAAGCTTCGGGCGTATGTCACGGTGACGTTTGATGACTGCTTTGTTGTTCATAATGTGAAGGTCATCGAGGGAAAGACAGGGCCTTTTATAGCTATGCCGAGCCGGAAGACTTCGAGTGGTGAGTATAAAGATGTAGCTCATCCGATCAGCCCTGATTTTCGAAATGCCCTGCAGGACAAAATTCTGTCCGAGTACGCGGCAGGTCATTTTGATGAGTTTTCATCTACCGAAGATGAAGACTGAAATTCCCCGGCAGGAGAGCAGGTTTGCAGCCTGCGGAGCAGCGTCCGCAGGCCTGCATTTTGTTTTGCATTCTATTGGGACGTCGTCAAGTGGTAAGACAACGGCTTTTGGTGCCGTCATTCCGCAGGTTCGAATCCTGCCGTCCCAGAGATAAAATATCCCGCAGCAGGGAATTTTTTTAAGGAGTTTTTTTTAGTTATGGAACAGATGGTAATTAATGCAAAAATCCGCAAGGAAACTGGAAAAAAAGTTGCAAAGGCTCTCCGCGCGTCAGGTCGTATTCCTGCCGTCGCCTATAACGAGAAGGGCGAGTCAACGATGCTTGATATCGATGCGGCTGAGTTTTCAAAGGCATGGCGTTCGGTTACCCCGACGACGCTGATTAAGCTGGTTATTGAGGGACAGGAGTATCAGGCGTATATTCAGGATACTGAGTATGACATCATCACCGATAAGAACCTGCATGCTGATTTCCACATTGTCAGCGGCCAGAAGCCGGTTGTTGCCCGCCTCAAGATTCATTATTCCGGTACGCCGACGGGAGTCCTCAAGGGCGGCTTCCTCGTCAAGCACGTTCCAGATGTGAAGATCAAGGCCCTGCCTGCCGACATGCCCCAGACCATCGTCGCCGACATTTCAAAGGTTGAGATCGGACAGAAGTACACGGTCAAGGATCTCGGCCTGAGCGACAAGCTGACGATTCTTTCCAATCCGAACGATCTCGTCGTGACGATTGCTCCCCCAAGGAAGTAAACTGCTGCAGGTATCGTGCAGCTGATATATGCCGGCAGTTCTGCCGGCTTTTTTTATGGCGATGTCTTTTGTTGCTGATTTTGATGCCAGAATCTCGGAAAACCTCCGGGCCTGCGGTATACGCCTGTCTTCCCCGTGTACGCTGGGGGCTGCCGTCAGCGGCGGGGCGGATTCCGTTTCCCTGCTGACGGCCCTGTCCCATATCCTGCCTCCCGCCTTCGGTCTGTGTGCCGTGACGGTAAACCACAACTTGCGGCCGGAGGAAGAAACGGCAGGTGATGCGGCATTTGTCCAGGACTACTGTGCATCACTGGGAATACCCTGTTTCCGCTCTGATATCCCGCGGGGTGCGATTCTGGAGGCTGTCAGGCTGCACGGGGCGAGCCTTGAGGAAGCTGCGCGGGATGCCCGCTATGCCTGCTTTGAGCGCTGCATGGCGGACCATGCCATCGACTTTCTCTGTCTTGCCCATAACCGGAATGACCAGCTGGAAACCCTGCTGATGCGTTTTCTGTCCGGCAGCGGGGTAGCGTCTCTTTCGGGCATTCAGATGTGCCGTGACCGCTATCTGCGGCCCCTGCTCGATGTGACGCGGGCAGATATAGAGCGCTATCTGGCTGAGCAGGGAATTGCGTTCAGGACGGACCGTACGAATGCCGACAATGCCCTGCTGCGCAACCGGGTACGGAACGTACTGGTGCCGCTGCTTGACGGGCAGTTCGGCGGCTGGTCAAAGGCCCTGCTTTCCCTGGCGGCAAAGATGCGGGATGATGCTGCATTTTTTGACGGGGAGCTGGAAGCGGCCCGGAAACGCTGCCGCTTTACCGTTGACGCCGCAGGCTCCGGTCGCATCGGGCTGGACGCTGCCAGTTTCTGCCGGGAAGCGAAGGCTCTCCGCGTCCGCCTCCTGTTCGATGCGGCCGATGCCCTGCCCCGTTGCGACGGCGGCAGGGCAAGGGGGCCGGCTGAGGGCCGCATTCCCTATGCGTTTTTCTCCCGTATCGCAGGCATGAAGCTCCGCAGCGGATGGAAGGAATCCTGTTCGTCCCTCAGCCTGCATGTCGACGGGGGGCAGCTCATCATTGAGCGGAATATGGAGGCAGCCGCAGAAGGGGGCTTTTTTCTTGTGGTCCGGAAGGAGGGGCGTTTCCGGATCGGTCCGCTTGATGTTGCCGTCGTGTCCGCAGGCAGTCCAGATGATACTGAGACGGCGGCCCTTGTCCTGGAGCTGCAGGGGGCCGGACCGGAGGCTTCACTGCGGCTGCCGGGCCTGTCGTTTCCCTTCATCATCCGCAGCCGGCAGCCGGGCGACCGCATACAGTCGGCGGGAACTGCGGAACGGTCTGTTGCGTCCGTACTGGACGGCTGGAAGTGTGCGGAAAAGAAGGACCTGATCCCCCTGATACAGCGCCTTGACATGCAGGGACAGCCGGTTGCCGCCATCTGGGGGGCCGCCCTGGGATACAAAAACTGGGTGGTAAAATATTAGAAAGTAGTGTATAATAGAGACCATAGATTTGTTATAGAATGTAAGGATGTTGATATGAGGGTGAGACTCGTAGCGTTTTGTATGTGTTTTGTTGCAGCCTGTTCGTTTGTGTCGGCACAGGATTCATCGGGAACGTCTTCCGTGATTTCCCTTGCAAACAGGCGGACCGCCCTGCGCTGCCTTGAGGCTGCCGGCAACTATGCTTCCCAGTCTGCGTGGAGCGCCGCCGCTTCCCAGGCGCAGATGGGACTCAGCTATGATGAGAGCGTTTCAGACCTCTGGTATATCTATGCCGTTGCTGTCCAGAAAGGCGGGGGCAGCCGGGCAGAGGTTTCTGCCCTGGTAAAGCAGGCCATCGACGGCAACAACTGGGTTAACTACAACAGGGACAATGCGAGGATTCTCTATGCGGACATCCTTTCGGATACGGGAAGGAGTGCGGAGGTCTTTTCCGTACTGGATGCAAATCCGCCCGTGTTCTCCTCTTCCGCCGAGTATATCAGGGCAAAGGCCTACTACCGGCTCGGAACGCCGGAATCATATACGGCAGCAAGAAACAAGATTTCAAATGCCCGGAAGATTTTCCCCGACGACACCCGCTTTCCCCAGCTCTTTTTCACCTATGAGGATCCGACGGACGATGATCCGGTCGTCAGCCGCCTGGCGGCATCGTTCATAAACCAGATGAAGCTCTATGACGAAAGCACGAAAGATGAAGATGCCGAACTTGAGATAATGGCGCTGGCATTTGCCCGGGGGGATGAACGGAAGAAACTGCTCCAGTCCTTCAGCGCACGGGGGCTGGTGCATCCGCTCTATGCCGGCGTTGCCCTTGACGAGGGCCTGATCGGACAGAAAGAGGCTTTTGAGTACATTGCATCCTTTGCGGACGACAGTCTGAATGTTGACTATATGCGGGCCTTCATGCTGGCAATTGACGATGAACAGGTAAAGGCAGAAGCAAAGGAGTATTTCACCGCCTTCTGCGGAGAATTTACCTGCGATACGAGCGGCGACGGCATTGATGACATGACGGTATCCTACTACCGCGGCCGGCCCCAGCACATTGCCCTTGACGCAAATCAGGACGGTGAGCTGGAGTGGGAGGTTTTCTGCGACTTCGGCGTTCCCGTTTCCGGAATCCTGTATGATGCTGATTACCTGTATGCGCTTGAGGCTGACTTTACCTGGCAGGTTTTTCCTGCCCTGTCTACCTTTGTCGTGAAGGACTTTAACGGCAGGAAGGTCAATATCTTCAATCTGCTGGGCGAGGCGCTGCAGTGGACCCCCGTCCGCATGGAGTATGACCGGGTTATCAGCGGTGTCTGCGGGGCAGAATTCTTTTTCCCCGTGCCGAATGTCGATGAACGGCGGCTCGACCGGGCGGAACTTGCCGCTGCTTCCGCAAGTTTTACGGTCCCCAGTACGGAGCGTGAGAATTCCTGGATAACGGTGACGGTTCTTGACGGACAGATCCAGGCTGCGGACTATTACCACGAAGGGAAGCTGTACGCCCATTCGCTGTTCTCTGACAGCATGCCCGTATCCCGCATTGTTGATGCCGACGGGGATTCCGTCTTTGAGACGACGGAGTACTATGCTGCTGTTTCCGATGGCGAGGCGTCCGTTCATGATACTGCGGTTGAACGGACCGTCATGACGAACCTGTTCGGGACGCCGTCGAACGGTGCGGATTTTTATCTCCGCATGGTGCAGGTGGATACGGACGGGGACACGGTTCCCGACTTTACGGAAGAATACCTTGACGGCGGTGCCGTCATCAGTTCCTGGGACACCGACGGCGACGGCTACTGGAACGTCCGTGTTTCGACGGGTATTGATGCGGAAAGCGGGAAGCGGATAGAAACCGATATGTTCTACCTGCCGTATAAGGAAAATGTCGTGAGCGTTACGATTGCTGACGGCATACCGGTTCTGGTGAAGAGCGGCAGCCAGGAACTGCCGGTCATGAAGGATTCCTCATATCCCTTCTATTGGATAGGAGAGGCCGGTTCTTCAAAGCTTTCAAAGGCAGCACTCGACTTTTTTAAGCGGAATGCGGTGCAGGGGCTTTCCACGGTGATTGAAAAGGACGGGGACAGGGTTCACGCCGTCCATGCCGGAGAATTCTGCTACGGCATGCTTATTCCTGATTCGGAGATGTAAAGGATGTTCCGGTTCCGTCGAAAGCTGCCTGTTTTCCTGCTCGTCTGTGCGGCGTCCCTGCTGTTTTCCTGTGCATCGTCTCCGTCTGCCGCTGAGAAGGACGGGGTGGATACAAGTACCCGAAAGTATACGTCCGAGGATGCTGCATCCTATGAAATCAGCCGGATACAGAAGATATCCGAGGAGAAAGTCGTTGAGGCGTTCTGGCGTTCAAAGCTCCTGCTTGACGCCAATCCCCGCTTTTCTTCTGCACAGAGCCTCTATGCGTCCTATGAGGCAAAGGTTGTCGGCCTGTACAAAAAGGCTGTTGCCCAGAAGGACTATCTGGAAGCCCTCCGCCTGTTCAATTCGCTCGATGCAGTCGGCTATGCGGAACTCGCTTCCCTCAAGATGCAGCGGAACGAGCTTGAGTCTGCTGTCCTGCGGGGTGTTCCCGGTTTTTCTGCGCCGCAGAGCAGCTTTTCGACCCTGGCGGCATGCGTAAAAGGAACGGTAACCGTCTTTGTTGACAAAGGGGTAAAGGTGCAGGGCAGGGTCGGCTACAATGACTCCGTCCTGGGAAGCGGTTTTTTCATTGACCGGTCCGGCTACATCATCACGAACCACCATGTCATCGCGGACTGCGTTGACCCTGAGTACAAGGGCTTTGCCCGGCTCTATGTCTACCTTGCCGAGGATCCGGATACGAGAATTCCTGCCAGGATTATCGGCTATGACGAGAATGTTGACCTCGCGCTCCTGAAGACGGAAGTGGAGGCCCCCTATGTCTTTACCCTCGGTTCAAGCGAGAGCCTTGATGTGGGCGATAAGGTCTATGCCATCGGCTCTCCCTTGGGACTGGACCGGACACTCACGAGCGGCATTATTTCTTCGAAGGATCGGGAACTGTTTAGTGCCGGTAAGGTCTTTCAGATTGACGCGGCGGTGAACTCCGGTAATTCCGGCGGTCCGCTCATTGACTCGAAGGGAGACGTACAGGCGATTGTCTTTGCCGGGGTGCAGAACTATCAGGGCCTGAATTTCGCGATACCGGTTGAGTACCTGCGCTATGAGCTTCCCCTGTTCTATGCAAAGGGAAAGCGGAAGGCTGCCTGGATCGGCTGCTACGGCAGGACGAAGCGGCGGGCCGGCAGCGGGGCGGTGAATGAAGGGCTTTCCGTCGAATATGTCATGCCGTCCTCGCCTGCGGCGCGTTCCGGCCTGACCGTGGGGGAAACAATCGTCGGCATCAGCGGAAGGCGGATAAGCTCGCTCGATGATTTGAAGGCCGACTTCATGCGGCGTGAGATCGGGACGATTCTGAATCTGCGGACCCTTGATGCGTCGGGTGGCGCACATGAGCGCATTGTCTATCTGGACGAACGCCCCGATGCCCCCGGCAATGTGGTGTATACGCATGATGTGATAGCCGAAGCCCTTGTGCCGCTGCTCGGCATGCAGCTGAGCCACTCATCGTCGCTGAACAGGAACCAGTACGTCGTCAGCCGCATTGTCAGGGGCTCCGTTGCAGAATCATCGGGATTCAACGTTGACGATACGGTCTCCGTGCAGGATGTGCAGGTTGATCCGAGCGGGGACTTTGCCGTGGTTCAGATTTTTGCGAAGAAACGGAATAACGGCTATCTGGATGTGGGTGTCGGCTATACGGTTCCCCTTGACAGCCAGAATTATTTCTGAAACAGCCCGCCTCTGTCCGTCTTGAGCAGGGCGGTGCTTGAGGCTGCCGGAACGTCCTGTTCCGGGTGCCGGTGTGCCGGGCACAGGGGTGTTCTGTGGCTGCCTGCGCTGCCCGCCGGAAAAAAATCCTTTACTTTTCTCAAATTCGCTGTATACTTTAAGGGAGAGGGGTGTTAAATCCCAAGGAGGCGCGTATGACTAGATTAACGTCTGTATTTAAAATAGTTGCCGTTGCCTTGCTTCTGCTTGGGGGGGCAGCTTTCGCCAAAGAGTATCTGGAGATTCCTGATAATGTTACCGACCTTGGGTACGGGACTTACCGGAATAGGAAGGATATCATCCTTGTGACTATTCCCTGGTCCGTGACCAGCATAGACAAGGATGCCTTTACGAATTGCCCGAACTTACTGGCTGTCACGTTTGACGACGAGGACAACTGGTATGTGACACAGGATGAGACGAACTGGCGCAAAAAGATGATGGGAGCCCACATCGACGTCAGTGACTCTTCTACCAATGCATTTGCCCTGTCCGGCAACCGCTACTACTTCTACAAGCTGGAAGACGAGTAGCGCGGGTAGCCTTCAGGGTGGGGAAAAGACCCTTGTGAAAACCGCCTGATCCAACCGCACGATATGAGCGGGGACGGCGGTTTTTTTGTTTCCGGGCCGTCCTGCCGCAGCTGTTTGAGCCCGGGAAGCCTGTGCTGCCTGCCGGCTGAACGGACTGCCGCTTGCAGGCTGTGCTGCATGAAAGCAGGGAAAGCCCCATTGCATAAATAATTGTTTCCTATTAAAATAGCACAATGGTAGAGCGTTTTTCTGCCGGTATACTGGTGGTATAAGTACAATGGAAACGAACGATACGAATGCTTCGGTACGCACCCTGTCCTTAAAGCCTGTTTCCCGCCCGATACGGATGGGAATTGACGTCGGTTCTACGACGGTAAAGGTCGTCATCCTGGATGACGGGGGTGAGATCATATATGGTGTCTACGAGCGGCACCGGGCGGATATCCGCAATACGATAATCAGCGTTGTGAACAAAGCCTTTGACAGCCTTGTCTCAAAATTCCCGCTCGGAGAAGAACAGCCGGTCAGCGTCAAGGTGACGGGATCCGGCGGCCTTTCCGTATCGGAATGGCTCGGCATTCCCTTCATTCAGGAGGTCATCGCGGCGACGACGGTCGTCAAGAAGGTGATTCCCCAGACGGATGTCGTGATCGAGCTGGGCGGTGAGGATGCAAAGATCACTTACTTTAAGGGCGGTGTCGAGCAGCGGATGAACGGTACCTGTGCCGGAGGTACGGGAGCCTTCATCGATCAGATGGCGGCCCTGCTTGAAACAGACGCAGGCGGCCTGAATGAGCTGGCAAAGGGCGCTGCGACAATCTATCCGATAGCTGCCCGCTGCGGTGTCTTTGCAAAGACGGACATTCAGCCCCTGATCAACGAGGGTGCCCGGCGCGAGGACATTGCGGCCTCCATTTTCCAGTCCATCGTTACCCAGACGGTTTCCGGCCTTGCCTGCGGTAAACCGATCCGCGGTCATGTTGCATTCCTCGGCGGTCCCCTGCATTTTCTGGATCAGCTCAGAAAGCGTTTTGTCGTGACCCTGAACCTGTCGCCCGAAGAGACAATTGTGCCCGAAAACAGCCAGCTGTTTGTCGCTGCCGGTGCGGCCTATTCTGCAGAACGGGAGATTTCCTGCCTGTCAAACGAAATGCAGCAGAAAGTCCGTTTCCCGACGATAGCGGAATTCCGGCAGTCCCTGACCAAGCTTGTCGATGCGGAAATGCAGGAAGTCCAGCGGCTGGAACCCCTGTTCAGGGACCAGGCCGAGCTGGATGAGTTCAATGCGCGGCATGCAACCCAGGTTGCCCTCAAGGGTGACCTTGCCTCTGCAAAGGGGCCCGTATTCCTCGGCCTGGATGCAGGTTCAACGACGACCAAGGCTGTCTTGACCGACATGGAAGGCCGGATTCTCTGGAAGTTCTATGACGTCAATGCGGGAAATCCCGTCAACCTGGCCATAAAGGTCCTGAAGGACCTCTACAGCATCCTGCCGAAGGACTGCTATATTGCGCGTTCCGTTTCGACCGGCTACGGAGAGGCGCTTTTCCAGGCCGCGCTGGGGGTTGACTCCGGTGAGGTAGAGACGATTACCCACTACCGCGCTGCGGATTTCTTTGTTCCCGGGGTTGAATTCCTGCTCGACATCGGCGGTCAGGACATGAAGTGCCTCCGCATGAAGGACGGGGCAATTACCTCGATTCAGCTGAACGAGGCCTGTTCTTCGGGCTGCGGTTCATTCCTGGACAACTTTGCCCATACGATGGGCATGGACGTGCGGGATTTCTCCAAGATAGCCCTGCTTGCGCCCAAACCGGTCGATCTGGGAACCCGGTGTACGGTCTTCATGAACAGCCGCGTCAAGCAGGCCCAGAAGGAAGGTGCGTCCGTTGCCGATATTTCCGCCGGCCTTTCCTATTCCGTCATCAAGAATGCCCTCTTTAAGGTCATCAAGCTGCGGAAGGCGAGCGACATCGGCAGGAAGGTCGTCGTGCAGGGCGGTACCTTTAACAATGATGCCGTTCTCCGTGCCTTTGAGAAGGTTGCGGGCGTCAGCGCCTACCGTCCCGACGTTGCCGGCTTGATGGGTGCATACGGGTCTGCCCTCATAGCGCAGGACCAGTGGGAGGACCTGCGGCGTCCCAAGCCGGGCGATCCTGATCAGAGCCTCCGCTTTGTAAAGAGCGGCATCGTGAGCCTGGAGCAGCTGGATTCCTTTAAGGTCTCGCTTGACCTCCGCCGCTGCGGCAAGTGTTCGAACAACTGCCTCCTGACGATAAATACCTTCAGCACGGGTGAAGGCGAGGGGCTTCGGAGCAAGACCTTTGTAACCGGCAACCGCTGTGAACGGGGTGCGGAACTGGAGGTGCAGGGGCATGTCATCGACGCAAGCAGCAAGGCCGCTTCCCTGCTGGACGACGAGGATGACTGCAGGGACCTGCCGAACCTTTTTGACTGGAAATACAAGCGGCTGTTCCGCTACGTGCCGCTCAAGAAGGAGGAGGCGCCGCTGGGCGATGTCGGTATTCCCCGCGTCCTGAACCTGTACGAGAATTATCCCCTCTGGTTTACCTTCTTTACGAAGCTGGGCTTCCGCGTCCGCCTGTCGCCGCGTTCCAGCCGGACGGTGTACGAGAAGGGACTCGAAACGATTCCTTCCGAGTCTGTCTGCTATCCGGGCAAGCTTGCCCACGGGCATATCAAGAGCCTGATGGACATGGGCTGCAAGTTTATCTTCTATCCCTGTGCGCCCTATGAGAAGCTTGAGGATACGGGAGCGGGCAACCACTACAACTGTCCGATCGTGACGAGCTATCCCGAAGTGCTCCGCAACAACGTTGATGAGCTCAGGCAGGATACGTCAATTCTCTTCATGAATCCCTTCCTTCCGATTTTTGACCGGGAAGGGCTGGCGGTCCGCCTGTATGAGGAGCTGTCTCCGCATTTCACGTCGATTACCCGCTCCCAGATGAAGGAGGCCGTTGATGCTGCCTGGGCAGAGCAGGAGCAGTTCAAGAGCGAAGTGCAGGAAAAGGGCGAGGAAGCGATTGAAGAAATCATCCGCCGCGGCGTAAACGGCATTGTCCTTGCCGGCAGACCCTACCATCTGGATCCCGAGATAAACCATGGCATTCCCGAGATGATAAGCGGACTGGGACTTGCCGTCTTTACCGAAGATTCCGTTGCCCACCTGGGCAGCATTGAGCGGCCGCTCAGGATTGTTGACCAGTGGGTCTACCACAACCGCCTCTACCGGGCTGCCTCCTTCGTGACGGGCATGCCGAATCTGGAACTCGTGCAGCTGACCTCGTTCGGCTGCGGTCTGGATGCGGTGACGAGCGATCAGGTGGACGAGATAATGAAGGCGAAGAGCCGGACCTATACGCTCATAAAGATTGACGAGGTCAATAACCTTGGTTCAGTCCGCATCCGGATCCGGAGCCTGATTGCTGCCGTTAAGGCCCGGCAGCGGAACAAGACGGTGCTTCCGGTGAAGTCCTCCGCCTACAAGCGGCAGATATTCACAAAAGAGATGAAATATTCCCATACGATTCTCGGCCCGCAGATGAGTCCCATCCACTTCCGCCTGCTGCAGAAGGCATTCCAGTATTCCGGCTACAATATGGTCGTGCCGGGGTCACTCGATCCCAAGGCGGTCGACATAGGGCTCAAGTACGTCAACAACGATGCCTGCTATCCGTCCATTCTGATTGCGGGCCAGATGATAGCAGCCCTGCAGAGCGGAAAGTTTGACCTGAACAATACGAGCCTCCTGATTACCCAGACAGGGGGAGGCTGCCGGGCAACCAACTACATCGGCTTCATCCGCCGTGCGCTCAACGATGCGGGCCTGAGCCAGATACCCGTCATCTCCCTGAGTGCACAGGGATTTGAGAAGAATCCCGGCTTTAAGATCACGCCCTTCCTGCTTTCCCGTTCCATGCGGGCAATCATGGTCGGTGATGTCCTCATGCGCTGCCTGTACCGGGTCCGCCCCTACGAGGCTGTTCCCGGCAGTGCGAACGCCCTGTATGAAAAGTGGAGCGGGCGGGCCGAGATAGTCCTGAAGAACGTCAATTCCTTCAGCTACCACAAGCTGATTCACGGAATCATAAAGGACTTTGACGCCCTTCCCCTTCTGCCGATAAAGAAGCCGAGGGTCGGTGTCGTCGGAGAAATTCTGGTTAAGTTCCATCCGACGGCGAATAACAAGATTGTCGAAACGATTGAAGAGGAGGGCGCAGAGTGCGTCATGCCCGATCTGGCGGATTTCCTCTTCTATTCCTTCAGCAACGGGATTTTCCGCCATGACAAGCTTGCATTCCCCAAACGGACGGAAACCGTCGCACGCTTCCTGGTCTGGTTCCTGGAGCGCTACCGGACCTTCATCAAGCGGGAACTGCGCCGCAGCCGCCGTTTTGAGCCCCCGGCCATCATCTATTCCCTGATGAAGGGGGTCGATGACATTGTGCAGCTCGGTAACATAACCGGTGAAGGATGGTTTTTGACAGCGGAGATGGTTGAGCTGATAAAGGGCGGGGTGTCCAGCATTGCATGCGTGCAGCCCTTCGCCTGCCTGCCCAATCATGTGACCGGCAAGGGCATGATCAAGGAACTTCGCCGCCGCTATCCGGGGACGAACATCTCGGCGATTGACTTTGATCCCGGTTCAAGCGAAGTGAATCAGCTGAACCGCCTGAAGCTGCTGCTCAGCAATGCGCCGGCCGGCCGCCATCCCGATGAGGGGGATGACGGGCTGATTCACAACAGAGATGGAAGCACGGTCAAGCCGGAGATCCGCCTTGCAGAAGGCGGAAGCGGCTTTACCGATCCGGAACCGGTCAGCGTGAGTGATATTCCCGCTACCGGGACATAAATTTGTGGAGATAAAATGAAACTGAATTTTTTGCCGTTTGCCCTTGTATTGTCCCTTGCGTCCGTTTTTCCTGCGTTTGCCAGTTTCAGCAGTTACGGCATACCTGATTCTGCGGATGTCCGGGCCGAGCTGCAGGCTTCCTGGCTTGAAGCCCCGCTTGCCGCCGTCAGGACAAAGGATGCCGAGGTGTATGACGATCATGCAGGCCATAGTTTTAAGGTCTGGGGGGAGGATGCAGGTTCGTTCTTCAAGCTTGTCGTTGCCCCCAAGTCCTCGATGCAGATGGACTATATAAAGGGCGGCGAAACAAGGCGGCTGGAAACCGTTGCCTATAAAGAAGGCACGGCCGGTACCTGGGTTCTGTACCGCGACGCAAAGAGCGGTAAGCCTTCCAAAATCCGCATATACTTTAACGCAGATTCCGACGTCTATCTGGAGCTGCGGAACGGCGAGAACAAGACCTTTGCAGATATGGTCCTCTATAACTGCTATATGGTCCGGTCCGTTCCCCTCGGCGTCCGCTTCAAGAAGCTGTATTCGATGCCCTTTGATGCCCTGCAGTCGCTGACAAAAAAATCCCTGCCCTGGGCGTCCGTCAACGTCGTACCCGGTCAGTACCATCCGGTCCTCCAGATGGCAGCGGTCATCCGCAGTTATCTGCCCCGTATTGTCTATGCGCAGGATGCAGCCTATAACGAGGAAGGAAAGCTGTATTCCGTACAGCTGAACGAACCCTTTGACCTGAGTGAAGAAGCCATCCGGCGGGATCCGTCCCTGGAAGCCGCCCGGCATGCAGTTGATGCAGGTTCCGGCCTTGTGCTGAGTGCCCCGGGCTTCATAAAGTGGGTTGCCGACGGTATCGTGGAGCCCGCAACCGGAAGCTGCACGAATCTGGGAAAGATGGTTGCACCGACCGTGAATTACAGCAGCCTGGGAAAGAAGGGAGTCATCGCTCAGTCCTGGAACCTTTCCCTGACGCTGGACTGCTGCCGCAATCTTGCCGTTGATGCCCTGAATTCCCGTCTGACCAAGCGGAGCTATACGTATAAGATGGGCGCGCGCGACGAGACCGGTGTCGATGTCACGGTGGAACCCTTTGTTTCCGATATCGTCGAGGATGGGGAACTGCGGTCTGCCGGATATATCAAGGATACGGGCTATTCAATGACCGAGCTGAAGAGCCTCCTGTATATCCTTGCCGTTACGGAAAGCCAGTACATCTATTTTGGGGCAATAAAAAGCTATTCCCAGGAGACTGCTTCCGCTTCCGTATTCAATAACTGTGCAGTTTTCCTGCCCTATTTTGATGACAATGGCCGTTTTGACTGCATTGTCTTTGAGCAGGGCAAGGAGTATACGCTTGATGCTTTTATTGACCTGCACGGTATGTCATACGTCCATCTGGAACGGGTGAAGTCGACTGACTATTTTCATCCCCTGTATAAATAAGAACTGAATGCCGCTGCTGCCTGCTGCTCCTGTGTTCGTGCCGGGAGTGAGGGCAGACGGCGCTTGCATGATGCAATATTCTAAGATTCAATGATTCGATAAGGAAAAAGAGATGGCAGATATAAAGCAGTCATTCCAGTCACTCGTCGCCTGTGCGCTGAACGAGTTCAAGAACAGCAGCGCCCTGGGGGGGGATGCCGTTTCCGCCGCAATGCTCCGGGTTGAAACGCCCCCGAAGCCCGAGATGGGAGACCTCGGCATTCCGATGTTCCCCTTTGCAAAAAGCTTCCGTATGGCTCCTCCTGCAATTGCGAAGGGGGTTGCCGACTGCATCGCTGCTTCCCATGCAGAAGAGGCGGCAAAAATCGGAACGGTCCTTGCGGTCGGGCCCTATGTCAACGTCAAGCTTGACAAGGCGGGCGCAGCCGGGGATATTTTGTCCTGCATTATCTCGCAGGGAGCGGATTACGGATCCTTTGACCGGGACGGAAAAAAGCCGCTCGAAGGCCGCAAGGTCATGGTCGAATATTCCAGCCCCAATACGAACAAGCCCCTCCACCTGGGCCACATGCGCAATGATGCGCTCGGCGAGAGTGTTTCCCGGATTCTGAAAAAGGCCGGTGCCGAGGTGTTCCGTACGAATATCATCAACAACCGCGGCATCCACATCTGCAAGTCCATGCTTGCCTACAAGCTCTTCCACGAGGAAAAGGGAGAGACCCCTGCTTCGTTGGGAATCAAGGGTGATCACTTTGTCGGCCAGTGCTACGTTGAGTTTGACAAATGGTCTCGGGAGCACCCCGAGGCACAGGAACAGGCAGAGGAAATGCTCGTCAAGTGGGAGCAGGGCGATGCGGAAACCCGTGCCCTCTGGGAAAAGATGAATGCCTGGACCCTCGACGGCGTGAAGGAGACCTATGCCAGGACGGGTGTGGGCTTTGAGAAGCTCTACTTTGAGAGCGACACCTATCTTTTAGGCAAGGAAATCATCCAGAAGGGACTGGATGCGGGGATCTTCTACCGGGATGAGGACGGTTCGACCCGCATTGACATAAGTGAGGCCGTCGGAGCCGGTAAGGACGGCAAGCCCCAGACAAAGGTACTGCTCCGCAAGGACGGTACTTCCGTCTATATCACGCAGGACCTGGGAACTGCCGTCAGGCGGCATGAAGACTGGCCGTATAACCAGATGGTCTATGTCGTTGCGAGCGAGCAGATTTATCATTTTAAGGTCCTCTTCTATATCTTGCGCAAGCTCGGCTACGAGTGGACGGACAAGCTCTATCACCTGAGCTACGGCCTGGTCAACCTGCCTTCCGGCCGCATGAAGAGCCGCGAGGGGACGGTTGTCGATGCAGATGACCTGCTGGACAACCTGCATGCCGATGCTCTCAAGGCGATTGAAGAGCGGGGCAGGGAAGGAGAGGTCGGCGATGCCGCTGCCATTGCCGAGAAGGTTGCCCTCGGCGCCCTGCATTACTACCTGCTGCAGGTTGCTCCGGTGAAGGATATGCTCTTTGATCCTGCCGAAAGCCTTTCCTTTACGGGCAATACGGGGCCCTACCTCCAGTATATGGGGGCACGGATTGCTTCGATCCTGCGGAAGGCCGGGGAGCAGGGCCTGAAATCTGACGGTACGAATGCTGATGTTTCCCTGCTGGGCCATGAAAGTGAATGGGCCCTGCTCAAGGACCTGCAGCGTTTCCCCGAACTTGTCGCAAAGGCTGCCGAGAGTCTGGATCCGAGCATTATCGCCGTGTATCTCTATGATGTCTGCAAGGATTTTTCTGCGTTCTATAGGGATTGCCCGATTGTCGCGGTGGCGGAACAGAACAGGCCGCTTGCCCTTGCCCGGCTGACGCTTGCCGACTGTACGCTCACGGTGCTGAAGAACGCGATGGATCTCGTCCTCGTGCCCTACCTGGACAGGATGTAAGGCATACCGGACTGTTCTGCAAGCCCTGCGGAAACATTCCGTAAGGCTTGCAGAAACATTCCATAAGGCTTGTTGAAACATTCCGCAAGGCTTGTCGAAACATTCCGCAAGGCCTGTGGAAACATTCCGCAAGGCCTGTGGAATCATTCCGCAAGGCCTGTGGAATCATTCCGAAAGCCTGCGGCAATGCCGTTGACCATTTCCTGCTATTTCATTATAATACAGACGTATTTTATCACTTTCGGAGCTAATGGTGCATTGTCTCATCGACATGAATCGGATGCGGCTTTGTACCATGGTAATATAGTATTTTAAGGAGTAAGGTATGGCACTTACAAAGGAAAACTCAGCTTCCATCGTCAGCAAATTCGGAGCGAACGACAAGGATACTGGTAACACGAAGGTTCAGATTGCCCTTCTCACGGAGCGGATCAAGCAGCTTACGGAGCATTCAAAGCGTTTCCCGAAAGATGCAACGGCAAAGCGCGCCCTCCTCAAGGATGTCGGACAGCGCAGGCGGCTGATGAGGTATTATCAGAAAAAAGACCTCGAGGCGTACCGCCAGCTGATTAAGGATCTTGGACTCCGCAAGTAAAGCAGCAGGTTTTTGAGGCAGCAGAAATCTTTGATGTTGTTTCTGCTGCCTTCTATTTTTTTGGTAGTAAGGATTTCAGAAGGACAGAATGGTACAAAGAGTAACAAAGAAGATTGGAAACGGTGAACTGGTTCTGGAGACCGGTAAAATCGGTAAGCAGGCCAACGGCTGTGTCTATGCCCAGTTCGGCGGAACGGTCGTCATCGCAACGGTCTGTGCCTCGAGCACGGTCACGGAAGGTATGGATTTTGTTCCCGTTACCGTTGACTACAATGAGAAATTTTATGCCGCAGGAAAGATTCCCGGCGGTTTTGTGAAGCGGGAAGGGAGGCCGAAGGATAAGGAAATTCTGGTAAGCCGTCTGATTGACCGGCCGATGCGCCCGCTGTTTGAGCCGACGTTTGGACGTGAGATTCAGATTGTTCCGACCTGTGTTTCTGCAGACGGGGTGAACCCGCCGGATATTCTTGCCGTTATTGCGGCCTCTGCGGCCGTTACTATCAGTGATATTCCCTTCCATGGTCCGGTTGCCGGTGTCCGTGTCGCCTACATTGACGGTGACTATGTATTGAATCCGACCTATGAGCAGCTCAAGCGGGCTGCGCTGGAAATTGTCGTTGCCGGAACGAAAGACGGCTTTACCATGGTCGAAGGCGGTGCCAACGAGGCGACGGAAGACGTCATGCTTGGTGCCCTTGCAAAGGCGCAGGATTTCATCCGCGATATGTGTCTCCTGCAGGAAGAACTGCAGAAGCTTGCCGGTAAAGAGAAGCTGCCGCTTGCGCCGCTTGACGTGAAGCTTGAGAATGCAGATAAAATTGAAGCAGAAGCTACGCCGCTCATGCAGCAGGCCTGTTTCCAGAAGGGCAAGCTTGCCCGTGGTGATGCCGTTGAGGCCGTCAAAAAGCAGGTCGCTGCAAACTATGCAGAGCAGCTTGCTGATCCCGTCCAGGCAAACCTCTATGCCAAGCTGTTCGATGACATTCAGTACCGGCTTTTGCGCTCGAGTATCCTTGACCGGGGACTTCGCATTGACGGTCGCGGCACGGAGGATATCCGCCCGATAACCTGCGAGGTGAACGTGCTCCCCCGTCCTCACGGAAGCGCCCTTTTCACCCGCGGCGAAACCCAGTCGCTGGCAGTGACGACGCTCGGTACCGCGATGGACGAGCAGGAGTTTGACGACATTGAAGGGAACCGGAGCGAGCATTTCATCCTGCACTACAACTTCCCGCCCTATTCAGTCGGTGAAGTCGGCAAACTGACGACCGGCCGCCGCGAAATTGGTCACGGCAATCTTGCCCGCCGTTCGCTTGCACCGATGATTCCGACACGGGAAGAGTTCCCCTATACGATCCGCGTTGTTTCGGAAATCATGGAGTCAAACGGTTCGTCTTCCCAGGCTTCTACCTGCGGCGGATGCCTTTCCCTCCTTGCTGCCGGTGTTCCGATGAAGAAAATGGTTGCCGGTATTGCGATGGGATTGATTACGGACGGTCCCCAGTATAAGAAGTACGCCATTTTGAGCGATATTCTGGGAGAGGAAGACCACCTCGGCGACATGGACTTTAAGGTTGCCGGAACCCGTGACGGAATTACCGGTTTCCAGATGGACATCAAGATTGCCGGTGTTTCCATGGAGATCATGAAGAAGGCGCTTGATCAGGCAAAGCGCGGACGCAACCATATCCTTGACATCATGGAGAAGTGCATCAGCAAGCCGCAGCCGATTTCAGCCTTCGCTCCGAAGATTGTCAGCCTGAAGATTCCGGTCGACAAAATCGGTGCACTGATTGGACCGGGCGGAAAGAACGTCAAGGCGCTCTGTGCCCAGTTTGGCGTTACGATTAATACGGATGACGACGGAACGGTGACGATTTACGGCAAGACCGGAAAGGCCGCTGATGACGCAAAGGGTGCCGTCAAGGCTATCTGCGAAGATCCGGAGCCCGGAACAATTTACCAGGGCACGGTCAAGCGGATCATGGACTTTGGTGCTTTTGTCGAAATCCTTCCCGGAAAAGAAGGTCTCTGCCATATCTCAAAGCTGTCCCGCGGCCGTGTTGAGCGGGTAACTGATGTCCTCAAGGAAGGTCAGGTTATCCCCGTCAAGCTGCTTGAAGTTGACAAGATGGGCAGGCTGAACCTTTCCTATATTGATGCCCTTGAGGATCAGTCCCGGAAATAGCTGTTTCTGCCTTGATGCAGCTCCCGCCCTGTCGGCGGGGGCAAAAAAAAGTCCGGCGCTGCGCCGGACTTTTTTTATGCATTTTCACGGTTTTCATGCGGGACTGCTCCCGAATCCTTCGGCTTCTGGTACTGCCGGTTATTCGATTGCGTCCAGCTCGGAGGATGCTGCCTGAATCTGGCTTGCGGCACTGTTGATTTCTGCGGTAGCGACGGTAAAGCTTGAAATGCTGGTGTTTATCTCGTTGAGCGTGGTGACGATTTCTTCGAATGAAAATGCCTGCTGCTCTATGTTCTCCCGTATTTCCCTTCCCCGTTCGGACGTTTTTTCGGCCGACAGCTTGATGTCCTGCAGGTGTTTTTCAAGTTCCCTGGACATATCCGTTTCATTTTCAATCAGTTTTGTCGTGTTTGCTGATGAAGAGGAAAGTGCCGCCGTTGCATCCTTGAGGTCCTTGATGTGCTTCTGGATTTCCTTGATGCTGTCTACGACACTGTCGGCAAGGCGCTTGATCTCTGATGAAACGATATGGAAGTTTTTTCCAGCTTTTCCTGCACCGACGGCTTCAAGTTCGGCATTAAAGGCGATGATCCTTGTCTGGCTTGCGATATCTTCGATCAGGTTCATCACCTCATCAATGCTGTTTGCCTGCCGGTTGAGGCTTTCTACGCAGGTCATGATTTTCCGGTTCGATTCATGTATCCGGTGTATCTGCTCAAGGTTTTCGCTCACGGAAGCGATGGATGAAAGCATTTCTGAATCCATCGTTTCACAACCGGAGGCTACGGCATCTATCTTTCCCTTTATATCCTGTATGGAAGCCCCCATATCTTTGACGATGGAGTTGATTTCAGTCACGCTGGTATTCTGCTCATTTGCCGTCGCCTGCAGTTCCTTCGAGATTGCCGCAAGGTTGTTTGCCGTTTCCAGCATCTTGGAACTGATCGACTTGATGTAGGAAATCAGGGAGGTGAATCCCCTGGAAGTTTCGTTGACAAGGTAGTTGCTGTACTGCAGCGAGTCGAACAGGTTCGTTTCAATATAGAAGGACGGGTCTTTTTCCGTCAGTATTTCATCCAGCCGCTTTCCCATTTCATCAGCATAGGTACAGAGTTTCCTCCTGACGAGCGAAAAAAGCTTGAGGAAGAACGCAGCATTTATGACGGTAATGATGATGTTCCGCGTGATGATGCTGAACCGGTCTGCATCGGTGACGATGTAGCGGGCAAAGTACTGCTGCGCCATCATATAGGTGATAAGCGTGATGTAGAGCAGGGGAATGATGAGGTAGATGACACAGCGGAGGGCAAGGGACATGCCGAATGACTTGTTTTCTGCAATCAATGCACTGTCTATGCCTTCCCTGACGAGCTTCTTTGCGTAGCTGCTGCAGATTTCTTCAGAATAGCTCTGGGCAAGGATGCCTGCCGAGTAGCCGCCGAATACGCAGCCGATGAAGGAGATGATGACGACGGCCCACTGGAACTGCAGGCCGGGGACAAAGCGGTAGCCCACCGCGAGCAGCATGGCGCAGATGAAAAAGAAAAGGAATGTCTGGAATGCCTTCTTCAGGGGAAAGTCGGCAATCTCCTGATAGAGGAGGGTCCTGCTTTTTTCGTCCTGTACAAGCCCGTTTTCCCAATCCCGGATGTCCCTGGTGATTTTCTTTGTAAGGATGACATTCGTAACCGGCGAAATAAGGAATTCTGCACCGAGGGTGATTGCGGCGGCGACGAGCAGGGCAAGCGGAATCTGTCCCGGATGTATAATCAGGAAAAGAATTGAATAGATGAAAATCAGTATGGCACAAACGAGGTTCGGGATGATGCCCCGCTTGTAAATGAGTCTGTCAAACGGAATAGGGCTTGCTGTGTTGCTGTTCATTTTGTACTCCCTTTGCTGGTATTTCTGCTGTTTCCGGTGTTTCCCGTCATGCTCAGGTTTGCCGCGCTTGCGTTCAGTTCTCCCGATGCATTGACGAGCGAAGCGGCGGAGAGGGTAAAGTTCCTGATGCCGGCACCTACCTGAATTAGGGTCTGCCGTATCTGCTCGAATGCGACGACCTGATTCTGGACCATGTCCTTGATTTCCTGTGTCGCTTCCGCATTCTGACTTGAAAGCGCGTTTACCCGGGAAAATGAAGATTCAATGGAGTGTGAAATTTCCAGACCCTGCTGTATTTCATCGGTGTTTGAGACGGAATACGTAAGCAGCTGATCTTCTGTCGCTTCAATCTGCCGGATATAATCTTTTATTTCCTTTGTACTGTCGGCAATGCTGTTTGCAAGCCGTCTTGTTTCAAGGGCAACGTTCAGGAAGCTTTTTTCTTCTCCGCTTATTCCAGATGATTCAAGCTCGGTATTGAATGCGATGATTTTTGTCTGCTCGGCGAGCGAATTGATCATATTGACAATCTGCCAGATGGCGGAGACCTTCTGCTGCAGTTCCTTGATGCTGTCCAGCGTTGATTCATTTGAGCTGCCGATTGCCTGCATGTTTGAGAGCGTCTTCATCATGATGTCGACGCAGGAGTCCATGTCTTTTGACGTTGTCTGTGCTGCCGTTGCAACGTCATTTGCGAGTGCATCGATCTCTTTTGACATCCGCTTGTTGTCATCCATCCGGTTGATGATTCCACCGGTCTTGGAAGACTGATTGTCCGCATTTTTTTCCGTCTCATCCGAAATCTTTGAAAGCGAAGCAGACGAGTCCGTTATCATCTGGGCGATTGCTATGGAATTTCCTATTATTGCCTGGAATTTCAGTATGAGGTAGTTTATCAGGTAGATATTGTACGAAAGTTCATCGCTCAAGTCGCTGGACAGGGGATTGCCGCCCTTGAAGTTCGAGTTGCGCAGGGCTTCAAGGCCTTCGATGGACCGCCGGTTTTTATGCATGAAATTGAGGAAGAAAATCAGGATCTGGGCACAGAGGATGACGGCGTTGAGCAGTGCCGTACATTTTATGCGCCAGTTCCACAATCCCGTTATGCCGACGAATGCCTTTCGTGCCGCCTGCAGGGCGTCAGCATCTCCCGCCGGTGCTTCCGGTCGGGGAGCCTGATGCGGCGTAATGCGTCCGATGCCCTGTCCTGAAAAGAATCCCCTGGTCATGGAACTGAATGTCTTCATGTTCTCGGGAAGGG
The DNA here is from genome assembly GCA_946410085.1 of uncultured Treponema sp. Lineage (GTDB taxonomy): Bacteria > Spirochaetota > Spirochaetia > Treponematales > Treponemataceae > Treponema_D. The sequence goes on along the minus strand of CAMJZA010000002.1, from coordinate 68,171 downwards.
TGAACAGGTAAAGGATGAGCGTCACGATCGTTGCCAGCATAAGCGGGATGGCGATGTAGAGCAGCATCTGGGTCTTGAGGGAGAAGCCGAAGTTCTTCTTGATCGTGACAAACTTCGGGTTGACGCCTTCCTTGACGATGCGGTTTGCATGCGGCTCGCAGAGCCTGAGCCTGAAGCTGTACGCAATCAGGCCTGCAAAATAGGAACCGCAGAGCCATTCAACGAAGATTGAAAAAAGCGTCGGCTGGCTCAGGCGGAAAGCGGTCCGGATGAAGTTTGCGGAAATCGTAAAAGAGATCATGAAGCTGAACAGGGTGACAAAGAAACTGATTTTGGGCAGGCGCTGCAGATCCATGAGCAAGGCTGTCCTGAATTTCTCATCGCTCTGCCTGCTTTCAAATATCTGAAGGCGGTTTGCTATTCCCCGGCTTATACTGAAATTGATGACGGAACAGGGAATGAAGATGAAGAAACAGCTGACTGGAACGCAGCACTTCAGTATTGCGATGGTTGCTGACGACGGAATCCGGGAACTGAAAATAGAATAAAAGAGAATGAGTCCTAAGGAAATCAAGTCGATGAGCCAGCTGCTCAGGAGAATCTTTTTTTCGAATTTCATTTTATATGCCTCCCTCGATGTCCAGCATCATCATGGCAAGGTTGCTTGACTCGGTTTTTAACTTGTCAATGGAACGGGAAATCTTATGCGTTGAATCGTTTAAGTCGTTCAACCGGGTGTTTATATCCTGCAGGGCACCCTCAATCTGCTTGAACGAGAGTATCTGCTCCGGTACTGACTGCTGGATGTCCTGCGCTTCGTTTGCCGTTGCGGTAGCGGACTTCTGTATGTTATAGAAGTTCTGCTCAAGCTCTTCTGATATCGCAGAACCTTCATTAATCCGCTGTATGAATGCTTTTCCTGTTTTTATCAGGTTTTCGTTCGAGCTGTGTATCTCATGTATGCTTTCCTGTATCTCATTTGTCAGGCGTATCGTTGAATCAGCAAGCGAACGGATGTCAACGGCGACATTCTGGAAGTCTCCGTTTTCAGCGTTGATGCCGTTTGCCTCAAGTTCCGCGTTGAATGCGATTATCTTCGTCTGTGCCGTCACCGTCGATATCAGGTTTACGATGTCCTGTATATTGCTTATCTTGTTTGAAAGGCTCTGGATGCCCTGAATGGTTGCGCTGTTGGACTCCTTGATGTCCTTCATCATCTCGCTGTTGAGCCGCAGGGTTTCAAAGTTCCCGTTAACCTGGTCAACCGTCGTCTCTGCGACCTTGAGGACTTCGTTTGCCTTTGCTTCAATCTCCGTGAGGCTGCTGTTCAAGCCTTTCATCGTTGCCAGAATCTCATTTGAGGTTGAATACTGTTCGGTTGATGTACTTGCCGTCTCTGTCGAGATTGTTGCAAGGTCAGCTGAAGAATCATTTATGTCGGCATTGACCTGGGCAATGTTGCTGAAAACATGCTTGAAAAGGATGATCGTTTTGTTGAAGAGATAGGTAAAGTAGGACATTTCTGATGAATAGTCCGTCGGGAATGCCTTTGCGGCGTTTGCATTTGTCCGCATGAGGTCAAAGAGTGCCCGCTCCATAGTCCGGGAGCTCCGTTTTATCCTGCGGAAAAAGAGAGCCGTCAGACTGCTTAAAACTGCCAGGTTCACGATGGATATGGAGATGAGCTTACGGGGGGACTTTAAGAATATAACGGCAAGCAGCGTGAATATCGAGCACAGAATAAGGGGAATGAATATGTACAGGATAAAAAGGGAAAGCAGCGAAAGTCCGTAGAAATGATCCCTGTCTATCCGCTCTGTATTCACTCCTTTCTCTGCTATGTTTTCTGCTTCCGTGCTGCAGAGCCGCTGGGTGTTATCCAGAGAGAAAATAAAGGAAATGTATGTCGTAAGCGTTGAGACGGTAAAGAAGAGCAGGGCGTAGCGTTTTGAGAAATCCGTCAGCACATAAAAGGAAACGGAAACGCTCGTGGTACAGAAAAGGAAAACACAGAGCGTTTCAAAGGCTTTCCTGATCGGGTAGCGGACCAGCTCCCGTACCAGGTCTGTCCGCTCGTCCGCATCTGTCGTCTTTGCCGCATGGTAGGCAAGATTTCCTGCAAGTCTGGCAACAGACAGCTTGTGGGCAAGCGGAGCCACTATCAGCTGGCCCAGAATGGCAAAAAAGGCCGTCAGTGTTGTGACGATAAGATAGTCACTCCTGCGGAACTTGACGAAATTCATCGTGTACAGAAAGACTGAGAGCGCAGCAAAGCAGTTGAGCGGAATGAGGGAAAAAAATATTTTCTTTTCAAAACTCAGGTTTTTAAACTTTCGTATCATGGTATACTCCTCAAGACTGCTGCGTGTTTATGGAATCAAGTTTTTGTGCAGTTTCATTCAGTTTTGCGCTTGAGCTGTTCATTGCTTTTGTCGTTTTGTCAAACTCTCCCAGGCTGAGTCCCATCTGGTCCAGGCTCTCGTAGATCTGGGAGAATGATTCGTACTGCTCTGTCATTTCGTCCTGCATATCCTCTGCACTTTCCGATGTTACGGTACTGGAAACTGACAGTTCCTGGAACTTTTCTTCCAGCTTTGAGAAAGAGGAGGAGCCTTCCCTGATTTTCTGGGTACCGCCTTCGCTGGAAATAATCAGGTTGTCGGCGGTTTCCTGGATATCCTTGATGTTGCCCTGTATTTCCTGCGTAGAACTTGTTATTGTTGAGACCAGTCGGCGCAGCTCGTTTGCAATGATATGGAAGTTTCTTCCTGCTTCGCCCGTGCTGCTTGCCTTAAGCTCTGCGTTGAAGGCAATCATCTTGTTGCGCTCAGCAAGTCCGTTTATCGTCGCTATTGTCTTTTTGACCGCATCGATCTTTTCGCTCAGTTTCTTAATCTTCGTTATCGTATCAAGGTTGAGTTCCGTGATTTCGGACATCTTTCCGATTTCATTCTGCAGCAGTTCACTGCTTTTCCTGACATAGGCCATGGTGCTTTCTGCCGACTGCTTTATGCTTGAAACCCGTGCCGTTACGGATGCGAAGGTTTTTTTCCGTTCTTCCATGATGGCAAGGCATTCGGTTACACCGGCGCGCTCGTTCATCGTTATCTCCGTGTTCTTCATGGCAACGTCTGCCAGTTCGGATGTAGAAGAAAGGATTGTCCGGCTTGCTTCCTTGAAGGTGCCGGTCAGGCTTTCAAGATAGGTGAGCAGTTCGTTGATGAGGAAGTTATTCAGCTCAAGCTCGTAGCCGAGGTCTGTCGGAATATAGGCGTGTTCTTTCTGCGAACCGGAATTCAGGCTTTCCAGCAGGGTGACAGACTGCTGTATCGTCGTTGCAATATGGTGGAAGAAGAAGCCGGAAAAAAAGAGGTAGACTCCCATGTTGAGCAGGAGCAGCAGGCTCATTTTGAAGGTCAGGTGCGGCAGGTAGTATCTGCCCATGATTGCCCGGTACTGAAGCCCTATCTGTGCCATCGTTGCCGTTATGAAGGGGACGATGACATGAAAGAAAACCCGCACGTAGAGGGGAAGACCGAAGAAGCGCTTCTGATGTACTGTTTCGACGATGATCTCTTTCTGCAGCAGTTCCTTGGCGATGCCGGAACAGGCTGATTCAACAAAGATGTAACGGGATACCGCCTCAATGCCAATCGCATGAAAGAGACCTGCTGCCAGGAAGACGATAGTCGGGAAGTCTATTTTGAACTGGAAATACAGAAGCATGATGATGACCGCCATGTCTGCAATATAGAGGAAAGAAAAACAGACGGCTGCTTTCAGGGGGAAGATCATCAGCTTTTGGATGGTTACCATCCGCTCTTCGGGTGAACAGCTGCCGCTGTTTTCCGAGGCAAGCCGTTTTTCCAGCCCCCGGGCCAGATAACTGTCAAACAGGGGGGCAAACAGGACGGCATTGAGCACAACAATCACTGCAAGGATGATGCAGAGGTTCGGGATGCTGATGTGTCCACCCCGTGTGATTCCCGAAAAATAGAATATGACGAGGGCTGCGACGCCTATCATCATAAGGTCGGGGGCTATGCCTACCCGTGCGATGCTGCTTTTAAAAGACGTTTTACTTTTCATGTATCTCATGCTCCATCATTTCGTCGTCAGTGCAATTGCGCCGTCCCAGTCTTCCGGCTTGCTGCGGAAGAACTTCCTGCAGCGGTCGAGCAGTTCTCCCGTTGCCTTATCATCAGGATTTTCCTTGTGTGCAAGGGCAAAGTATTCTCCTGCAGTCTTGAAATTACCGATTTCGTACTGATTCAGTCCTTTCCGGTAGTTTTCAAGGAAGCTCTCTGAATACTGCGTTTCGTCAGTACTCAGGGCATAGATGCGGACCGCATGGGTTTTTCCCTTGACCTTTACGTTGTCAATATGGCGGATCAGGTGGGGAAGGGAATCTTCCTCCGTCTGTTCCAGCAGCTTTTCCTTTGCGGCTTCCCGGACTGCATCTATGTCTTTCTTGACACTTTCCGTGATGAGGATTTCTGCTCCGTACAGCTTTGTCAGGCTTTCCACGCGGGATGCGAGGTTTACGTCATCGCCGATAACCGTGTATTCCTTCTTTTCTTCACTGCCAAGAGCTCCGACAATGGGCGTTCCGTAGTTTATGCCGATTCCGATCTGGAATTTCTTGTCACCCATATTCAGAAGGCTGGTATCAATTTCCCTTGCAGCCCGGCTCATTTCGAGTGCGGCGTTAGCTGCCCGGTTTCCGTTGTAGATGTAGCTTTCCGGTGCACCGAAGAGGGCCATGACCGCATCGCCCATGAATTTGTCTATTGTTCCGCCGTGGGCCATGATGATCTTTCCCATCTTTGCGAAAAACATATTCAGGAAATCAACGACGTCTTCGGGCGAATTTTTCTCACTTATCGCCGTGAAATTCCGTATATCCGCCATCAGGATTGCGACCTGTCGTTTTTCTCCTGCGCTTTCGCCGAATGAGCGTTCATCCTTGATGATTCCCTTGATGACTGACGGGGGAAGGAAGCGGGAGAATGCCTTTTCGACCCTCCGTTCCGCTTCCGCAATCTGATTGAATTCGAGGGTCTTTTCGATGAGGGGCGTATAGATGCGGATGAACGCTCCGATCCGTTCCCGGGTCCTGGTATTGGACAGCAGATCCCTGCAAAGTCCCACATGGGCAGTGTAGCTTATGTTCCCTATTCCGTCAGGAATTTCATCTCCGTCAAGGGGGAATTTCTCATAGCTCTTTATCTTGGCCGTGAGGGCATTCTGTTTTCTTGCCGGTTTAAAGCGTTTTACCATCCGTTCCGCCTTCTGCCAGTCATTGCCTCCGGCATGTTCTGATTTTGCATCAAAGTCAGCCCGTGCTATCTGCTTGAAATCTTCTATTTCGGTAATGCCCAGATCTTCTGAGAAGAGATAGATTTCAACCAGATGGTCCCCCTTCAGAATCAATGCAAAGGCATCGAAGTCAAGGATACTCTGCATCGTCTGGCACATCGATTCGACGAGAGAAGTGAGTTCATAGTGCTTTGACTCATTCTGGTAGGCTTCTCTTGTTACGTACAGCTCATACAGTTCCTTGTCGTATGCGGCACCGAGGAGTTTGATGAACGAAACGGAGGAACTCAGGCTTTTGGAAGCTCCTTTCTTGAGCTTTCCGCATTTCTGGATGGCAGCCTGTACCGTTTTGATGATGTCCCCGATTCCTGCCGTACTCAGGGAACAGTTGCCGTCGCATTTGCAGTTGTTCGTCCAGAAGCTGAAGTTTTCCTGCTCGTCTGAGGTACCGATGACGACGGCGATGTCATGCAGGTAATTCGTATTCTTGATGATCCGTGCGAAAGCGTAGGCGTCTATGACAGGCAGGTCCGTGCACACGAGTACGCAGTCCGGATGGACGGAAGATGCAGTCTGGATGGCATGTATGCCGTCATTTGCCGTAACGACGGAAAAGCCTGCTTCCTCAAAGCCTTTTCTGAGAAAGGCCGCCTGTGCTTTGGAATACAGGGCGAGCAGGATTTTCGGTGTAGGTTTTTCTGTAGCTGCTATGTTATCTGCCATTGAGAAGCTCCTCGACAGCCTGCAGCAAGTTGCCGCGCTGGAAGTCTGATTTCACGATGAAAGCCTGGGCGCCGGCATCAATAAACTGCTTCTTTGCTTCTGGGTCGTATGCACCGGAAACGACGATAACCGGCATGTTGTTGTACTGTTCCTGCCGCCTGATATTGCTGAGCAGTATGTTTCCGTCCATCCGGGGCATCGCAATATCCGTTATGACGGCATCGATATGCTTTTCGTTCAATTTATTCAGGGCGTCAACACCGTCTACGGCGCTTTCCACTGCATAGCCGGCACTTTCAAAGATTGCAGCCTCAATTTCCCGTGTTGTAGACGAATCATCGACGACAAGGATGGAATATGTCTTTTTCATGCCCTTGACCCTTGATTTCTTGAGGTCATAGGCAACGAGCTTTTTCAGGCGCTGAATTATGTTCGGGATATTCAGAATCGGGATTATCGAATAGTTTTCATCAAACACGATACCGCGCAGGCCCTTCATGGACTGCATTATCTTGGGAAGAGGACTGGTAACGAGGTTTTCATACTGGTCAACCGAGTCGACCATGATGCCGATGCAGCTTTCGAGGTATTCCACGACGATTATATGGAATGATGCCGAGGCTTTTTCAGATCCCAATATGGAAGAAAGACTGTAAACGGGAATAAGGCGGTCATCAAGCGTTATGTACGTCTGGTCCTGTATGACGGTTTTTGGAATGTTTTCGCTGTCTTCCAGTTCGACGACATATTCTGCGGGAAGCATAAACTTCATGTCGCCTGAACGTATGAAAAGTCCCTCCTGCGTTGCGACCGTCAGGGGAACCGTCAGCTCAAAGCTGGTCCCTTCATTTTTTCTTGAGGTCAGCCGTATCCGTCCCTTTATGGTTTCTATGGAACTTCGGACGATGTCAAGTCCCATTCCCCTGCCTGAAAGCAGGGTCGGCGTGTCCAGCGTCGAAAATCCGGGGGTATACAGGTATTGCTGCAGTTCAGTTTCATTCGCATTCCGTATGCGTTCGGCATCCTGCGGGTAGAGCCGTGCTGCTTTCTTTCGGATTTTTTCCCAGTCCATGCCTCTTCCGTCATCGGTTACCTGTATCTGCAGGTGGTTTGACATCTGTCGGGCGACAATCCTGATAAGCCCTGTCTCAGCCTTTCCTGCAGCTTTACGTTCTTCCCTGCTTTCTATGCCGTGATCTATGCAGTTCCTGACCAGGTGAAGCAGGATATCACGCAGGCGTTCCAGAATGAACTTATCCAGCATGAAGTTTGCGGCGGGAATTTCGAAACGGATGCCCTTGCCCGATTTTATTGCCTCACTTTCAATCTGTTTTTTCAGCGGCGTGAGGATGATGTCGAGGGGAAGCAGCCTGAGGTCCAGAATCTGATGCTGGGTGTTCAGGACCGACTGTTCAATGCGCAGGACATCTTCTTTCATCTGGTTTGGAAAGTTCGCCATCTTCATGTCCGGGTTCTGCAGGCAAAGTTCATCGAGCTGCTTTTTAAAGCTGAACTGTTTTGTAATTATGTCATCGATGGATTTGAGGATTGCATTTATCTTTTCGATCGGTATGCGGATTGACGTTATATTTTCAAGTTTTTCAAAAACTTCGTCAGCATCTGCCGCCTCAGGTGCACCGGCAAGCTCGTCGAGTGAGAAGAACTGACCTTCTGCCGCTTTCGTAAAGACGGCGAGAAGACTTTTGGTATCAATGTTCGAGTCTTCGTTCTGTCCGATTTTCTGCAGGCAGCCCTTGATGATATCACAGGTCTTGAAGGTCAGCTGGACAATCCTGTCGTTCAGGCTGAATTTCTCTTCCCTGAGTCCCTTGAATACATCTTCCAGTCCGTGAGAAATACTTTCGATGCCGGCATAGTCGAGCATCCTGGCTGATCCTTTTATGGTATGCAGGCAGCGCAGGATGACGGTCAGCGTTTCCCTGTCATCTTCATTATTCTTGAGCTGTATGATGGAATCGTTGATGGTATTCAGGTTGTCTGCTGTCTCTGAGATAAATTCCTTGACAAATGCATCTTTTGAGAGTGCCATCGTTCCTTATCCTTCCTTTCCGTTTTTTACATAGTTCCTGCACAGCATTTCGAAATATTCCGGGCAGAAATCACCAAGAAGGAAATCATAGTCAGACTTTGCATCCTTCCGGTACTTTTCAATGCTGGCGCAGCAGCTTTCGAACTGTTTCCGGCTTTCCTGTTTTTCACCGCGCTTTTGCCGTAGCAGGGCAAGCCTGTAGCGGGCGGGCCAGAAGCTGCTGTTGAGCATGACCGACTTTTCAAGTACCTCAACAGCCTGTTCATCCCTGTTCTCTTCAATGCTGATGAGGGCCTCAAAGTAGTATTTGAATTCCATTTCGTGGGGCTTAAAAACTTTCGTTTTCAGCATTTTTTTTGCAGCTTCGCAGTCATGCCTGCCGATGCAGCCGTCTATATGCTCGTACAGCTCCTGCAGACTGGGAGCATGAATGGTTGCCGGCTGCGGCTGCGGCTGCCGGGGAAGCTCTCCGGCTTTTACTGCTGTTTTGGGGAGTTGTGTATCTTTTGCAGTCAGTGGCAGCGGATGCCGGGGAACTGCCGGTATTGTTTCTGCCGTTTTTGCGATGTTCAGCTGTTCCAGTCTTCCGGGAGACACCGCTTTCCGCTCTGCCGGTCCCGTCCGTTTCTGCAGGTAGTAGATGGTGTCAGAATGGAGCTTATCGAACGGGATACCGTTCTTGTCGATGTTCCCAACCTCATTAATGGAGAGGATGACGATGCCGTCATCCTTGAGGCTCTTTGCGAGTTTGTTCAGTATCCGCTTTCTGACTTCCGCAGTGAAGTAGATGAAGACATTCCGCATGAAAATGATGTCAATGCTGCCTTCCATGATGGGGGGAGGGCTTGCGGATGCAAGATTGTAGGGGAATATATGTATGTTTGAGATGACGTCCGGTGAGATGATCATCCTGTCATCTTTCCAGCTTCCAACCTGTTCGATGAGGGCGCGGTATTTACTGCCGTCAGTCCTGAAGGAATTTGCCGTATACTGCCCGGCTTTAAAGCTGGCAAGAGCATCGGTATCGATGTCCGATGCAGAGATGGAACAGGTCAGACCGCAGAATTTTGCCAGGGTATAAATGGAAATCGGCTCTTCTCCCGTGGAACAGGAGGCGCTCCAGATATGCAACGGCCTCGCCTTCCGCTGCATGAAGATGGTATTCTTCAGAAAATCAAACTGCCGCTCTTCACGGAAAAAATAGGTTTCATTGACGGCTGCAGCATTCGTCAGATATGAAAGTTCCGCATCATCCCTGCTTATCAGGGCTGTGTATTCAGCGGAAGAAATTTCCATGTCGCTGATCCGCTCCAGAATCAGTTTTTCCATGTATTCCCGGTGAGCATTTGCAACCGTAATGCCAGAGTGAGCTTCTAGTGTCTTAAAAACTGCATCAAACTCCGTCAGCATGTCTCTTCCTTACTTAGGCACGATTAAACACCCGCCATAGTCATGGACGGACTGCAGCTGCAAGAACTTCCCCTATCTTGTCCAGGGGTAAGACGGCCTGCGCAGCTCCGGCTTCGATGACCGCCTTCGGCATGCCGAATACAATGCAGCTCTGCTCATCCTGTGCCAGCATGCTGCCACCGTTCTGACGGATTGCAACGGCGCCCTCCGCCCCGTCTTTTCCCATGCCTGTCAGAATGACTGCAAGCACCTTATCCCCGACAACAGCCGCTGCGCTGGAAAACATCTTGTCGACCGAGGGCTTCAGGAAATGGACGGGGGGATCATTGTTCAGCTGCATGACATAGCGTCCGCCTGAGCTGCTGATGGCAAGATGTTTTTCTGCCGGAGCGATGTATGCATGGCCCTGTTCCGGAACTTCGCCGTCACGTGCCAGAGATACTTTGAATTGTGTCGTGTCATTCAGCCACTTTACCAGCTGCCGGTCAAAGAGCTTGTCTATGTGCTGGGTTATCATAATGGGAAGGGGAAAATCTTTGGGAAGCTGCTGGAGCAGGGACTGGATCGCGCTGGGACCTCCCGTTGATGAACCGACGAAGAGAATGTCATACTTTTTCCGCGGAAGGCCGGGAATAAGCCTGCTGTTTGCTTCCGTCTGTTCACGGGGCTCCGACGGCTGCGGAACCGTATGGCTGGAAAAAACATGCAGCTTATCCTTGCGGGATTGGGAAATGACGTAAATCTTTTCCCTGAAATTCCTGAGCATCTCTTCCGTCATGTCGGCAAGATTTGGTTTCTGCAGAACCTCAAGTGCGCCTGCGGAGATACTCCGGTAGATTGAATCCATCGTATCTTCGGTCGTGAACATCACGATGGCAGCGGGTGAAAAGGCAGCAATCTGTCGGGTTGCCTCAATGCCGTCCATTATGGGCATATTGATATCCATGATGATGAGGTCAATGTTGCCTTCCCGCGCCTTTGATACGGCTTCCTTTCCGTCACAGGCTTCACCGGCTACCTGAAAGCGCTCGTCTTCCTGAAAGACCTGTTTAAGCATGCTCCGTACCAGTGCAGAGTCATCGACAAAAAGAACCCGTATCATCTGTCTTCTCCCGTCGTGAATTGTGCTATATCCACGATATATCGAATTTTTGTATCTGAAAAGCTGACTGAAAGCAGTCCGTGCCGGGCAAATGCCCCCTGCAGAATGCGGCAGGGCGGAGAAGTTTGTTCCGTGGCAAGCGTCACGGTCTGCGGCATGACGGCTGTCTCGTAACGCTTGCCGGCGATGACGAGGATCGACTGGTAGGATCCTTCCGGCCGGGAAAGACTGCCGTGGAAAGCCGTATGCACGGCATCATCGATTGAGACAGCTGTATGGTCCGAAGCTTCGCTGAGACTTGCGTCCGATATGCTTTGCCGGGGAATGAGCAGTTCGACAGTTCCCCAATCCAGTCCGGCATACAGGTCAGCAGTTTTCAAGGTCCCCCCGTATCTTTGTGACGGCCGCATTCAAATCAAGCAGGGGAACCATATTGTTGTCCCAGCTGATTGTTCCTGAGAAACAGCCGTGCTCCTCGGATTCCGGGAAGAGCTGCTTCGTTATCTCTCTGGTATACTTGAACTCTTCGATTCCCCAGACAAGCAGGGCTATGTCTTCACAGTCTTTCAGGACGAGAAAAATGGTTTCCTTGCGGGGATTCGTGCCTTCCTTGCCCAGAAAGGAAATCCAGTCCACGGCAGCAACAGGACTTGAATAGCAGTTTATGATGCCCTTTACGTATGGAGGTGCGAAGGGAACGGGGTAGATGCTGTTGTTCCGTACAATTTCCCTGACGGAAGATGATGCAACGGCGAATTTTTCGCCCCCGGCGCTGAAAATGAGGTAAGGCCAGTCATCATCCGGCTGTTCGTTACTTTCGCTCATTCTCTGATTATATCAGTTTTTTGTACTGCAATCAAGGTTATCTCTTGAAAATACAAAGCCCTGCGGTCACTGGAAGGGCATGCCGCAGGGCAGGGGTGTGGAACCGTGGTGTACGGATTACAGGATGGACCGGATCATGGTGATGAGGGGGGATTCCTGCGTCTGCACTTTGAGACTTTCCTGCAGCGATTCGCGTTCCGCACTTTCGGCTGCCTGGGTTGCAGGCTCTCCCTTTGCGTTTGCAGCGGGCTTGGTATCCGTGGCAAGGTTTCCTTCTGCGCTTTCATCTTTTGTGTCTTCGGGAAGCTTGACAAGGACGATTTCGTCGCCGACGTTGAGTACGTCGTAGAAGCCCTTCTTCTTGTATTCACCTTCAGATATTTCTTCGTTTGCCGTTGTGACGGTAAAGCTTCCGAGCGTGTCGGAACTGTTGTAAACGACGCCAGTTCCGGTATCGACCGTCTTTATTTTTCCCTGTTTTACCACGTCAAAAACGGCACCCTGCACAACGCCGTCGCTCTTTCCGAGGTCAACGAGGAGTGTGTTCGTTGCGTTACCGAGTACGACGCCCCTGATGGGCAGGATGTCGAGGACGGCCTGCCTGAGCCGGCGGAGGGCCTTTGCAAAGCGGTCGTTGCCCGTGCGGTAGATGTGCATGTCCGTCGTTTTTGTTCCGGTCCTGCCGGAATATACCTGTGCATCGAGGGAGAATGACCGCTCGGTTTCATTCGCCGAAAGAATGATGAAATAATCCCGGCCGGAAGTCCGGGCCTGATGGTAGGCATCGCCGTAGCCGGAGACGGCAACCGTCTGGACATTGACGACTGTTGAAGGAACGCCGTCAAATATATCTCCGGCTGCCTGGCTGATTATCTCTTCAACGTCCGCATGGCGGATCTGTACCCCGCTGTGCACGTAATAGATGCCGATGTTCCACCTTGTTTTATCGAGGTAGAATGGATCAACGCTCCACTTATGGGCAAGGTTATCGCTCATCATGCTTTCAAGGGCTTCGATCGTATCATCGTTCTTGATCTGCCGGGCGGTCCGCTGCACGGTGGTCTGAGGAGTATTTTCGTCCTTCTGGACGGCAGTTACCGTCGTTGTTGTCTCATTTTCCCTGATGAATTTGAGCTGCTGCAGGTACAGTTCGTAGAAACCGTCGCGTTCCAGCATGTCGGCAAAGGCCTGACGGGCAGTGCCGTTCAGCGGGTCAACGGAAAGGGCCTTCTGATATTCGTAGCGCTCACTCGGTCCGTCAAAATTCCGCTTGAATTCTTTTGCCTTATTGATGTGGAATGATGCCCACTTCGGCCGCCGGGAATCCTCGACGCTGAGCGTGGCACGGGCCAGCTGTTCCAGGGCGAAGCGCATGACTTCATCGTAGGGATCGATTAAAAGCGCCGTAGAGAATGTCGTGATAGCCCCTTCGCTGTCCCCGAGGCGTTTCTGGGACAGGCCCTTGAGATACCATGCACCCGTCAGATTCCTGTTTCGGGAAATGCGGTAGTCACACAGATCCATGACTTCATTGTAGCGCTTCTGCTCGTAGAGGATGTTTGAAAGGAGCTCATACGCCCTGTCGTAGTTTGCGTTAATCTGAATCGCGCTCCGGATCAGCCGTTCTGCTTCGCTCAGTTTGCCGCGTTTTGTTGCCAGATAGGAAGCCAGATAGTAGACTTCCGGGTCACCGTTATGGTATTCAATAGCCTGATTGACGTATTGCTCTGCAAGTTCATCCTTGCCTTCTTCTGAAGAAATCAGGGCAAGGCTCAGAAGTGCCTTACGGTTCCTGTTGTCGCGCTTGAGGGCATCGAGATACAGTTTTTCTGCGGAAGAAAGGCTTCCTGTATAGAGTTTCAGCTCTGCAAGGCCGAAGCGGGCATCGATGTCGTTCGGATACTTTGCCAGAATGTCATTGAAAACATCACGGGCTTCGTCCAGCCGGCCCAGGGAAATGAGGGCCATGCCTTTCAGGTTCTGGATTTCACTTGTTCTGCGGGAGTAGCGGAGGGCGTTGTCGGCGTATTCTACCGCAAGGTCATATTCTCCCAGGTTGTAGACGCAGACGGCAAGGTTATACCAGGCATCTCCGTACTGAGGGTTAACCTGCAGGGCTTCCCGATAGGACTCCACTGCACCGTAATAGTCTCCGACCTGCTGTGCACTGTATGCCTCGGTATACAGGCTGACTGCGTTTTTGCTCCGTGTCTGAGCAGAAAGCTGTGCTGCTGACAGTATGATTAGAATGCCAAGTCCCCGTGAAATCCAAAAACGACTTTTCATTTTTCCCCCATCTATAAATCCTCGAGAGACCCACCACTCTCGCTTATTCATCGGTATTTTTTTCCTTGACTTTATGGTATATTACCTTTATGACGTCTACCTTGTGGCCTTCCATTTCCTGTACGATGAAATCGTAGTCCTTCCATGAGACTTTTTCGAATTTAACGGGTATCTTGCCGAAGAGGTCAAAGACAAAGCCTCCGAGCGTGTCAAAGTCGTTGGACGGAAAGTCCGCCCCGATCGTTTCGTTCAGGTCGTCCAGGTCAACGCGGGCATCACAGAGCCAGACATTATTGCCGAGGGACAGAATATCCTCGCGTTCGTTGTCAAATTCGTCCTGAATATCCCCGACAATCTGTTCGATTATGTCTTCCATGCAGACGATGCCGCTGATACCGCCGTATTCATCGATTGCAATCGCTATGTGGACGTGCCGCCGCTTGAATTCCCGCAGCAGGCTGTCGATCCGCTTGCTTTCAGGGACAAAATAGGCTTTTCTGATTATCTTTTCAAGGTTCAGCTCCTCATGGCGCGAGATTGCCGCAATAAGGTCCTTGACGTAGAGTACGCCGACAACATTGTCGATTGAACTCGCATAGACGGGAAAGCGGGAATGGCCGCTTTCGGTGATTTTCTGAAGCAGTTCCTCCGCATTGGTTCCCATAGAGAGGAAATCTACGTCTATGCGGGGAATCATGACCTCCTTGACCGTTGTCTGGGAAAGGTCTTCGACCCCCTGTATCATGTCCTTTTTTTCTTCCGTCAGAAGCCGTTGCTGCGCGGCGTCTTCTGCACTGACCGGACCGTCGTTTGCTGATGATCCTCCGGCATCCTTTTTAAATCCAAATAAGCCCATTGACCTCTATCCTTTACTCGCTTCTGTGAGAATTGTTTCCTGTCTGAGCGCTTCAAGCAGCTCTTTCTGCTTCCGCAGCATGGGGCAGACCGGCTCTTTGCCCCTGATGACGTGCTCGTCCCCGTGGTCAAGCCCGTTCAGGTGCAGCATGCCGTGGATAAGCAGCTGCTTGAGCTCCTCATCCTCACTGACCTCAAAATAGGCGGCATTCTTCGGCAGGGTTTCAAGGCTCACTGCTATATCCCCTGCCGCCGTCCACTCAAGTCCGTTCTCATCGGTGTAACGGCTGCCGTCTTCAAAACTTAAAACATCCGTTTCTTCATCAATGTTACGGTATTCCCGGTTCAGCTTCCTGATGCAGCTGTCGGAGCAGAACATGACAGAAAGCTCTTCCCCATCGTAACCGGCACTTTCCAGTGCCTTGAGCAGGAAACTTTCAGCCTTGGAAAGCCATGCAGGTTCAGACATTCCGTCTTCAACGCTCACCAGTACCCTGTTTGCCATCTTTTGTAGGTGTTTCCTCCGTATCTTTTGTATTTTCACCTTCATCGGAAGCCGTTTTCTTCGCAGATGCGTCGCTGCCGACTTCTTCTCCCGCCTCCTGTTTTTCGGTTTCCTGAGCCTTCGGGGCGTCATCTCCATTCTGATCCGGGTATTTTACGCGGGAATGATAGTAACCGATGAGGAGCTGGGTAAATGTTTCTTCGATGATGTTGATGTCCTTAAATGTCAGGTCGCAGTTATTCAGCTGTCCTTCTTCAATTTTACCGCTGACGAGGGTCTGTATGAATTTTTCAATCCGGGAAGCTGATGGTTTGTTCAGGCTCTTGCAGGCTGCTTCCACCGTGTCCGCAAGCATGACGACACCGCTTTCCCTGGTTGTCGGCGGCGTGCCGCTGTAGGAGTAGTCGCCAGGATTTGCATTCGGGTCATCCTTCTGGGCGTTCATATAGAAGAATTTCAGGACGCTGTTGCCGTGATGTTCTGCTATGATGTCCACGATGCGGGCCGGAAGCCGCAGTTCCCGTGCCATTTCTACGCCCTTCCTGACATGGTTCTTGATGATGGTGACGGAAAGGGAAGGGTTGATTGTCGAATGGATGTTTTCGTTGCTGTTCTGATTTTCCGTGAAGAATTCGGGGTTGTCGATTTTTCCGATGTCGTGATAGTAGCCGCCGACACGTGCCAGGAGGGCATTTGCCCCGATTTTGGCACAGGCGGCCTCGGCGAGCTGGGCAACCATGATTGAATGCTGGAATGTTCCGCTTGCCGTCAGCGACATGCGCTTGAGAATCTCGGCATTCGTATCGCTCAGGTCCATCAGGCGGAAAACAGATGCCGAATTCAGCAGGTATTCGAGCGGGGTCAGGAATCCGAGGCAGAGAATGCCGGACATGAAGCCGTTGAGCATGACACCTGCCAGCGCCATATAGTTTCCCCGTGTTGGACTTCCCAGCATGGAACCGTTGAAAATGATCGTGATGGCGAAGAGGAAGACGGGAGAAAGAATTCCCTGCAGCATGGCTGCAAATACGAGGTCTATCCGCCGCTCAATCCTCCTGACAATCCGGGAGGAAGCAAGGCTGACGCAGAGACTGTATATGAAGGGAACGAGCTGGTAGCCGGATCCGCACAGGACACCGAAGGATGAGATGATGGCGAAGCTTATGGCGTCCATCTGTCCGAACAGGATTGCCATCAGGAAGGTACAGAACACGATGGGGGAGATGATGTTCATCGCATAGGGACTGGAAAAGTGGACCGTCCTCGATGCGAGTACCGTACACGCAAAAACAGCGATGAAGAAGACATCTTCGGTAATGAGTTCCTGCGGACTGCATTTCTTACCCAGGCAGACCCTGCTGAAAAGGAAGAAATAGAGGGCGCCGAGCAGCATCATGAAGAGAATTGAGTTTGCAAAAGACCGGTAGTCGATGTAGGCCCGGGATGCGGACATCCGCTTGAGCTTTGCATAGCCTTCCTCGGTGATGGGGAAGCCCTTCTTGATTACTTTTTCCCCTTTTTCGACGGCAATCGGGTTTTCGCTGTCGGCGGGCAGGCTTTTTTCTGCCTTAACCGTGATGTCGGAAATCTGACCGACCTCGTAGTCATTTATATTATAGGTAGAAATTGTATTCGTCAGGCTGATGCGGAGGAAGAGCAGGGCGACGGCAAGCAGGAAACTGGCAAAAAAAGCCAGCAGCTTGACGGTGTTATCCTGTACATATTTTGCCGTGGAACGCGGGATGATTCCGATTCCGCCTTGCTTTTCAGAATGCTTCATTTCGTTCACTCTCGTACGCTTTTATTATCTGTTTAACGAGGGGATTTCTCACGACATCCTCTGCGTCCAGGTGCTGTATTGCGATGCCGTCAATGCTGCCGAGCAGGTTAATTGCGTCTGCCAGGCCCGACGGTATGCGCCGGGGAAGGTCTATTTGGGTCAGGTCACCCGTGACGAACACCTTTGAGCCTTCTCCCATCCGTGTCAGGAACATTTTCATCTGTTCCCTCGTCGTATTCTGTGCTTCATCAAGGATTATCACGCTGTCGTTCAGCGTCCTGCCCCGCATGTAGGCGAGCGGGGCGGTCTCTATGATGGAATTTTCCTGCATCTTGGCGATGGTTTCCCGTGGAAGGACGGCATGCATTGCATCGTAGAGGGGGCGCATGTAGGGATCGAGTTTTTCCTTCAGGTCTCCGGGCAGAAAGCCCAGGCTTTCTCCTGCCTCTACGACCGGCCGGGTCAGGACAATGCCGCTCATTTTATGGGTCAGCACGAGCCGCAGGGCTTCACAGATGCAGAGGAAGGTCTTGCCGGACCCTGCCGGACCTTCCGCTATGACGACATTGTTCTTGCGCATCATTGCGACCAGCTGGGCCTGTCCCCGTGTCCTTGGGTAGACCCTCCGCGTTGCTCCCGGCACACAGATGCTGTTCTGCTCAAAAAAGGCATGGTCAGCAGCCTTCAGCCTGCCCTTGTCTGCACAGGGGGCAATGGCTCCTGCCAGAACCGACTGGATCAGATCGCTGTCGGAAAGCTCTCCGCAGCCCTGCGCAATCTCGTCGAGGATGGAGTCTATGACAAAGCGGAAGCGGCGGACGGCATCGATATCCCCGTCTTCGACGGACAATTCATTTCCGCAGGCGAATATTGGAATTCCCAGAAAATTCTCGATGAGCTTCAGGTTGCTGTCATTGGTCCCGCAAATGCGGCAGAGCACGTTGTTATCCGGGACCACTATCGTATATGCCGACATTATTGCTTTTATTGTAATATAGTAAATGCAATCCGTCAATATTTGCCCTCATGTGTACCTTTTTATCTTTTGTCCGCAGATGTATAGGTGTATGGAACGAATGAAAAACGATTATCGTACCGTCAGGCAGCATCCCTGCATCAGGGAACTGGTCTTGCAGAAAGGGCTTTCCTTTCCCAGCGACAGCGAACTCGTCATGCTGATTCTTGGCTCCGGTTCTAAGGCTGTGCCGGTCGAACCCCTGTCACGGAAGGTCCTTGAGGTCATTAAGGAAAGCCCCGCTGGGGAAATTGTACCGCGGCTGGGCTGCATTAACGGCATGGGGAACTCGAAGGTACTGGCCGTCGCCGCAGCTCTTGAACTGGGCAGGAGACGCTGCGGCTACCTGAAGGCCGTGGTAAACACTCCGGAGGAGGTCATTCCCTACGTGCGGCAGTATGCGATGGAACAGCGGGAGCATTTCATCTGCGTTTCCCTGAACGGGGCGCATGAGATTCTCGCTATCCGGGTTGTTTCCATCGGGACAACGACCCGGACGATCGTTCATCCGAGGGAGGTGTTCTCTGAACCGGTCGCCGAGCACGCTTCGGCGGTCATCTGCTGCCACAACCATCCCTGCGGTCCCTGCCTGCCCAGTACGGCGGACTCGGAAACGACCCGGGTGCTGCAGGAATCATCGGAAATCCTGGGCATACAGTTCCTTGACCACATCATTATCTCAAGGGACGGTTATTACAGCTTCATGGAACACGGTCTGCTCGGCGGCTAGCAGGCTTGACGGCTGGCTGCCGCCAGGTCTGACCTGCTGATTCGGGAAGGAAAATGCCGGCCCGGCGCCTAGACATGCCGTCGGATACCGTCAAAGCGGATGTCCCAGAGAAAGAGGCCAGTCGGAGGTGCGGTCATCAGTGCCCGCTGACGGTTCCTGCTGTCCAGAATCTCCTTGAACACGGCCGGTGCGGCTCCCTGCATGTCCAGCTGGACGAAGGTTCCGACGAGTGAGCGGATCATCTTCCAGAGAAAGGCATTTGCTTCTATTTCGAATATGAGGGTGTTTTCCCGGTCCGGGGCAGGAAAAAAGCCTGCCCGGTCAATATAGCGCCTGGTGGAAAGGCTCTGGTCTCCTGCTGCGGAAAACGTTGCGCAGTCAATCTCTCCGGACAGGAAAGCTGCCATCTCGTTCAGGCGGGTGAGGTTCAGCTCTCGGGGCTGGTACCAGAGGTATCTCGTTTCACTGGCAAAGGGCGGGGTTGTCCCCGTGCGGATAAAGTAACGGTATATGCGGGAGGTTGCGTCAAAGCGGGCATTGAACGTTTCGGGGACAGGCTGTGCCGACTGTATCCTGATGTCGCGGGGCAGGATACCGTTTAGGGCCCGCACGTAGCCGGAGGGGGGGATTGCATCGAAGGGGGACAGGAAATTTGCCTTTTGGGCACGGGCATGGACACCGCTGTCGGTTCTGCCGGAGCCGTAGAGCTTGACGGGGGCCTTGAGCATCTTTGCCAGTGCCGTCTCCAGTTCCCCCTGGACGGTGCGGACGGGCTCCCCGCCGTCTGACTTGTCCTGCCGCTGCCAGCCGCAGAAGTCGCTGCCGTCGTAGGAGATGGAGAGGAGTACGTTTGTCATCGATGAATCATCGTCCTAGTCATCATCCGAGAAGATGTTGTTGTTCGAAAGCTCCTTTGCTATGTCGTCATAGAGGTTCTTTGCAACTTCAAGGAGGGGGCCCGGCTTTTCCTTCGAGGATTTTCCGAGTCCGAAGAGCTTGGCGATCGCTCCCTTGAATTCGCTGAGCTTCTTGAGCCGCAGGCTTTCGTCCTCCCGCTGTCCGTACTTGTATTCCAACAGGCCACAGAGGTAGAGGATGCCGTCGTAGCCGTAGCTCTTGTCCATATCGGGGCCAAAGTAATGAATCGACTCAATGGATTCAATGCGGCTGGTTTCATTGATCAGGGTCTGCTGGTAAAAGAAAAGGGCTTTCCGGTAAAAGACCTGTGATATATAGTCAAAGTTGTGCCCAGGACAGGCGGTATCCAGGTCCTTGCAGAGCCAGGCAAGGCGGAGGCTTATCATTGCGCGCTTGAATGTCGGTCCGAATGCGAGGTCAACCTTTTCGTAGCTCAGGAGGGCGAGGTAGTAATAGGCAACTCCGTCATAGAGGTTCCGCTCAATGAAGCTCTTTTCCGTCGATACGTTGAAATTCGGGAAAACGGTTTCAACCCGCTTCTGCCGCTGCGGCGTGTCGGCTTCCAGCCGTTCCAGGCTTGCCTTGTCCTTTAGGTCCGTGAAGTCATTCCAGAACAGGGCCGTATTGCACTTGGGACAGCATCCGATGTCATAGATGAGGGGGTAGACGCGGCCGAATTTCTTTGAAGGCTCAAAAACCCTGTGCAGTTCGTCGGTCAAGGGGCCTGCTATCATGCGGCCTCCACCCTTGTGCATCTCTTCCTGTCCGAATTTCTTCCCGCATACGGGGCAGACGGCCAGTTCTTTCTTCCAATAGGTGACTGCCGGTTTCTTGCCGCCCTCTTCCTCTTTTTTCATAAACAGATTACCTCCGCTCTATAATCACAAATGCAACAGCATATTCCTTTTCATGGCTCAGGGAGACATGGACGTGGACATCCTTACCATATAAGGATTCCATTTTCTCCCTGGCCCCACCCGTCACGCGGAGGAAAGGCTGTCCGTCATCGTTCTTCTCTATATACATATCGGCAAGTTTAAAGGCAGAAAAACCTGTTCCTAATGCTTTTGCAAAAGCTTCTTTTGCGGCAAAGCGTGCAGCATACCATTCCATGAGCCGTCCCTGGCTGGCATGCTGCCCCGGAAAGCACTCCCGTTCGTTGAAAAAACGGGCAATCATTCCCGGTTTTTCCAGCCAGGACTGGAATCGGGAGATTTTTGCGATGTCACAGCCTATTCCACAAATCATAGCTGCTGCGCTAGTAATAATAGCCGAAGGCGGCTTCTTCTTCGGGACTGAGTTCCGCTTCCGGTTTTTCCGTAAAGGTCACGGTTACGGTATTGACGGTCCATGCGGTCAGTTTTACGTTGTCGGGTACATGGATGAACACGGGAACTTCGATGGTTCCCGGACCGGTTGCCATTGAACAGTCTGCCGATGCCGAACAGCTGTTTTTCTTCATCCGGTCCAGTTCCAGCAGCTTGCCTTCCACGGTAATAGTGACCAGATTGCGTTCGTGGGAAATATCAAGGCGGGAATCAATGTTGTCGTAGCTTATCTCAATGCCCTCGATTGTCCTGGAAGCTTCGATCGGCGTAATGGCAACGGAGACCTGCACCTGCTGTTCCGGGTCGACCATGACCAGGGAACTGAGGTTCATGAAGCCGACTTCCCTGCTGATGCTTTCGGTTGCCCCGTCGAGGGAGACTTCTTCGGTCTGAATTTCCTGTATGCCTTCAACGGCGCTCTTCGGACCCTGCAGCTTTACGCTGGTCGGTACCATGCTGACCGCGCTGCTTTCGTAGCCGTATGCGGGCTGTCCCGAGATGGTTGCGGAAATGGGAACGAAGCGGACAATTTCCTCTTCAATTTCAACCTGTATCCGCTGAGGCTGGACGCTGATTTCAAGGGGGGAAAGGCTGGAAAGCCTCCGGTTTGGCCGCACGTTGACGAGAAAATCATAGCTTCCTGCCCGTGACGCATAGCTTAAGTCTATGAAGGCTCCGATGTCGCTCGATGAAATGCCGCCCAGTTCGCCCCGGTCTGCCCTGAGGCTGACCTTCACGTACTGGGGGAGCGCAAAACCGCTCCTGACCGTGAGGTTACCCGGCGCCTTGACTTCCAGCGGCACGGTGAATTCTTCCCGCTCAAAACGCTGGATCTGATAAAAGGCGTATATTGCCAGAGCCATGATGAAGCAGCCGAGTTTTTCCTTCCAGTGACTGAGCAGTTTTTCACGAAGCAGACTTGTGTTCATCTTCTGAATCCTCTATCTTCTGATCTTCCTTCTTGATTTCTAGCTTTTTCTCAAGGATCCTCGTCAGGGTCTCAATCGGAAGGTCATAGTGGAGCTGTGAATCATAGGCAAGGCTGATTGCCCCGGATTCCTCGCTGACGACGAGAATCACCGCATCGCACTGCTCGCTCAGGCCGAGCGCGGCCCGGTGCCGCGTCCCGTAGGTTTTCTTGATGTCGTAGTTCTCGCTGACGGGCAGGAAGCAGCCTGCCGCAAGTATCTTGTCGCCCTGTACGACGCAGGCTCCGTCGTGCATCGGCGTGTCGTGGCCGAAAATCGTGATGAGGAGGTTGGAGGACAGGTCTGCGTTTATCTTCTGTCCGCTCCCGATGACCTGTTCAAGCTTGGATGATTTCATGAACACGACCAGCATGCCCCGCCGCTGTTTGGACATTTCATATGCGGCGACCAGCACGGAATCCACATACGTGTGCTTCTTCTTTCCTCCCAGCAGGAACCAGTCAGTCTGTCCCAGTTTGAGGAATATTTTCCGCATTTCCGGCTGCAGGATGATGACTGCCCCGATGATGAAGGCGGGGCCGACGATGTTGAGCAGCCAGCTCAGGGTGTTCAGACGAAGGATGAATACGACGATGACGTAGAAAATGACGAAGTAGATGACTGCCCGCAGAACTTGAAGGGCATTTGTCCTGATGATGAGCTTATAGGCCCAGTAAATCAGGAATGTCATCAGCATGATGTCGAGAAAGGGATTGATGTAATTCGTATAAATCTGGCCTAAAACCGAAAAGAATGTCAATCGCTACCCCTCTTCCCCGCAGTCTTGGAGTGATTTTATCACGTCGAGCGTGTTACGGCAAGCCTTGACGTCGTGAACCCGCAGCAGGGATGCCCCCCGTTGAACGGCGATGATGTCGGCGGCGAGGGTCCCGTAGAGCCGTCCGTCACCGGTTGCATCATCTTCCCCGACCATGAGTCCGATGCAGCTTTTCCGTGAGAGTGCCATCAGAACCGGATACCTGCCCCCGCAGAGGGAACCGCAGTTCCAGATGAGCCGGCGGTTTTCTTCCAGTCCCTTGCCGAAGCCGATTCCCGGGTCAACGATAATCTTGTTCCCGGCAATGCCTGCTGCTTCTGCGGCGGCGGCCCGCTGTGCAAGATAGGAACTGACCTGGCTGACCACGTTGTCGTAGCGGGTTTCTTCCTGCATGGTCCTGGGAATGCCCCGCTTGTGCATTAGGATAACCGGCAGTTTCCTGTCTGCGGCGAAGGCTGCGATGTCTGCCGCATCTTCCAGGGCGGAAATATCATTGAGGATGTCTGCCCCTGCATTCCAGGCTGCTTCCATGACGGACCGCTTGCGGGTGTCGACGGAAACAGGGATGCCGGACCTGCGCCTGAGCTGTTCAATCACCGAGACGACCCGGTGGAGTTCTTCTGCTTCATCGACATAGGATGCACCGGGGCGGGTAGATTCACCTCCGATATCTATGATGTCGGCCCCTTCCTCTATAAGCTGCAGGGCACGATCAATGCCGCCTCTGCTGGCGCTGTAAAAGCTGTCCGGCGTGGCATTGACGATGCCCATGATGAATGCAGGCCGGTCTGTCGTGATGTCCCTGTCTGCCAGGTGGAGGCATTTCATTTCGTCTGCTCCCATACGTTCATTGCGGCGGCGGCTATATCCTTCGGACTCAGGCGGGCTTCTTCGAGTATCTGTTCACGGTTACCGTTTCTGAGGAACCGGTTCGGGAAAGCGAGGACTGCTGTCGGAATTCTGCTGCCCTTCCTGCCGCCCTGACAGACCAGGCGGTCAAGGTATTCTGCCATGCCGCCGATGCGGACGCCGTCTTCAATGAAGACAACGGCTGCATATTTTTCTACGATTGACAGGAAATAGCTTTCATCGAAGGGCTTGAGGAAGCGGAGAATGTAGATATCCGCAGAGAGTTCCTTGAGCAGGAGGCTTCTTGCCGCCGTCAGGCTTTCACTGTACATGCTGCCGGTACAGACCAGCAGCATGTCGGATGCCTTCCGCCCTTTCCGTTTGGAGCTGAGTGCCGCAAGGAGCCTGTTTTTGCCTTCTGCCTTTGCTTCCAGTGCGACGCTCAGGGCAGGGGCAAATTCATCGCTCTTGACCAGAATGCCGCGTCCGCTCATGACGGGCTTGGAAAAGGCCGGTATTTCAGAGGGGCATGACATCTTGGGCCAGCGCAGGGCAACGGGACCTTTTGCTTCGTTTACGGCCCAGTTCAGGCAGAGTTCCATGTCTTTTTCGCTGGCTACCGTCAGCAGGGTCAGGTTCGGAATGGGACGGAGGAGGGCGATGTCGAAAATGCCCTGATGGGTTTCTCCGTCTGCCGGGACGGCTCCTGCCCGGTCAAAGACCATGATGACATGCCGTTCCTGTAGGGCAATATCTTCGATAATCTGATCGACTGACCGCTGGATGAAGGTTGAATAGATTGCGACAACCGGAACCATGCCCCCCGCAGCAAGGCCGCCCGCGAAGGTAACGGCATGTTCCTCTGCAATGCCGACGTCAAAGAAACGGTCCCTGTAGCGCCGGGAAAAGGCGTCCAGCCCCGTTCCTTTTGACATGGCTGCCGTTATCGCGCAGATGCGGGAGTCCTTTGCGGCCATGCTGACAATTTCATGGCTGAAGACCTCGGTAAAACTGACCGTGTCAAACTTTTCTACGACTCCATCGCTGATGTTGAAGGGGCCGACGCCGTGGAAGGTTGAAGGATCATGCTCTGCCGGCCGGTACCCTTTTCCTTTTTTCGTGATGACATGGATGATGACCGGCCGGTTCATCTTCCTGACGCGGCGGAACATCTGTTCAAGCTGCTGGATATTATGCCCGTTGAGGGGGCCGACATATTCGAATCCCAGGTCCACGAAGAGGTTGTTCGTAAGGAGGAGGCCTTTCAAGCCCCGCTTGAAGCGGTAGATGAATTTTCCCAGCTTCCTGTTTATGTAGGGAATGTCGTCGACGAGACGGTCTATCTTGTACCGGAAGTTCTGGTAGCCTGCCGTTGCGGTAAGGACGGACAGGTAGCGGGATACGGATCCGGTATTCGGGCTTATGGACATCTTGTTGTCGTTGACGATGACGATGAGGTTTTTTGCGAGCTGGCCCGCATGGCTCAGGGCTTCATAGGCCATGCCGCCGGTCAGGGCACCGTCTCCGATGACGGCAACGACCTTGTCTTCCCGGCCCTGCATCCGCCATGCGGAAAGCAGGCCGAGTGCGGAAGAAATGGAGGAAGAAGCGTGTCCGGCGTCAAAGTAGTCGTGCGGACTCTCGCTGATGCGGGTAAAGCCGGATAGACCGTCCTTCTGCCGGATCGTCGGAAAATCCCGATAGCGGCCCGTCAGCAGCTTGTGGGAATAGCACTGGTGGCTTACGTCCCAGATGATTGCGTCCTGCGGGCTGTTGAAGACCCGGTGCAGTGCGATTGTCAGCTCCACGGTACCAAGGTTGCTTGCAAGATGGCCGCCGTTTTTTCCAACGGTCTTGATGATAATCGACCGCAGCTCGCCGGCAAGGAGCTGAAGCTGTGAGGAGGGAACTTTTTTCAGGTCATCAGGCGAGTTGATGTTCTGCAGGAGCAAACCGCTTTCTCCCTATAAAAAAAGCCGGGAATTTCCCGGCCGCATTGTCGGAAAGCTGTCCTGTAAACCATTTGCAGACAAATGGATTGCAGGAACAACCGTCCTTCTTTTTCGGAGCAAAAACTACTACAGGCTTACTTTGCTTTATGCCGATTCCGCCTAAGCATCTTCTTCCGCTTATGTGTTGCAATTTTTGCGCGCTTTCTTTTTTTACCACAAGGCACGATAGGACTCCTTAAAATTTCTAGTGAATATTATGCTCGTTTTTTTTCATTAAGTCAAGTGCTTCATGCCAGGAGCCGCAAAAAGCGGTTCAGGAATGAAAGGGCCTTTCCCTCAAAAGCATACGTGACATCGTCTCCTTCCCTGCGAATTTTACAGCCCGATGCCATGCCGTCCAGTGCCGAGAAGCGTTCCCAGGCTCCTCCCCGTACGCCGAGCCTGCATTCCAGCCGGCCGTGCCACGGCTCAAGTGCCGGGAACCGGCGCCGGTATTCCCCTGCACTGATGCCGTATGTGCTGCGGAGGCCCATCATCAGAAATTCCTCTTCTTCAATTTCAAGCGTCAGGCGTTCCCTTTCGCAGGGGATTGCTGCTTCGCCGGTGCTGCCGGCGGAGTTGCCGGACCTGTCACAGGCATTCCAGAAGGCGCTGTAGGCTGCGATGTCCCGGGTGTTCGTCCAGCGCAGGCCTCCTTCGCCGGAGAAGGCATAGATGCTACCTGTCGCCCCGCTCCCGATGCCGATGTAGTCTTCCTGCATCCAGTAGGTCATGTTGTGCCTGCTTTCGTGGTCTTCCCTGCAGAAATTGGACACTTCGTACTGACGGAAGCCTGCCGCTTCCAGCGCTTCCTTTCCGGCAATCCACTGTCCGTCCGCCTCATCGGCATTCCAGTCCATGCTGCCGATTGTCGTGTACAGCGGTGTCCCTTCTTCGACGGTCAGGCTGTAGAGGGAGACGTGCTGCGGCCGGTACGCGAGGCAGTCATGCAGGGATTTGAGGAATGCTGTATCCGTCTGGCAGGGCAGGCCGGCGATGAGGTCCAGGCAGAGGTCTCCCCGCCAGTACCGTGCCGTGAGGTCAAGGGCTTTCCGGGCTTCCTGTGCCGTGCAGTGCCTGTTGACTGCGTTCAAGGCCGTTTCCTGCAGGCTCTGGATTCCGAGCGAAAGCCGCTTCCGTTCTGCGGGACAGTCTGCGAAAACGGCAAGCAGGTCTTCTGAAAGGCTTTCGGGGTTCATCTCGACGGTCACTTCTTCGGGGGGCAGGGGGGCAGAGCAGGCTGCGTGCAGAAGCCGGGAAAGCTGAGGCGGGGAGAGGAGGCTGGGCGTACCGCCTCCGAGGTAGACTGTCCGAAACTGCTCAATCCCGTATCGGACAGTATAAAAGGAAAGTTCCCTGATGAGGGCGTCCAGGTACGTGTCGGGAACAAACCTGCTTTCCCCCCTGCTGAAAAAGTCACAGTAGGCACACTTTGAACGGCAGAAGGGGATGTGGACGTACAGGCTTTTGGATGTCATCCGGTCAGGAGGCGGTCAGTATGCCTTGATGCTGGTGACGGGAAAATACTGGAGGAGGACCCGTCCGAGGAAGCGGTCGCTTTTAACGGCTCCCCAGTGCCGGGAATCCAGGCTTTCCACGCGGTTGTCGGCGAGGACGAAGTATTCTCCCTCTCCCAGCGTCTGCTCCTCCAGGTCACCTGACACGCCGACATTGTCCCATTCGGCAGGAATCGAAAAAATCTGCACGTTGTAGGGCTTGCCCGAAAGCTCAAATTCGGACAGATAGTGCTTGTCTGCATCCGGTTTGATGTAGAGGACAAAATCCTTCATATATACACTGTCGCCGGGCAGGGCGATGACCCGCCTGACAAAGGGCTGTCCGCTGTTTTTGCTGCTTTCAGAGAAGGGTGAGATCTGCTGGAAGGTGAAGAAGCGGACAAAGGAGTCTGCAAGCCGCATGAGGTATGACTCCCGGTGTCCGTCCATGCGTGCTATATAGCACAGGTCGCCCCGTTCGGGCTTCTTCAGCAGGGGACACACAAAGGCGATGCCTCCTGCAGAAAGCCCGTCTTCCATGGTGTCCGACTTGATGTGGATGGGAAAGAGGATGAAGCTCTGGAAGAGGGTCACGAAGAGGAAGGTCCCGAAAATGGTGGCCAGGGTCGTGGTAATCCGCCGCTTCCTTCTGCGCTGCATCTCAAAAGAATACTCGTATACGTTTTGTCGTTTCTCTTTCATCATGTGCCGTTATACTAGCACAAGGAAAGGTGCTTTTCAAGCGAGTTTCTGGAATTGCTTGTTTACTTTTTTTCGATTGCGGTATATAATAGCTCTATGGCTGACTTGCTTACTGATTCACAGTTTACTATGTACCGCGATTTGATTTATAAGGCGTGCGGTATTACGTTTTCAGATACGAACCGTTCTATTCTGGACAGTCGTTTGAAGGAGCGGCTTCGGGAGAAGCAGCTGAACGATGTGGACACCTACTTTAAGATGGTTACGTCCGATCAGGAGGAGCTCAAGCTCTTTCTGGACAGCATAACGACGAATCTGACGCGTTTCTTCAGGAACCAGCCTCATTTTGACGCCTTAATCAATTATGTCATTCCCCACGTGATAGAAGACAAGAAAAAGACGGGACATACGAAGATAAACATCTGGAGCGCCGGCTGCTCGACGGGTGAGGAACCCTATACGATTGCGATGCTGCTCAAGGACAAGCTGCCGGCTCCCTATACCTTCAGTATCCGGGCATCTGACATCTCGCTCAAGTCCCTTATGGTCGGCCGCCAGGGCTTCTACCAGACAAACCGCATCACGGGGATTCCCCAGGACTACCTTGACCGCTTCTTTACGAAGACACCCGAGGGCTTTCAGGTCAAGCCCGAGCTGCTTTCAACCATCAGCTTTGACTACCATAACCTTGCCCACGAGTCGGGCGTCAAGGACTTTGACATCGTGTTCTGCCGGAACGTCCTCATTTATTTTGACGAGGATGCCCAGAAGGCGACGATTGACCGTTTCTGGAATGCGATGGCAAAGCATTCCTATCTGTTCATCGGACACTCAGAAAGCCTGTTCGGCATGGAAACAAAGTTCAAATTCCTGAAGACCCAGTGGGCCTGCCTGTACGAAAAAGAAGCGTAGCTGCAGTTTCAGGGAGGGCCTGATACCGCAATGCAGCGCACGTGCCTGCATTGTGTGCCGGGAACTCGTTGGACATGGTTAAAATTCACTTGCCCGAGTAGTTTGCAAGCAAGGAAATGGAGGGGTAAATTTCTATGGAAGACATACAAGTTCTTATCTGTGATGATTCTGCGTTGATGAGGAACTTGATTTCGCGTATCGTTGATTCAACGACGGGACTGCATACGGTTGGAACTGCTATGAACGGTAAGTTCTGCCTTCAGAAGATTCCTGCGCTGAATCCGGACATCATTATCCTTGACATAGAAATGCCGGAGATGAACGGCCTTGAGTTCCTGAAGGAACGCAGGGCCCGTCAGATTGATATTCCCGTTATTGTCCTTTCATCCATTGCAACGAAGGGTGCTACCGTTACGATGCAGTGCCTTGAACTGGGTGCAAGTGACTTCATTACAAAGCCGTCCGGTTCCATTTCCAGCAACATCAATTCGGTCGGCGGTGATCTGATTGAACTGATTGCATCTTATGGCCGCCGCTATGCCGTACGGAAAGGAAAGGACGTCTATCCGATGGATTTCTTCCTGCGCGAGGCGAAGCTCAAGGAAGCCGAGTCCGCCGCAAAGAAAGAAGGCATTTCCGACAAGATAAAGCCGATGGACACGACGAGGTCCCAGCCTGCGGAACTGCCCAAAACCCTGTTCCAGTCCAAGAAAAAAGAGCCTGCCGTCATTGAACCGGTCCGCAGGGGCGGTCCCATCGACATCGTAGCAATCGGCATTTCAACGGGCGGTCCCAACGCCCTTCGCGAAGTTTTTGCGAAGCTTGATCCCAAGCTGCCCCGGCCGATTCTCGTCGTCCAGCACATGCCGGCCGGTTTTACGAAGGAATTTGCGGCAAGCTTGAACCGCATCTGTCCGCTTGAGGTGAAGGAAGCTGAGGACGGTGACTTGATCCATCCCGGCCAGATTTATATTGCTCCGGGTGACTATCACATTAAGGTCGAAAAATCAACGCTCTGTAATGTCATCCGCCTTTCGCAGGAAGATCTCCGCAATGGACACCGGCCGTCTGCCGACGTGCTTTTTGAGTCAGTTGCCAAGCTGTATCAGAACCGGGCTTTGGGTATCATCATGACGGGTATGGGGCGCGACGGTGCAGCCCAGCTTGCTGAAATGCGCAGGCAGGGGGCATGGACGCTCGGACAGGATGAAAAGTCTTCCATTGTCTATGGTATGCCCCGGGCTGCGTTTGAGCTGGGAGCCGTACAGAAGCAGGTTGCTCTGGAAGGCATGGCAGACGCAATCAACTCGACCGTCAATGAACACGTAAACGGCTGACGGCTGAGCCTGATGGATGCACGTTTTTTGCCCTATCTGGGGCGGATAGAACAGGAAATAGCTGCCGCACTCCCGCATCTGTCGGACAGACCGCAGGATGCCGGCTGGGCGGAACGGATATTCGGCAGGGAGTTTCCCGCCGTCCGCAGTGTCCACTGGCAGAATCTCGTTGAGCCCTGCCGGGAATTGATTGATCTGGGGGGCAAGCGCTGGCGCCCCCTGCTCCTTGTCCTGTGTGCGCAGGCTTTTCTGGAGTCCCGGGGGCAGAAAACCGGTGCAGATTCACCCTTGCTGGATACCGCATATCAGCTGGCTCCGCTCTTGGAGTTCATTCATACGGCCAGTCTGATTCACGATGACATTGAAGATTCCTCAACGACGCGGCGCGGTAAAGATGCCGCTTATATTACCTGGGGCCTTGATACGGCGATAAATGCCGCTTCCTGGCTTTACTTTGTGGCTGCAGGCTGTATTGACGGTCTTGCAGCAGACGATGGCATGAAGCTCCTGCTCTACCGGAATTACGCGATGGAACTGCGCCGCCTTCACCTGGGGCAGGCGATGGACATTGCCTGGCACCGGGCTGCGGGGACAGCTGAAGCTTCGTCAGGAGCCTCTCCTGCCGGGGCTGCATTCCCGTCCGGGGATGAGTACATCGCAATGGTGCGGAATAAAACGGGAACGCTTGCTTCCCTTGCCGCAAAGATCGGTGTGCTGTCTGCGGGTGCGGACGAACAGACCGCCCTGCGTGCGGGAGAGACGGCTTCGTATATCGGGGCAGGCTTTCAGGTGATTGACGACGTAATAAACCTGACGAGCGGCAATCCCGGCAAGAAGCGGGGAGACGACATCGTGGAAGGAAAGAGGTCCCTTCCTGTCCTCCTCTTTGCGGATCTTCATGCTCCCGGCTCTGGGGAACGGGCAGCCCTGCTGGACTGCTTTGCACGGGCCGGGAGGGAAGGCATAGAGAGTCCCGCTGTTGAGGAGGCAATTGCCATGCTTGATGCAGCCGGGGTCATACAGGACGCACGGGAACAGGGCATCCGCTTCATTCAGGAAGGCTGTGCAGCTTTCCGGGAGCTTTTCGGGGCAGGGAATGAAGCTGCCGGCAGTATTTGTAACTTGTTTTATTCGATGATTCCTGCTATACTATAAAGAAGTGCCGGAGTCTGATGGTCCGGTACGCAGGAGGAAAAGCTATGCTGGAAAACAGCGAAAGTTTAAACAATCAGGCGATAAAGCTTGCCTCTAACGGAGACTATACGGAAGCGATAGCCTGCTTTATGCGGGCAATCAATATAGAAAAAGAAAACTACCTG
Source organism: uncultured Treponema sp. (assembly GCA_946410085.1). Classification (GTDB taxonomy): domain Bacteria; phylum Spirochaetota; class Spirochaetia; order Treponematales; family Treponemataceae; genus Treponema_D. The sequence continues at coordinate 36,973 of CAMJZA010000002.1, read as the reverse complement.
CTCTGGTTCAATCTTGCGCTGACCTATCGTGATGCGGGCGACATCAAGGATGCGAGGAAGGCGATTCAGAACGCGTTTTACATGAATCCGACCGACGAGGAGGTTATCGAGACGCTTGCGACCATCTGCTATGAGAGCAGTGACATTGCTGCTGCCTTTGAATATGCGATGATGGGCCTGAGCCTGAATGGAGACAACTACCGCCTCTGGAACACGCTCGGCGTCCTCTATTTCAATCAGGATGAATATGAGACTGCAAGCGAGGCATTCGAGAATGCCCTGGTCGTGAATCCCTATTATTATGATGCCCTCTACAATCTGCGCGACTGTTACGAGGAGCTCGGCAACGCCGCCGGTGCTCAGGTGTGCAGCGAACGCATGAAGGAGCTGGCCAAACGCGGATGAGCAAGCAGGCCGTTGTCGTTTCAGCGGAGGCCGGGTCTCTTACCGTCCTTCCGGTTTCAAAGCTTGAATGTGTCTCCTGTGCTTCTGCCTGCAGCAGGAAGCAGGAGCCCGTCAGGGTAACGAATCCCAGACAGTTTTCCCTCCATGCTGGAGATGTCGTTGTCATAGAGCAGTGCGGCAGGCGGCAGGCCGTAGAAGGGCTTGTTTCCCTGCTCTTTCCCTTCTGTTCCGCCGTTGCCGGTTACTTTGCGGCAGCTCCTCTTGCTTCCCGTCTGGACGGGAGGGCTGCCGACGGCATGCGGGCACTCTTTGTCCTCCTCTGCCTGGTGCTTTCTGCAGCCCTTGTCATTCTTGTTACCCGCCGTTTCCCGCCGCGGGGCACGGCAGAGGTTGTCGCCGTCAGCACTGCGGCTGCCGCGCTGAATGCTGAGGCAGGACGATGAAGGTTGCGGTAACGCACGACTGGCTCGTGAACTACGGCGGCGGAGAGCGGGTCCTGCAGCAGCTGCTCGTCCTGTATCCCGATGCCGACATCTATACCCTCGTCTACGATGCAAAGAAGATGGCATCGTTTTTTCCGCCGGAGAAAGTCCATGTTTCCCGTCTTCAGCGCATACCGATGGCGACCAGGCTTTACCCGAAGATGCTCTCCCTCATGCCGGGCGCCTGGGAAGCATTTGACCTGACGGGCTATGACCTGGTGCTTTCTTCATCTTCCTCCTGCGCAAAGGGGGTCATAACGCGGCCCGATACGCCGCACATTGCCTATATCCACAGTCCCATGCGCTATGCCTGGGACCTCTATTACGAGTATTACCGGCGGTCCGGCATGCTTACCCGCTTTTTCATGCAGCGCTGGATTCCCGGCCTGCGGCAATGGGACTATATCTCGAGTCAGCGGGTGGACTGTCTCGTCTCAAATTCCGCATATATTGCCCGCCGCATTCAGAAATTCTGGGGGCGGGAGGCAACGGTCGTCAATCCGCCGGTCAATACGGTCTCCTTTACCCCGAACGGACAGCCCCACGAAGGCTTTTACCTTGCCTTCAGCCGCCTGGTTCCCTACAAGCGGCTCGACCTTGCCGTACAGGCCTGCGGCAGGACGGGGCGGAAGCTTGTTGTCATCGGGAGCGGGGGACAGGAAAAGGAACTCCGGCAGCTCGCTGCCTCGTTCAAGGGGGCTGACATCCGTTTTACGGGGCGGATTGCCGATGCAGAGGTGAAGTCCTACCTGCAGCGCTGCCGTGCCCTCATTTTCTGTGCCCAGGAGGATTTCGGGATTATCCCCGTGGAAGCCCAGGCATGCGGGCGCCCGGTCATAGCGTATGGTTCCGGCGGAGCGCTCGAGACGGTCATTGACGGTACGACAGGGGTCTTTTTTGCGGAACAGACTGCGGAGTCCCTGCTGGAAGCGCTGGACCGCTTTGAACGGCTGGACGGGGAGGGGGCCTTCAAGGCCGGAATCATCACGGCACATGCGGCTGCGTTTTCCGAAGAACGCTTCCGCTCGCAGATGGCAGCGGTCATAGAAAAGACGATCCTGACGGTGAAAAGTGTTCGGCAGGGGCAAGCCGTGCCGGCAGGACAACCTCCGCGGGCTGAACACGGCACGGGCGGTGCCCGATGAAACTTGCCGTTGACTGCCGGATGTACGGCAAGAGCGGCATCGGGAGCTTTCTTGCGGGGGTTCTGCCCTTCCTGTGCGCTGATGAAGCGTTTGAATGCGTCCTCCTGCTTGCAGGGCCGGAGAGCTTGCCTGCGCTTGCGGCCGCTGCCCGGGCGTACGGGGAGCGGGTGGAACTTGTTCCCTGCGGCGTACAGCCTTTTTCCCTGCGGGAACTGCTGCTGTTTCCCCGCGGCATCACCGCTCAAATCAATGCCTGTGACTGCTATTTTACCCCCTACTGCAATATCCCGTCCGGGATACGGATTCCCGTCTACTCGACGATACACGACCTCGTTTTCCTCGATTTTCCCGGCCTCACGGGCCGGGCAGGGGTGTTTGTACGCAGCTGCCTGTACCGCTATGCCGTCTTCCGCTCAAGGGCCCTGTTTACAGTCTCCGAGTTCAGCAGGGGGCGGATTCTGGCTCTCCTGCACTGCAAAAAGCCCGTCTACGTCAGCTGCAACGGCGTTCCCCGCTTTCTGGAGGAGGCGAAACAAGCTGGCCTGCTTGACGGACGGGCGGAACAGAAAGACGCCTTTGTCCTTTTCGTCGGCAACATAAAGGCCCACAAGGGCCTGCTGACCCTGCTCAATGCCTTTCCGCCCTTCCGTGCCAAGACCGGGGCGCGGCTTGTCATCGTCGGTTCCGCCGAAAACTTCCGCACCAGGGATGCAGAGACGGAACGGCTGCTCGCTGCAGGAGGAGAAGGCATTACGTTCACGGGCCATGTGAGCGATGAGCGGCTTGTCTCCCTGCTTGCGTCGGCCCGTCTCCTGGTGCAGCCCTCGTTCTATGAAGGCTTCGGTATTCCGCCGCTTGAGGCCATGTACTGCGGTACAAGGGCCGTTATCTCGGACATTCCGGTGTTCAGGGAGTTGTACGGGGCCTTCCCCGTCAGCTTCTTCCGGGCAGGGGATGCGGCTGACCTCGCCGCAAAAATGGAGGCAGTCTGGCAGGACACGAGTCCGCTTCCCCCGCTGCCCGACTGCTACAGCTACAAAAAGGCTGCTGCTGTCATAGCGGAACAGCTGAAGGCTTGCAATGAGCGGGAGAATCCTGTAATATAAGGGAATCCCTCTTTTGCTGTATCTTTTACGGGGGATTGTATAACCGCGCAATGACTGAATTAGAATTTGAGAAATATTTTCATGCCAATTTCAAGAGGACCAGCTCCCTCTTCTCAGGACTTATCCTGATGATTATAGATGCCCTTATCATCCTGCTCTGTATCGGTATCGGCTTCTTTATCGTCAACCTCATCAACCATTCACTGATCAATTTCCGTTCATTCGTTACCTACTGGATTTACCTGCCTGCGATTCTCGTCGTGTTCTATGCGGCGAGCCTCTATCCCGGCATTCTGATTGCCCCGCAGGAGGAGATAAAGCGCTTTTCCCTCTGTACTTTTTTTGCCTTTCTCGGCATTGCAATCAGCATCAACGTCGAGACCGACGACCGCTGGCCCATTGCCATTGCACTTGTGCTCGGCTGGCCCTTTGCAACCTTTCTCCTGCCGATCGGGCGGGAAATCGCCCGCTTCTTTTTCGGTAAAATCAAGCGCTGGGGGGTGCCTGCCGTCATCTACTCAAAGGGCGAAAACGCAATCTTCATCATTGACCGCCTGCTCAAGAATCCCAGCTTCGGCTACATTCCCTGCCTGATCATTACGGATTCTGCCGTACACCGGATGGAATACCGGGGCATTCCCGTCTTTTTCCCGACGGAAAGCATCAAGCGCGTCATTGAAAAACTGGATATCCTCGTGGCAATCGTCTGTGACTACGAGCGGGACCGGGAGTACATTCAGACCCATTACCGCTACATGATTCAGATCCCCAAGCAGAAACTCTTTACGAATATGTCCCTGCACATGCGGGATTTCGGCGGTATCCTCGGTTTCTCGTCAACGAACTACCTGACTAAGCACGGCGCCCTGCTTGCAAAGCGGGCAATCGATATTCTCCTCTGCCTTGTCGCCGTTCCCTTCGTCATTCCGCTGACGATTATCATTGCGATCGGCATCAAGGCAACATCCCGGGGACCGGTTTTTTATGCCCACCGGAGGATCGGCAAGAAGCGGAAGGAAATACGCTGCTGGAAATTCCGTTCCATGGTTGCCGACGCCGACAGGGAGTTGGAAAAGATACTGGCAACTGATCCCGTACGGGCATCTGAGTGGAAGAAAGACCGCAAGTTTTCCGATGATCCCCGCGTGACCAGGTTCGGAAAGTTCCTCCGCAAGACGAGCCTTGACGAACTGCCCCAGATATGGAATATTTTTATCGGGGAGATGTCCTTTGTCGGTCCCCGTCCGGTAACGGAACCGGAGCTGGAGCGCTACGGCAAATACTGCGATTACGTGCTTTCCGTTACCCCGGGACTAAGCGGCATGTGGCAGATTTCCGGCCGGAGCGATACGGGGTACGAGGAGCGCATTACCCTCGATACCTACTATATACAGAACTGGTCCGTCTGGCTTGACCTGTGGATTATGGTCAAGACGATTTGGGTTGTCCTGCGGGGCATTGGTGCCTATTGAGCAGTATTGCTGTGTATTGATATAATTGCTGTGTCTTGAGGTGTCTGTCAGTGGCTAAACGGCTGTTGTCCTGTATCTGGTTCTGCCTCATCCTTCTTTCCCTGTCCGCTGTCCATGCGGAGGAGGGGGGGCGGTACCGGATTAACCGCATTACGCTTGATTCACGTGAAAAGACTGACCCCAAGATGCTTTTCAGGAAGATGCCCCCGATTGAAAAAGAGCGGATATTCGAGTCGCAGGACGAACTGGAATCATACCTTGCCTATATCCGCCAGCAGCTGGAAAACACGCGGCTCCTGGAAAAGATAGAGTACTGCTGGGAGGCCCTGCCCGGCGAAGGGGGCGTTCAGCTCGTCGATGCGGTGTACTCCTTTGAAGACAGTTCATCCCTCATGATCGTCCCCTATCCGACCTACAGCTCCAACACCGGCCTGCAGGCTACCCTGATGCTGAGCGACCAGAACTTTCTGGGCAAGACCAATCCGCTCGTTTCTTTCCTGAACTGCAACTTCGGTACGGAAGAAGAGCCGGATAACTTTTCCAAGATTACCCCCGGGGGTGGGCTCCGCTATGACTTTCCCTTCAATGTGGGGCCGGTAACGGCGACCTGGAAGAATGAGATGGCCCTTGCCTGGACCATCGGGGACTCGCGTCCTGAGTTCATCGTCAACACAGGACCTCTCCTGCAGATTCCCGTCGGCAAGCGGGAGCTGGACTTTTCCTTTACCCAGACGGCCGTGGGAAACGATGACTTTGAAAAATATGATGACGAACTGTACTTTAGGGAATCTGCCCAGCTTTCCCTGCCGCTGACGATTGCCAAAATCGGAACGGGGGCCCCCCTCGTGTACCGTCCTTACGTCTCCGGCTCCTATACCTGGGATGCGGACGGCATTAACGAAAACAATCACCGGCTTCATGCAAGTCCAAAACTGACGGTCGGGCAGACTACCGGGGTAAACGGCATTGACTGGAAGGGGAATTTCAGGAACGGCTATGCCTTTTCAACGACCCAGGCAATCACCCGCAACTTCCGGGAAGGGGAGCTTGCTCGGGGCATCATTCCCTACATAGACGGCGACATAAAGCTGTTCAAGGCGTGGAAGTATGCGGGCCTTGCGGCAAACCTGCACTTTTTTACGATGTTCAACGTGGAAAAGAACAGAGACGAGAGTGCGCTCATCAACATCGGCCCCCGCCTGCGCGGAGCGCTCGACAAGCAGACCTTCGCCCCCGGCTATGAGGTGCGGGGAGAGTACAACCTCGCACTGGAAACCGATCAGGCTGTCATCCTGAGCCTGGAAGCCCCCGTACACCTTTTGACGACCAGCTTTTCCGGCTTCTTGAGCGCAATAAACGTGGAGATGCAGATATCCCCCTTTGCGGACATTGCCCTCTTCAAGAACCGTGCCCGGCGGGGCGGAACTGATGTGGGAAAAGTTTTTGACCTCAACGAGGGCATTTACTGCGCCGGCGTCGAGGGCTTTCTGTATCCCACCAAGTTCAAGAGCTATGTCCTGCACACGAGCATCGGTTTTGACGTGGGCAGTTTTCTCATAAAGGACTACAACAAAGACTGGCGGAGCTATGAGAAAGGCTGGGAACTTTCCATCGGCTTCGGCCACCACTTCTAGCCCGGGCAGACCGTAGAACTTCTGAAAACAGGCTTTTGAACTCCGCTTGCCTATGGGAACAGGCAGAGACTTGTCCGGGTGCCATCAGTAGGCCTTGTTCAGCTTTGTCCATCCGTCCGGGGCAGAACCGTCCGTTCCCAGGTAGTATCTGTCCCCGCTCTGGTACACGGAGTCATAACGCGTATCTACCTTGAAGTGGCTTCCGTCCTCCCTGACGTATTCATCACGCTCCTTTATGCAGTCCTCCCACATATTGCGCACCTTATCCATCGTGCTTGAGAAGCTCCCGTTGTATTCCCTGCTTGCTTCGATTGAAGCGTCTATCGCAATCTGGGTCTGCTGCATGTAACGCAGCTGAATCTGCTCGGAATGCTTCCTCACCAGGTCGGCGAACTCGCTCCTGAGCTGTATGCTGTCCGCGACGGCCTTATATGCCTCGTAATTGTTGTCAAAGAGTTCCCTGTTTTCCGCCATGTACACCAGAATGAAGGGAACCTGCCATGAGTCGGTCATGATGTTTACATAAGCATATCCGTATGCGGACTGCATCAGCATTCCGTATCCGAATGTCGGTATCGTCAGCTCCGCATAATACTCTTTTCCGTTGCTGGTAAAAGAAATCTGCCTGCATATTTCTGTTCCCTCGCTCCACATCTTTGCATATTGTATCGTCCCGTTGACGGAAAAAAACTGGCGGGCGAAGTTAACCTCCGTGTCCGCCACCTTGTTCACGTATGCCTGGTATTCCCCCGCGAACTTGTTGCCCAGCTCAATGTCCTTTATGACCTCATAAGAGCCGTAGTGTGTCCTGCAGAAGTAATCCAGATAGTCCGAGGCGTTTTTGTAATACAGATAGGTTGCATATTCCTTCCAGTTTTCCCCTTCCTGCGCGGGAACTGCCTGCTGGGTGACAAGCGTCCCCGTCGTCCCGAAGTTTTCCGCCTTCATCGTATAGTGTTCGCTTGTCTGCATCTCCACGAACACCGTCCCGTCCTGATTCAGCACGCCTGCATATCCCTGCATGGGATACATCCAGTCGCAGATGTTCGTCCGCGAGGATCCGTACACCGACCATCCGTCGGGAACAAGCATGTCGGCAATGGCGGCCCCGCTGTCTGCGTCGACCGCAGTCTGCATGCTGTAAAAGGTGCCCGTTGGACGGGCTTTGACCACACCGGATTTTTTTGCCGCAGTTTTCTCCGCTGCGGTTTTCACTGCAAGCTCCTGTCCGGAGTCTGATTCCTGTCCTTTTGCGGCAGGCTTTCCTCCGTTACTGTTCCCGCAGGCAGAAACACAGAGTACCATGGTTACCAGCAATGCGAACGCCATCTTCTTCATATTCTTCTCCCCCATGCAGAAAGCTATTCTGCGGAACGGACAATGCGGAATCCAAATTGTTTGGTAGCAGCATTTGCATCCACGGCATAAGAATGGCCTTCTGCAGCTTGACAGTAGGCATTGCCGGAAAGCCAGCTTCCGCCCATAATGCTTCTTCTCGTTTTGACGCCATCTAGGTCGAAACACCATTCCCAGACATTTCCGCTCATGTCATAAATACCCAAGGCATTCGGCTTTTTTGAAGCCACATCATGAGTCTCCTTGCTGTTCAGACCGTACCATGCCACTTCATCCAGGTTATCGCTGCCACTGTAAGCATACGAACTTCCATGTTCCCCCTCCTGAAAGGCAAACAGCCATTCATTCAGGGAGGGAAGCCTCCAGCCGTCAGCCCCGGCATCTGCTTCAAGGTCTTTGACATTCCATGTCCCCCAGTTCCCGACATTCCGGGATCCCTTGATACTGTAAACTGGCGTGAGGCCCTGTGTCTCGCTCAGAAGGTTGCAGAACTCCACAGCCTTATACCAGCTTATGCACTCTGCGGGCCTGTCCCTGCCTTTAAAGCTCGAAGGGTTTTTACCTGTAATAGCCTTGTACTGAAGCTGGGTGACTTCGGTGCTCATCATGCGGAAACTGAAATTCCTTTCTTTGGAATCTGTTCCCTTCACAGCGACAGTACCGTAGTCAAACTGGGAAAGCGCAACAGCGTGCGTGTCGGTGCTGAAGCCTCCTTTGACCGTCAGCTTGACGGGAATATCCTCCCCGTTGCGCACAAAGACAACAGGTACAATCTTCGCCACCCCATCGTCTATGGCAGCAGAAACATCCTCGGAGAGACCGGAGAACACATAGACCACGGATGTTTTCCCGAGCTGCTGCAGCTCCCCCTTGGACAGAATGTTTCCATCCCTGTCTTCAAGGGCAAACTGAACGGAATAATCCTTTCCTGACGGGACTTTCGCCGAAACTGCCTTGTCAAAGTCAGCAGGTACTGCCTTCCACTTCAATCCCCGGACGGCCTTATTCCCCGTCTGAAAGAGAGAGCATATATCATCATACTTTTTGGATTTGACAAGTGAAACATCGGCGCTGTATGACAGTGTGCCGGTAGTCTTGTCAGGCCTGCCTTTTTTCAGCTCGGAGACAGCGAGGGCATAAATCCCGCTCTCAAGACAGTAAGACTCCAAATCAGTATACATCATAATCCAACTGGTATAAGAGTCATTGTCGCTGCCGACCGCTCCGCTGCCAACGGTGCGGGCAATCCGCCCGTATGCATCGCAGGCTTCAGAAGCCTTTCCGGGGGCAGACTCCATGGCATCCCAATAGGTTCCGAGCGCATGGGCATATTGCCCCTTGGACTCATAATCCCTGGCTTTTGCAAGCAAGGCTGCATAGTCGTCTGCCTGTACACTGCACAAAAAAGCGGATATGGCGGTAATCACAAGGATAAGCTTTTTGGAGCCGGAGAGCATCGGTAACCTCCTGATTGATTCGATAACGGTAATTATAAGCGGTGAATGCAGAAATGGCAAGATTTTTTTTTCCCTGCCTTTTACCGATAAAAAGGCAGACGGTGATTGCATGAAAAATGACACCGGCTTCCCCCGCAGGGGGCGGACTCCGCCGGACGGGACAGAATCGTGCAGCCTGTCCCGTCTGCTTGTCTTCCTGTCCCTGCCGGCGTTTCAATCCTATATCCGTATCTTCTTCTTGAGGCCGGCGTAGTATTCCTTGCGCAGGGCCTTCACCTGATCGTCCTTGAGGTAGTCGTCAAAGTTCATCATGCGGTCAATCACGCCCCGGGGCGTAATCTCGATGATGCGGTTTGCAATCGTCGAGATGAACTCGTGGTCGTGGCTGTTGAAGATGACGACGCCGGGGAAGCGGACCAGGCCCTCGTTAAGGCTTTCGATGGACTCCAGATCCAGGTGGTTGGTCGGGTCGTCCAGGATAAGGACGTTCGCGCCGGAAAGCATCATCTTGGACAGCATGCAGCGGACCTTCTCGCCTCCGCTTAGGACCTTGACCTTCTTGAGGCTTTCATCGCCGGTAAAGAGCATCCTGCCGAGGAATCCGCGCACGTATGCGTCGTCCTGCTCCTTGGAGAACTGCTTGAGCCAGTCGGTGATGTTCAGCTCGTTCTGGAAGTACCTGCCGTTGTCGCGTGCCAGGTAGGAGAAACTCGTCGTCTGTCCCCAGTTGACGGTCCCGCCCTCCGACTTTGCCTCTCCTGCAATGATGTTGAAGAATGCGGTCTTGGAGTTCTGCTCCATGCCCACGAAGGCGACCTTCTCGCCGGGGTGAATCGTAATCGAAAAATTGTTCAGGAGGGGCGTACCGTCGCCGTCCTTTGCATTGAGGTTCTCGGCCGTCAGGACAAAGTTACCGATGGGCCGGTCGCTCTGGAAGTGGACCCAGGGGAACTTGCGGCTCGTAACCGGCATGTCCTCCAGCTCCATCTTCTCAAGTACCTTCTTGCGGCTGGAAGCCTGTCCCGCCTTGGACACGTTGCTTGCGAAGCGGGCAATAAAGGTCTTGAGCTCGGCCATCTTATCCTCGCGCTTTTTCTTCTCGTCCTTGGCCTGCTTCTGCATGATCTGGCTCATCTGGTACCAGAAGTCGTAGTTGCCGGCGTACTGGGTAATCTTACCGTAGTCAATGTCGCAGGTGTAGGTGCAGACGGCATTCAGGAAGTGGCGGTCGTGGCTGACGACGATGACGATGTTGGGGAACTCAATCAGGAATTCCTCAAGCCAGCTGATCGATTCAAGGTCAAGACCGTTGGTCGGCTCGTCGAGGAGCAGGATGTCGGGGCTGCCGAAGAGGGCCTGTGCGAGGAGGACGCGGACTTTCTGGCTTTCGTCCAGGTCGCTCATCATCTTGTCATGGAACTCCTCTTCCAGTCCCAGACCGGAAAGCATCTGTTCTATCTGGTTTTCCGCCTCGTAGCCGCCCAGCTCGCCGAACTCTGCCTCCAGTTCGCTCGCGCGGATGCCGTCCTCCTCGGAAAAGTCCGGCTTCTCGTATATCGCGTCCTTTTCCTTGCCGATTTCATACAGGCGGGGAAAGCCCATCATGACGGTCTCCTTGACCGAGTATGCGTCAAATGCGAAGTGGTCCTGGCTCAGCTTGGCCATGCGCTCGCCGGGGGTAATGGAGACCTCGCCTCCGTCATGCTCTTCCTCTCCGGAGAGGACTTTCAAGAAGGTAGATTTGCCTGCTCCGTTCGCACCGATTATGCCGTAGCAGTTGCCTTTCGTAAATTTCAGATTGACGTCTTTAAAGAGCGGTTTCTCGCTGAATTTGAGGCTCAAATCGCTTACTGTAATCAAAATAGACTCCTGTAAATGTACTGAATGTGTTGCTGTGCTGTCCGCCATTATATTGATTTTTGCCGGACGTGTACAGTCGCCCTTGAAACCCGCTGCCTGTTTATGGTAGAATTTATGCTATGTATGCCCCGGTCTGCCAGGGCATGGAACAGGAGCAGCCGATTTTATGGAACAGATTATCACTAGCTTTTTGGATACCGACCTGTATAAGTTCAGTATGGGCCAGCTTGCCATGCGGATGTACGGGGATGCGAACGTCGAGTGGAAGTTCGTGTGCCGCAACAGGGACGTGCATTTTACCCCTGAAATGGTAGAAGAAATCAAGCGCCAGATCGCCCTCTACTGCCAGGTGCAGTTCAAGAAGGAGGAACTGGACTATCTTGCCTCGATCAAGTGGCTGGACAAGGGCTACATCTCCTTCCTTGCGGTCTGGCATCCCATGCTGGAGCACTTCATCATCAATACCGATGCGGAATGCGGACTGAACATCAGGACGGTCGGCCCCTGGTTCCTGACGATTTACTACGAAATCCCCGTCCTGTCCATCGTCAACAACGTCTATTATGCCTACCGGTATAAGGACCGCTATCAGGAGATTGCGGATTCCGCCATCGAGCGGGCGAAGGGCAAGATAGAGAGTCTCGCAGGCGGCACGTACGAGATCGGGGCCTTCAGCGAATTCGGCACCCGCCGCCGCTTCAACAAGGGGACCCAGGAACAGATTATCAGGATGTTCAAGGAAGCGAACGAGGCCGGCCGGCTCGGCGGCAGCGTCTTCTCCGGTACCTCCAACGTGGAAATCGCGATGAAGGAGGGCCTGACCGCCATCGGTACGATGGCGCACGAGGTCTTCATGGTGACGGGGCAGGGCTACCCGGAGCGCAACCCCGCCTATTCCAATAAGTTCGTCATGGACGACTGGCATGAGCTCTACGGCGTGCAGCTGGGAATTGCCCTGACGGACTGCATCACGACCGACTGCTTCCTCCTGGACTTCGACGTGAAGAATGCGACCCTGTTCAGCGGCGTGCGCAACGATTCCGGCGACCCGATCGAGTGGGGCGAGAAGATGATAGCCCACTACAAGAAGCTCGGCATAGACCCGGCCAAGAAAACCCTGCTCTTTTCCGACAGCCTGGACTTTGAGCGGGCAACGAAGATTTACCGGCATTTCAAGGACCGCACCCGCGTTGCGTTCGGCATCGGAACCTTCCTCGTCAACGACACCTGCGTTGATCCCCTTAATATCGTCATGAAGACCGTCAAGGCGAACGGCATTCCCGTCGTAAAGATTTCCGACTCGCCGGGAAAGGGAATCGGCGAGAACAAGCAGTACGAGGAGTACCTGCAGCGCGCCATCAACTGGCGGCTGGGGAAGTACTAGCAGATGACCGTAATTGCAGAAATCGGAACGTCCCATGCCGGTTCGCTGGACAAGGCATTTGCCCTGATAGACGCAGCGGCGGATGCGGGTGCGGACTGCGTGAAGTTCCAGTGGGTCTATGCCGATGAAATCCTGCACCCCGACACCGGTTTCGTCACGCTGCCGGGCGGGGCGGTCAGGCTCTACGACCGCTTTCGGGAGCTTGAAGCGGACGTTTCCTTCTATGCTTCCTGCCTGGACTATGCGCACAAGAAGGGCCTTCTCTTTGCCTGCTCGCCCTTTGGACTGCGGTCCCTGAAGGAACTTGCTGCCCTGCATCCCGATGCAGTAAAAATCGCAAGCCCCGAGGTAAACCACACGCCCCTGCTGGAAGCGTGTGCTGCGTATTACGGGAGCATTCCGATCATCCTTTCGAGCGGGGTTTCCCGGCTCGGCGACATAGAGCGGGCGGTTGACATCCTGGAAGGAGACCGCAGGGATGCAGGATGCTCCTGCGGGCAGGCATCCGAGCTTCTTCCGGCGGGAACAGTCTCCCTTCCTCCGCTTACGCTCCTGCACTGCATTACGAGCTATCCTGCGCCCGAGCGCGAGTATAACGTCCGCTGCGTCGACACGCTCAGGCGGGTATTCGGCCTTCCGACGGGCATAAGCGACCACAGCCTTGACCCGGTCCTGATTCCCGTGCTGACGGCGGCGGTGGGCGGGGTGATGATAGAAAAGCACATTACGCTCAGCCGCAGGACTGACGGTCTTGACGATCCCGTTGCACTGGAACCTGAGCAGTTTGCCCAGATGGTGCAGGCCGTACACCAGACCCGGGCTGTGCTGCACAAGTGCGAAAAAGACGGTGTCCCGCAGGCTGCCCTTCCCGAAGTCCTCCGTCAGATGAACGGGCAGTACGGCTCTGATATGGTTGAAGCGGCACTCGGCAGCGGCGTAAAGCGGCTTGCTGCGAGCGAACGGGCCAACTACGGCAGGACAAACCGGAGCCTGCACTACCTGCGGGCGATGAAGCAGGGGGATCGGATAGGGGAGGCCGATGTTTCCGTCCTCCGTACCGAGAAAGTCCTGACTCCCGGCATTTCGCCGGAGTATGCCCGGCTGCTTACCGGCTGTGTCCTGACCCGCGACGTCGGGGCAGGTGCGGGCGTAGACTGGAATGATCTGCTGACGCGCTGCCCTTGACTTTGGATTGTTCTGCGTTACAATAGAATCATACGGAAAAAAGGAGTTTTCCCATGAAACGAACCGCTGTTTTTCTTTCTGCCCTGCTGCTGTTACTTGCAGGCGCTGCTGCGCAGGAGATTCTCCGCACGCCGCTGAGTGTGCCTGCTGATCCTGCTGAACAGGCAGCTTCTTCTGCGCCCGCCGGGGATGCTGCCGAAGCCTTTGATCCCGGTCTGGAGAGTTTTACCTGGGCTGCCGGCCAGTTTGCTGCATTTACCCGCGACCTGAGCATGTGCGATGCCGGAACCGCCCTGTATGAAGACAGCCTCCGGCAGCAGGCAATGCGCGAGCATCCCGAATGGCCGCTCTGGACGATTGATCTGGCGCTCGAGGAGGCTCGGGATTCCTATCTCCGGGCCATGCTCTTTGCTGAATGAAGCGCCTGTCGAGGGCTCGGGGGATACTTTTCTTTTACCTCTTTGACCTTGCGCTCCTCCTGCTTTTTGTCCTTTCTTTCTTTCCCTTCATGCACCGCAGGCAGCCCCGGAGCCGGGAGCTTGTCCTGCTGAATCCGGCCGCACGGGATAGCGTATGCACCGTTGACCTGTCCCGGAATGACGGGGAATTTTTGGGGGCCAGGTCGGTGAGCCTGGTAAAGCGGGGCGGAATCTGGCTGGGAAGTTCCAGCGACGGGAACCATGAGTTTATCTGGCCTGCCGACACGCAGCTGGTGGAAAAGCTTTTGGTCCTTGCCTCATCATCCGTGAGTTCGTATGAAATGTCCTCATCCCGCAGGGACTGGGACAATTTCGGCGTCAGGGAACAGGATGCCTTTTCCCTCCGCTTTTCCGACTCATCTCACAGGACGCTTTCGTCCCTCCTGTTCGGGAACGAAGATTCCATGACGGGGCGGGTCGCTGTCCGTTCAGCGGCAGATACCGCCGTGTATGCCGTTGACGCCGGCATCCTCCCCCTGCTGTCTGCCGATGAGTCCTTCTGGGCAGATCCCTTCCTGTATCCCCAATGCCTGACGGGCCTTGGCAGGGCAGAAGCCGACGGGCAGCTCCGACGGGGCAGGCTCGAGAACATCCGCCCCCGTGAAGGCCTTGCGGTCGACTATGCGGCAAAGCTGTATTTTGGAAACGGGGCGGAAATCCTGTTTTCGGTCTACCGGAAGGATGCAGCCTATATCGTCATTCCGACCCTGCTCCCCGGACCGGCGGTGTCAGACGAAGACCGGCAGGCACTGCAGGCAGTAAACTACCGCTACAGCATCAGCGGTGTCACGCTGGACAATCTGCTTGAAGCATGTGCGCTGTCGGCGGAACCTTAGACCGCCGTTTGCAGGACCGTGACCTGTCCGCTCCGTCAGGCCTGTTTGTCCATTATAATCTTGTCTATGATGATGCTGATTTCGAGCATGAGGCCGGTGGTCCGTTCAATGTTGCTGATGATGTACTCCTGCAGCTTGTGGATCGTGCCCATCAGCTGCTTGCCGAAGGGAACGTCGATCGTCAGGACGAGCCGGTAGCCCTGTTTTTCCGGCTTTATGACCAGTTTCCTGACGTGTATCTGTATGTCGTTGTCCTGGCCGAACTGTTCAATGCAGTGCTGGGTCATTTCGACGAGGGCTGCCTGTGAAATTTCCAGCCTGCCTTTCTTGCTGAATTCCGGCGTTACGATGGATTTTTCCGTCATCCTGTCTTTCTTCAGCTTTTTGCCGGTTTTTCCCAGTTCCTTGGAAAGGAGACCCCGCACTGAATCATAGAAAATCTGCGGGTAGGATTTTTTTACTTCGATGGCGGGAACGGGAATGACGTGCTTGCCTTCCGCGTTCCGGCTGACGATTGCCTTCTGAATTTCTTCCTGTGTTGCAACTTCTTCGATATGGATGAATTTTTCCGGCTGCGGTATCTGAAGGCGGTCGCAGATTTTCTGAACCATCTTTTCGCTCGTTCCGAGTACAAGAATCCGCTTTACCTTCTGTTTCTGAATTGCCTTTGCGACGGCATCGCGGTGCTCCTTATCGTCAAAAAGGGCGACGCGGACAGCACCCATATAGGTTTTTTCGTGCTTTGCGGACTTCCCCGCGACGATTTTCTCATCCTGTATCAAAAGCCCGTCGTCTATCATGGCGGTCAGTGCGTACTGCTCGGAAATCAGCTTTGCCCGAAAGCTTTTTCCCGTACCGCTTTTGCCGGTGAGTGCATAGATTGTCATGCCGTGGTTTTTTAACTTTGAAAATAAACTCATATCCTTTTCGTTCATTATACGGGCAGACGGGAACTTTTGCAAGCTTCCGCCGTGGAAAAGCCGGGAAATTCGCCCTGCCCGCATCCGATGAACGCCGCAAACGCCTGCGGCAGGGGGGCCTCGATGCAGGGGGGCAGGACGAGGGGATTGTCTGCCGGGAACTCCATCCTGACTGCGTGCAGGAAGAAGAGCCCGCCGGGGGCTCCGCTACCGGTGCCGCCGCAGGGCTTGCCTCCGTAGGCAGTGTCGCCGTAGAGGGGGTGGCCGTGCAGGGCGGACTGGGCGCGTATCTGGTGCTTGCGTCCGGTCAAAAGCTCGTACTGCACGAGGGTCAGATCGTCCTGCCCCCGGCGGCCGGAGCTGACGGGATGTACCCGCGTGCGGGCGAGATTGCCGCCGGCTGTATCGCCGTCCCCGGTCGCTGCCGCCCGCTGTACCGTGTGGAAGCCGGTGCCCCTGCCGCCGCCCGCTTCCCCGGCGGTCAGCATGTCCTCCCACAGCTCATCTTTCTCAAGCAGCCCTTGGCAGATTCCGAGGTAGAACTTCCGTATCGTCCGTTCCTGTATCGCCCGGCTGAACCAGGCGGCTCCCCGTGCGCTCCGGGATATGGCGAGGACTCCCGACGTGTAGCGGTCAAGCCGGTGGAGGGGGGCAGGAATGAACGAGAGTGAGCCGTGCGGTCCTGCCGCTTCCCATGCCGCCCTGACAATCTGACTGATGCTCTCCTTGCTGCCTGATGAGGGCTGCACGCTGATGCCCGCGCTCTTGTTGATGAACATGATGTCATCGTTCTGGAAGAGGACTTCCAGCCGTGTACTGCTGCGGGCGGACGGGGCTGGCCGGGTCGTGTCGGGGGCGGGCGGCTGGGCGGGAAGCGATGCCCCGGCAGGGGAGGGCTGCAGCAGGAATCCGGCTATCTCTATCCGGTCCCCCACCTGTACCCGTGCCGAGGGCTCTGCCTTATTGCCGTTGAGCCGTATGAGCCGTTTCCGCAAGGCCTGAAAGATATTCGTGTCCGGGGTTGCCCTGCCGTCCATCACTGCCCGAACTACCCGGTCCAGGCGCTTGCCGCCGTCATCCTTTCCCGCCGTAAATACCGTAAAGTCCATAGCTGCCCCGTCCGCCCCGCCTGAAAATCCTGCCCGATAAAAGGCCCCGTCCTGCTGCCCTGCTTACAGGCCCAGCGAGGCGAGGAGGGCATGCAGGCACTTGCCGAACGCATCCAGCTCCCTGCCTCCGTAGCCTTCGCGGCTGTGGCCGGTATGCAGGCCGAGCGCTTCCATCTGCAGGGAAAGCTCGCGCTCCTTGAGCCGCTTTTCCACCGTCCGCCTGTCGTAGTACACGCCCCGGTCGTTGATGACGTGCACGCCCCTGTCCACGAGGCGGGCGGCAAGGGGAATGTCACGGGTTGCTGCGATGTCTCCGGGTATACAGCCGTCTGCGATGCAGTCGTCCGCTGCACCGGGCATGTTGGGGCAGATCCGCATTTCAAAGAGGGGATTGCTCAGACTGAAGGGTATGTCGTGATTTGCCACATAGATGATGCGGAGTCCCTTGCCGCCCGCCGTTTTCAGCAGCAGGTCCCGTGCCTTTGCAGGAAAGGAATCTGCGTCTACCCAAATCCACGGCCGTTGGCCCGGACGCTTGTCCGGCCGTTGCTTCGGATGTTTGTCCGGCTGCGGACTGTTTTGTGCCGGTACAGGGGGCTTCTCACTCATCATCGGCAAGAACCTTGTCTATCTTCTTTATCATGTCGGCGGTAATGCGGTTTGCTTCCGCATCATTTGTGTTGTTCAGTGCATTTGCGTAGCTGACGTTCCGCTGTTTTTCCTTGTACAGCTCGTCTACCAGCGTTATGCCCGCCATGATGCTTATTTCAAGGTTGTCCTTTATTTTGCTGGTTCTTTTTATGGTCGAAATTATTTCAGAATAATAGGAAAAGAGTTTTTTCAGGTAGGCGTCGTCTTCTGGTGCCTGGACGGCAAAGGAAGTTCCCAAAATGTCTATCTGGAGCCTGCCCATTGCCATCCTGCCTGCGGTACTTAGAAAATATCAAACTGCCCGTTCAGGGACTCTGCGTCCTGTGCCTGCTGGGCCTGTGCTGCATCTGCCTGCGCACCGTCCGCAGGAACACCGGCTGCGCTTTCTGCGGGAGCATCGGCTCCGCCTTCTGCCGGAGCAGTCTCGTGCATCTGCACGTCTTGGGAAGAGTTCGTTGCGTCTGCAATCTCGCTTGCAACTTCCTTGAGTTCCGGTGATTCTTCTGAGGTCATGCCGCCGGTATAGTCGAATGCGGCAGTGTCATCTTCTTCCACTGCTTCATCGCCTGATCCTGCTGCGGCACTTCCGCCCGCCTCACCGCCGTTGTCTCCGGCGGCAGGGGAAGCACCCTCTGCCGTACCGTTGAGGATTGCGTTCTCAACGGTATCAAGCCGGTTCAAGGCTGTCAGAATGCCTTCCTCGATCTTGCCCTGATTGTCTTCAAGGGAAGAAACTAACTCCGTTTTTTCGTCCAATGCCTTTGTAAGCTCGGCGCATTTCGTGCGCAAAGCATCATTGTCGTTTTTCAGCTGCTCAACCTGCCCCGAAAGGAAGCTGATTTTTTCTACAGCAGTCTCTACCTTTTTCTGCAATAACAAAACTTGATCGAGGGAAATCATACTGATAACGCCTTATGCGCCTAACGCTTTCTTTGCGACATCAACAACGGCCTTGAATGCCGTAGGATCTTCAATAGCCATGTTGCTCAAAGCCTTGCGGTTGATGACAACCTTTGCCTTTGCCAGACCGTTGATGAAGCGGCTGTATGAGAGCCCTTCAGCCCTGACTGCCGCGTTGATACGGGCAATCCACAGCTGCCGGTACACCCGCTTCTTTTCCTTGCGGCCGGTGTAGGCATGGTCAAGTGCCTTGACGACCGCATCCTTTGCGGCCTTATAGTTTGACTTCCTGTCGCCGTAGAAGCCCTTTGCGAGCTTCAAGATTTTATTGCGGCGATTTTTCCTCTTTGGTCCATCTACTGCTCTAGACATGATTCATCTCCTCAAATTCGATTTTTCAGTTTCCGTATAACGCTCGTATGCGCTCTGCATTCGCAGCTGCTTACGCGTAGGGAATCTGCTGCTTGCGGATCCTTCGTGCCGAATCCTCGGAAAGGATGCCTGCCTTGCGCAGGTTCCGCTTGCGTTTGGGAGACCGTTTCGTCAGGATATGACGGAGGTTCATCTTCTTGTACTTTACTTTACCGGTGCCGGTAAGCGAAAAGCGCTTGGCTGAGCTTTTCTTTGTCTTCATCTTGTTCTTAGACATTTTCTTCCACCTTCCCCGCGGCCTGTGCCTGGGGCGTTTTCTTTTTGGCTTTTGAGCTGAGCGTCATGGACATAAAGCGGCCGTCCATCATGGGGGCCTTTTCCATGGCGTAGGAGCCTTCGGTAAGCCGTTTTTCAACCTCTTTAAGGACATCATAGCCGAGTTCGGTATGGGCAAGCTCACGCCCGCGGAAACGAATCGTTACCTTTACCTTATCACCCTCGTCCAGAAATTCCTGTACATGCTTCGCCTTCGTGTCAAGGTCACCCGAGCCGATTTTCGGCTGCATACGGATTTCCTTTATTTTCAATACTTTCTGGTTCTTCTTGGAGTCACGGAGTTTTTTCTCCTGTTCGAACTTGTATTTTCCGAAGTCCAGTATTTTACAGACCGGCGGATTAGCGTTCGGCGATACTTCAACAAGGTCGAGCTCCTGCTCTCTTGCCATTTTGAGGGCTTCTAGCGTGGGTACAATGCCCTTCTGGTTACCTTCATTATCAATGAGCCTTACCTCGCGCACACGGATGTTTCCGTTTATGCGCATTCCCTTATTGTCTGCCAACGATCCTCCTTGTGCCCGCTGCCGTCAGGTAAGCCTTCCGGCGAGTACACATATTTCTGTAAAATGCCTTTTTGTTCCGCATTTCCCGCAATATTATCATAATTTATATAGATTTGTCTAGGGTTTTACCGTGCATTTTGCACAGAAAAATGGGGACTGCAACTGCCGCCGCCAGCAGGACTGCCAGAATGCCCCGGTACATGACGGGGGCGTAGTGGAGGTACCAGAGGCTTTCTGCGAGGGCAGGCAGGGCGAGGGCAAGCAGGATGAGCAGCGCAAATGCTGCTGCAGGGACCTTCCTGCCTGACTTTATGCTCCCGCAGAGCCCCATGCTGCAGAGTGCCGTCAGTTCAATGGCCGCACAGGTCAGCAGGGGCTTGACGAAGCAGAGGAAGGGGCTGAAGCGTTCCGTTCCCGTTATGACGCTGTAGGGCAGGTATGCCATGTAAAAGGCGGCGAGCAGGGGCAGGAGGGCAAAGGTCCTGTTTTCCATGGGGCGCCGTGAAAGCAGCAGGTACAGGCCGCTCAGGGTAAGCGTCGGGAGCAGGCTGTCCTTGAGCAGCAGGTAGGCATAGCATGCAGAAAGCGAGTCCGTGAAGCGGTGGGTCGCATAGATGAAGAATTCATCGATGACACACCAGATGATTGCCGGGAAAAAACCCAGGCAGAAGGCGAGCCAGTAACTGCCGCTGCGTTTTCCGGCTTCCGCTGCGAAGGGTGCATTGAGGAAGTAGAGCAGGAGGCAGGGAATGGATGCTAAAAGGAAGATGTACATGGTCTCCGGTCCTACAGTTGCTTTGCAAATTCCTTGACAAGGGCGGGAATGAGGCTTTCAATCTTGCCCTCGCAGCTCGCACCGGACGCATTTTTATGGCCGCCGCCGCCGAATTTACTGGCAACGCTGCTGACGTCGACGGCATCCCTTGAGCGCAGGCCGAGCGTGCAGTTGAAGTCGCTTTCCTGCCTGACGAAGACGACCGCTTCGACGCCTTCGACTGCAAGCATGAGCGAGTAGAACGCATCGCTGTCGCGGCCATCCTGTCCGTACTTCTTCGTGTCCTCCTGCGTTTCCCAGCTGATGACAAGCTTGCCTGCAAGGTGCCGTTCTGCCCGGTCCAGTATGATTCCGAGCAGCTTGCGCGTATTCCAGCTCTTGCCGCCCGTCATTGCCTGATAGCTTTCCCGGGGGTTGCTGCCTGCTTCTACGAGGCGGGCGGCGGCGCGGAAGACATCGGCGTCTCCGGTTCCCAGGTAGCGGAAAAATCCCGTGTCGGTCATGAGGCCGAAGAAGAGGGTCTTTGCCTTTTCCGTATCCGGTATGCCGACCAGGCCCTCATAGAGCTGCTGGACGAGCAGGGCGGCGGCAGGGGCGGCCGGGTCAATGATCGAAGCCGCATCTCCTGCGCAGGCGGTTTTGTGGTGGTCTATGATGAAGCAGTCCAGGCCTTCGAGCCCTTCCTTCAGCTCGTCTCCCAGCCGGGAGCGTTCCGAACAGTCGACGATTATGAGTCCCGTTTCCTTCCGGTCCTGCTCGGACATGAAGGGCAGTTCCTGCTTGAAGAGGGGGGCAAAGCGCTTGACTTCGCTGCGCTTGAAGGGCCCGGCATTCAGCAGGAGGTATTCTTTGCCGAAGTGATCGAGGATATAGGAAACCCCAAGGCTGCTTGCCATGCAGTCTCCGTCCGGTTCCTTGTGGCCGATGATGATGAAATGACCGTGCTTTTTGACGAACTCGCCGAATGAAGCAATCTGTTCTTGAGAGAGGTTACCCATACTGTTCCGAATGATACATGAAATAAAATGATGACAATTTTGTAAATGACGACCCCGCATAGAAAAACCTCCGCCCGGCAAAGCGGACGGAGGAATGTATACGGCGATGCTAGGAAACTGAACTAGAATGCAACGTCGATGCTCGTCGCATCCTGGTTGACGCCGGACTCGTAGCCGTTCGGAGCAACGGCCCAGGTTCCGTCACCCTTGTTGTTGGAAACGGTCAGGATGACCTTGTAGAACGCACCGTCCTTGTAGTAGACGGTCATCATCGGAGCAAGCGTCTTGATCCGGTTGCGGAAGAAGAGCTTGTGGGTCTTGTGGGCTTCCACCGTGGTACCCTGGTAGGCCCAGCTCTTCGGGATGGCAACCTTGCCGACTTCGTATCCGGCCTTCTCGTACAGCACGATATATGCGTCACTGGAGTCATAAATCCTCGAGATAACAAAGTTCTGGTAGGTCAGGCTGGAAACGTTATCGCCGTGATCCCAGATGGCCTTCGTCGTTGCCTTTTCTTGGGAAAAAGCGGGAATAAGCATTCCTGCTGCCAGAACGAGAGCGAATAAAAGCTTTTTCATGTGATTCCTCCATGCAATCCTGTAATTCTATGGGTTTTTACGGGATAAGGGCCAGCATGATGGCCTTTATCGTGTGCTTGCGGTTTTCGGCCTCGTCCCAGACCTTGCTCCTGTCGCTTTCGAACAAGTCTTCGGTGACTTCTTCGCCTTTTACGGCCGGCAGACAGTGCAGCAGTATGGTCGAATCCTTACCCGTGGCGGCCATCAGGGCCTTGTTCACCTGAAACGGCCTGAGTTCCTTGAGCCGCTCTGACTTAAGCTGCTCTTCACCCATTGAAACCCACACATCAGTATAAAGGCAATCGGCATTTTTGACAACCGAAATTTCATCGGAAACTGAAATTTTTGCTCCCGATGCGGCTGCAAAGGGCCGGCAGATGTCCAGAATCTGTGCGTCGGGGGAGAGGGACTTGGGGCAGAACATCGCAAAGTCTATGCCGAACTTGGAACAGATGAGCATGAGCGAGCGGGCCATATTGTTGCGTCCGTCTCCGCAGAAACAGAGCTTGAGCCCCTTGAGCGTGCCGAACTGCTCCTTGAGCGTCATGATGTCTGCGAGTACCTGTGTCGGGTGAAAGGAGTCGGTGAGCCCGTTGATGACGGGTACCCCGGAATACGTGGCAAGTGCTTCCACGTGCTCCTGCTTGTAGCCGCGGAACTCGATTGCGCTGAACATCCGTCCCAGAACGCGGGCGGTATCCTTGACGCTCTCCTTGCCGCCCAGCTGGATGTCCGCGGTGGACATGAAGACGGGGTGGCCGCCTTCCTCGCCGAAGGCGGTTTCGAACGAAGAGCGGGTACGGGTTGACCGCTTTTCAAAGATGAGGGCGATTGTCTTGCCGAGAAAGCGCTGGTGCACTTCTCCCGCATGGGACTGCTTTTTTACGAGGAATGCCCAGTCCAGAATCTGGGTAATCTCTTCCGGCGTCCAGTCAATCCAGTTCAAGAGGCTCCTGCCCTTGAACGGTGAGTCAAATTTTTCTGCTTCCATATATATGTCTCTCAAAGTGTTTGAGGGAGCCTCAAAAGCCGCCGGCTCCTGAAGCTCCCTCTTGATTCCGTGTATGTGTCAGCGATCAGCTCGTCGCGATGTCCTCTTCCTCGCCTTCTTCCATGACATATTTATAGAAGAAAGAGACGAAAAAGGTCGTACAGTCCGGCACGTGAACGGCCCACTCGACCCCGACGGTCTTGATGCCGAGGCCGTCCTGTATGGGAACCATCACGTCCTTCATACCGCGCATGATTTCCTTTGCCTCGCTGTCCTCCGGCTCTCCCTTGCTCCAGTCGGAGTCCGCCAGAGTGGCAAGCGAACGGTAGACGTAGGGGGAGTCCGCAAACCAGTCTATGTCCCGCTTCCTGAGCTGGAATTTTATCTTGACGTCCCAGTCATCGCGCTTGAGCATCTCGTTGGGGTAGTCCACGTGGATGTTCATTTCGGTATAGTCCAGTTCATCGTTGAAGAACCTGCCGAGCTGCTCGCCCAATCTATATGAGACGGTGACGTTTTCCTTTTCACCGGTTATGAAGTTTTCGGAGTCCTGCAGGCCCCGTTCGTATTTTTCCCTGAGTGTCATACAAACCCCTTCATGAATAATATCCTATAGTATCAGTATAAGGGAAGATTGTCAATTTTTTTTCGCATGCGGAGTGACCGGACGGATTTTGCGGACTCGGGAGTGCAGGGCAGCTGTTTACTGCTGTGCACGGGGAGTGTTTACTACGGTGCACGGGGTGTGTTCAATACGGTGCACGGGGGATGTTCAATACGGTGCACAGGGGATGTTCAATACGGTGCAC
The DNA here is from genome assembly GCA_946410085.1 of uncultured Treponema sp. GTDB lineage: Bacteria > Spirochaetota > Spirochaetia > Treponematales > Treponemataceae > Treponema_D. Next base: position 13,230 of record CAMJZA010000002.1, on the reverse strand, counting down.
AGGGAGTGTTCTGTACGGTGCAGGGGGAGGGAGCTTTTTCCCTGTAAAAAATGCTTGCCAGTTTCTGCGTTTTACTATAGAATATAAGGTATTATTGGGGCTTCTGCTGTATTTCAGGGGAGTTCCGGGACAAAACATCCGATTTTATAAAGAGGCCCGGCGGCCTTTTATGGGAGATAAGGAGCGAATATGGCAAAGAAAGAGTTGGACCGGTTTGACACGAACGCGAAGCGTGACGTGCAGATTCGTACCAAACTGCTGATTTATGTGGGCCTTGCAATCATCATCTGCTGTGCGGGCGTTGCGGCCCTGTCCATCGCCGTCTTTGACAGGGGCTACCTGAATGAGGTTCAGAACGAGCTGGTTTACACGATGGAAGGCTGTCTCATGATTCTGGAAGAGCGCAAGGGGGAGGGCAAGGAGATTGCCGATCTTGCCGCCGGCGACATGAGCGTCGTATCCTATTATGAACAGAATGACCGTACCTCGCTTGCCATCTTTGCCAACAACGTTGACAGCGGTTCGAGCATTGACATCTTCTGCTTTACGGATTCCTATGGAAAGGTTATTGCAAGTTCCGATGCGGAGTTCCCCACGGGAATTGATCTTTCCGGCGTCTATTCCGTTTCCAGCGCGCTCAAGGGAACAGCCATGTTCAGCTGCGAACCTGCCGCCGGCTGTAAGTACGGTGTTATCTGTGCCGCACCGGTCAAGTCGAACGGTGCTGTCGTGGGTGCTGCCGTCGCCGTCTACGACCTTGCCTCTGAGGACGATGATGACTTCCTGGATAAGCTCAAGCGGAGCTACCACGTTGAATGTACGGTATTCGGCGGCGACGTGCGCATGGGAACTACCCTGCGCAATGCCAAGGGCGAGTCGCTTGCCGGAACCAGGCTGGACAACAAGACGATCGTTGATACGGTTCTGAACAAGGGGGCCGAGTACAAGGGCCGGAATGTTATACAGGGTGTTGACTACCTGACGGTCTACTACCCGCTGTCCCGCGGAGAAGGCTCAGTAAACGGCATGCTCTTTGTCGCCAAGAGCCTTTCCTCGGTTAACCAGATAAAGGATTTCAGCATCAAGACGATTGTGCCCGTCACGATGATCCTCGCAATCATCGTGATGATTGTCGTGGGCCGCTTTATCTTCTGGCTCATGTGGCGCATCAACAACGTGACCAAGGTCTGTAAGGAGCTGTCCGCCGGAGATGCCGACCTGACCAAGCGCGTCAAGCTGCTGGTCCGCGACGAGATCGGAGACCTCATCATCCACTTTGACCTCTTCTGCGACAAGCTGCAGACCATCGTCAAGGAAGTCAAGGGGTCCAAGGGTGTCCTTGAGGCGACCGGAAACGACCTGTCTGCCAGTACCGAAGACACGGCGAGTGCGATTACGCAGATCATTGCGAACATCGACAGCATTTCGGGCCAGATTACGAACCAGACGATATCCGTTGACCAGACTGCAGAAGCGGTTGACGAGATTGCAGACAGCATTACTACGCTGGACAACCTGATCGAAGGCCAGTCTACGGGCGTTGCCCAGGCTTCCGCCGCCGTTGAAGAGATGGTCGGAAACATTGCGAGCGTCAACAAGTCGGTGGACAAGATGGCGGCTTCCTTCGGCGGCCTTGAAAGCGATGCAAAGACGGGTTTTGCCAAGCAGCAGGACGTGAACGAGCGTATCAAGCAGATTGAAGAGCAGTCCCAGATGCTGCAGGAAGCCAACCAGGCTATCTCAAGCATTGCCGAACAGACGAACCTGCTCGCCATGAACGCCGCAATCGAGGCTGCCCATGCTGGTGAAGCCGGCAAGGGCTTCTCGGTCGTTGCCGACGAAATCCGCAAGCTGTCCGAGACTTCGTCCGGCCAGTCCAAGACGATCGGTGAACAGCTCAAGAAGATTCAGGATTCCATCTCCGAAGTCGTTACGGCTTCCCAGGAGACGAGTGCGGCGTTCAACTCCGTGTCCACCAAGATTCAGGAGACCGATCAGCTGGTCGTCCAGATTAAGGCGGCAATGGAAGAGCAGAACTCCGGTTCACAGCAGATCAGCTCTGCCCTGAAGAACATGAACGATTCGACGGTGGAAGTCCAGAAGTCATCCAAGATGATGAGCCAGATGCGCGAAAAGATTACCCGCGAAATGGCGACCCTGAAGGATGTTGCGACGAGCATGAAGAACGGCATGGAAGAGATGGGCCACGGTGCCCGCAAGATCAACGAAACCGGTGCCGCACTGGGAGACATCTCAAAGCAGGTACAGGATTCCATCGCCAAGATCGGAAGCCAGATAGACCTGTTCAGGGTCTAGTCCTTCCGGACAGTGCATAAAAGACAGCCCCGGCAGAAGCGTCTGCCGGGGCTGTTTGTTTTTGAGCCTGCGGGTATTTCCGTCCTGTAAAAAAGGACAGGGCCCCCCCCCGGACCCCCGGAGGATTTACAAGTTCCCCTTTATCTTTTTTGCGGCATCGTCCGCGCTGAGGCGCTCGAACTGCTCGCGGGTTGCCAGATTCTTGAGCGTGAGGTTGCCGTCTTCGGCGACGAAGATGCCCCACTTAATGCCCTTCTTGTCGGTAACGGCGTACTGTTTGTTCATCTTTGCCGCATCGGGGAAGACTTCTACGGCGACTCCCCGCTCGCGCAGGGCCGCAGCAGCCTTGACGTATGCGACGGTCCGCGTTCCGTCCTGATTGAAGATTTCTGCATCGATGTAGCTGCCCCTGCTTTCGGTCAGTCCCAGCTGGTTCAGGCCCGCAATGAGACGGTCAAGCCCGATGCTTGCCCCCACGCCGGGAATCCTGTCCTTCATGTACAGGCCCGCAAGGTTGTCGTAGCGGCCGCCTGAGCAGACGGAGCCGATGGAAGGCAGTTCGTTCAGGAAGGTCTCGTAGACTACGCCCGTGTAGTAGTCAAGGCCCCTCGTTATGGACGGGTCAAGCACGTAGGCGGCGCTGATGCCCGTTGCATCCATCATTGCACGGATTTCCTTCATGCGCTTCGTGTCTTCCGCTTCGCCGCCGGCAAGTTCTTCCAGGTGGGAAAGCGTTGCCTCCCAGCTGTCCTTGGGCTGTATGTAGTCCAGTATGAGGGCGGCCGACTGCGTGCTGCCGGTAACTTCGGTAAGTTCTTTTTCTACCTCGTCCTTGCCCACCTTGGCAAGCTTGTCTACGATGCGCAGGATATCCTCGCTCTTTTCGCTGCAGGCAATTTTTGCAAGGAAGCGGTTAAAGATGCCCCGGTGGTTCACGTGAATCGTCACCTTGTCCACGCCGATTCCGGCAAGGGCGGCTTTCATCAGCTCCAGAATTTCAAAATCTGAGGCGGACGAGTCGCTCCCCACATAGTCAAAGTCGCACTGCACGAACTCCCGGTAGCGGCCCGCCTGGGGTTTTTCGCCCCGCCAGACCTTGGCGATGTGGTAGCGCTTGAAGGGGAAGTAGAGTTCGTCCCGGTGTTCCGCCGTAAAGCGGGCGAAGGGAACGGTCAGGTCAAAGCGCATGGCAACGTCCCGGCCACCGTTGTCTTCAAAGCGGAAGACCTGTTTTTCGGTTTCGCCGTTGCTCTTGCGCAGGAGGATTTCGGTGTATTCGAGTACCGGGGTGTCGATGGGCACAAAGCCCCGTGACCGGTATATGCTGGTCAGTTTTTCAATCAGTGATGAGCGGAGAATCTCATCCGCGGGCAGGGAATCCCTGAACCCTTTCAGAACTTTCGGCTGTATAATCGTTTCCATGCCCTGCATTCTAGCAGAGATGGGGCAGAAAGACAATGCCATGCGGCCTTTCTGCCCGGGACCGCAGGCCGGTTTACCAGGGGGCCTGAGACCCCCTGATGCATGGCCTTTGGCCACGGGGGCGGCTAGGCTCCGGTCTTGAAGCTGTTGATGTCGCTGCCGAGTCGGGACACGGTACTGTTCATTTCGGCAACGCTCGTGTCAAGCTGGCTGCCGGAACGTTTCAGGCTCTGCACCATGCCCTGCATTTTTTCCATGAATGCGTTGAAACCGTCCACGATAGCGTGAATGGACTTGAAGGGGGTGCGGATGTCCGTATTCAGGCGGCGGGTCAGGTCTGCATCGCCCGACGCGATGTTTCTGACCGCATTCTGCACCTCGCCGAGCGGCCGGAAGAGGCTGTGCATCGTGTAGCTGATCAGGATGATGACTGCCAGTATCAGGACGGCGGCTCTTGAATAAAAGGCCGTTTTGTAGTACTGTAGTCAGTATGGCGCTTTAGCTCAGCAGGATAGAGCAACTGCCTTCTAAGCAGTGGGTGGGCGGTTCGAATCCGCCATGCGTCAATCGGGAATTTTCATACAGCAATCCGGAGCGGAAATGCTGAGGCCATCAAAACGAGCTGAAACGTGCAAAGACTGGGACGTTGACCTGTCTGATTTTGTCTTTTTGAGCAAGACTGTTCAGGGGGCGGGCGACGAAAAGCTACCGGGGCTTGATGTCGAAACCCATTGCCGCATAACGGGTTACGTTGCCTCCTCTATCATTTTGCGTATCCCCGAAAAACTCCGCAGAATCCTGTTTGTCAGAAGCTCCCCGCTTGCAGCCGCAGTCCACGACATAGGTAAGATAAATCCTGATTTTCAGAGAATGATTTATGAGGCCTGCTCTCCCGGCTCAGACGGCAAGGTCTGTATGGCCTTGTCGCGGCTTTCGGGCATCGGGGCAAATTCTGCAAACGCGAAGCGGAAAGGCTGTTCCTTCCATGCGAAGGTGACGCAGATTTCGCTTGCGGCTGCCCGTACGCACTTAAAGAAGTATATTGCGCTGATTGAAGGCATGCATCATGGATTCAGGCCGGGGGATTCCATTGCCTATCCAGAAGAACGGTACGGCGGAACCGGCTGGACTCAGGCAAGGCATGCGCTCTTGGAGAATCTGGAATCCGAATTCAGTGATGGAGCGGCGGCCTGGCAGGACGTGCAGAGCTGGGATGAGGCCTGTGTCCTTGGCGGGCTGGTCATTGTCTCGGACTGGATAGCTTCGGGCGGGTATTTCGCGGGCCTGAAGGAGTCGGACAGGCCTGGGCGGGACGAAATCATCACGATGGCGGACAGGGCCGTCCGTGATGCCGGATTCCACAGGCTTTCCGTGAGGCAGGGGCTGTCGTTCAAGGACATATTCGGCTTTGCTCCCCGGGACGTACAGAAATCGTTCTTTGAGTCGGTGAACGGTCCCGGCGTGTATGTGCTTGAGGCACCCATGGGATTGGGAAAGACGGAGGCGGCCTTGTATGCGGCTTACCGGGTTTTGAGCCGGGGACTTGCGACCGGGCTTTATTTTGCGTTGCCGACGCAGCTCACGTCAAACAGGATATATGGGCGGGTTGAGGTCTTCCTTGAAAAAATTCTTTCTTCTCAGACAACGGATGATTCTCTCCGCCTGCTTCATGGATCTGCCTGGATGGAACGGACGTTCGGTGAGGATGGCGGCATGGGAAAAAGCTGGTTTGACGCAAAAAAACGCGGTATCCTCGCCCCGTTCGCGGTGGGAACCGTTGACCAAGCCCTGATGTCCGTGATGGACGTGAAGCATGGCATGGTGCGCTCGTTCGGACTTGCGGGGAAAGTCGTCATTCTTGATGAAATCCACAGTTATGATGCCTATACCGGAACGCTCCTCAATGCGCTCGTTGAAAGCCTTAGGAAGAGCGCATGTACCGTCATCCTGCTCAGTGCGACGCTCACCGCACGGCAGAAGGCAGGAATCCTGCGGCTTCCTGCCGGGCTGGACCTTAATAAGTCCTATCCTCTGGTGACGGCCCAGGCTTCTTCCGTGGTGGATTCGGAGGACTCCTGCCGGACAGACCTCATACAAAGCGGCTCCCTGCAGGAAACGGCCTGCGAGACCGGGCAAGGGAATACTGTCACCGTCAGCTTTTGCGATGACCGCGGGGTGGCCTGCGAGACGGCGCTGGATAAGGCTTTTGCCGGCCAGCAGGTCCTGTGGATTGAAAATACGGTGCAGGACGCGCAGGATGTTTTCAAGCTTATCGCCGGAAGATGCGGTACGGACGTAGAATGCGGTCTTGTGCACTCCCGCTATGAGAAGGCCCGCAGGTCAGAGAATGAGGCGTATTGGGTGGGGATGTATGGCTCTGACGGTAAGGCCCGCCGCAGCGAAAAGGGACGGATTCTTGTGGGAACGCAGGTCCTGGAGCAGTCGCTCGACATAGACGCGGACTTCCTGCTGACGGCTGTCTGCCCGACGGATATGCTGCTGCAGCGCATGGGCCGCTTGTGGAGGCATGCCTCCAACGCTTCTGTACGTCCTTCCGGTTCGGAATGTGCCTGCATGATCATCGCACCACGCTTTGAGTCCGTCTGCAATGAAAAGAATGTCTTCGGCGCGAGCGGGGCCGTCTACAGCGAGTATGTTTTGTGCCGGACCTGCGAGCAGTGGAAAGATCTCCGCTCAGTCTCATTGCCGGGTGACATCCGCCGGCTGCTGGAGGACACGTATTCTGATCGAGAGGAAAGAGGCCTGTGGAAATCATACAAAGAAGAGATGGAAAATAAGAAAAAGAGGCTCGAAGGCTTTGCCAGACTCACCCGGTCAAAGGAGATTGCGTTTGACAATACGAAAACCGAGTCACAGGTACAGACCCGTTATGCGGAGCAGGAGAGCGTCTCGGTCCTTTTGCTCAGATCCTTTGAGAAGGATGGTGATGGTCATAGACTGCGCTTTTGTTCAGGGGCATCCATACTTATTCCCGGAACAAGCCGTGATATTCCTGAACGGGAGCGCATGAAAATAAGCAAGACCCTGTCGGAACATTGCGTGAACGTCGCTGTGAAGCATGCCCCCGAATATGAAAAAAGTATTGAGGTGTTCTCGGATTACCTGTATACTGGACGTGATGACGATGAGCATCCGCTGCGATGCGCGATTGTGGGAGACGATTCCATGCTGTATACGATGCAAAAGCTTCCGTGCGGCGGTGAGAACGATGACGGGAGCAGAAGCCGCTTTTATTATAACCTGCTGCTCGGCTATCAGGTAAGAAGGGAGGGTATTCATGGAAAACAGATATAACCTGCTCGACGAGCAGTGGATTCCTGTCGTTGGGGAAGGAAAGGTTGGGGTGAGGCGGATTTTCACGGATGCAGGCCTTACCGCCCTTGGCGGGAATCCCATAGAGAAAATAGCCGTGTTCAAGCTGCTGCTGGCTATAGCCCAAACTGCGTGCACGCCGGAAGACGAGGACGGATGGAAGGCCCTTGGCTGCGACGGCATGAGAAAAGCCGTGCTGGACTACCTTGACAGCCACCGGGACTGCTTCTGGCTCTACGGGGAACGGCCGTTCCTGCAGATGCCGGAGATTGCAGATAAGCAATATTGTTCTGATGAGAAAAAGCTTGTTCCTGTTACAGTGGGAAATGGATTTTTCCCTGACTTGTGGGCTGACAACAATACTGTTATTTCGGAATATGATTCCGAAGATATTACGTATGAACCAAATAGGGTTGCTCTCTATTTGATAACAGTTCAAAGTTTTGCCCTAAGGGGAAAACAAGTGAACAATAAAATAAAAATCAAGGAAAACTTACCTCAAAAGAGTCCTACAGCGAATCCTGGTCCCGGTTTAGGATTCAATAAGTTTTTGCACAGTTACATACTTCTTGATTCAATTGTAGAATCTGTTTATCTAAATTTACTGTCACATACCGATATAAAGGCTTCTAATGTTGTCTTATCCTTGGGAACTCCTTTTTGGGAGAATATGCCGAAGTCGGAGGATGATGACATTGCACGGGAATCAAAAGAAACTTTGCTTGGGCACTTGGTTCCTATGAGCAGATTCCTGTATTTTACCGAGAAGGGAATCTTTTTTACGGAAGGTATTGTATACCATCGGTCAAAAGCTGATAAAAAGAAGCTTCAGGATGGATCTTCATGGATAGATTTAAGTATCTCTTGGAAGCTGGATGATAATAGCGAAATAAAATATCTTGCCTCTGACGTTTCAAAACGTCCGTGGCGATTATTGACTTCTTTGCTGGCAAAGAAAATGGATGAAGCTGATTTTCAGAACATCGGTATGCGAATCGCATTGAACAAGTTTCTTTCCATGAAAACTAAGGATGCTTTCTTCATTTGGTCAGGAGGCCTTGATGTAGGAAGCGATAACTTCGGAATGAAGATAAAGGAAAATAATGATTATGTTGAGTCAGAGGTCAAGCTCCCAAAATCTGTGTACATGGATACGTATGATGCGAATTTTTTTACCAGTTTGCTGGACACAATGCATGAAATGAATGAATGTGAGAAAGAAATGGGAGATTCTATCGAAAGATACTTGAAGGAGCTTAGCAATAAGAAGAACAGCGACGGAAAATCAAGACAGACAATTATAGAAGAGAGACTTGGTGTACCCAAACAGGAATTCTGGCAACTCTGCGAGCATGAATTCCAACATGTGGTCGATATATGTTCCGGTCCGGATGCGCAGGAAGGCCTTCAGCCATTGTACCGGAAATTCTGGTCTTTTGTCAACAGGATTTATGACGCGAACTGCCCCAAGGATACCGCAAGGCAGATGGAGGCATGGGCAAAGAACAGACCGGGGATAAAAAACGTGAAGGAGGAGAGATAGATGGAATCTGAGCAAAAGGAAACGCTCGCGAAACGCGTATTTGAGAGGCTTAAAAACGACTCCGCTTTCCGGGCTGCCCTTAAGCGGGCGGACAATCCCGCTACGGAGTACCAGTGCTGGGAATACCTGGCGGATTACGGTGTTCATCTGGACAGAAACTGGGAACGGCTTCCTTACGCATTGGTTCTTGCCGCCATTGCAAAGAGCGGGCGTGAAAGCGACGGATCTCTTGGACTGGGAGCGGCTTTGTGTGCGGCATATGAGTGGAACAGGGAAAGTGATCCTGCCCGCTCAAAGCTCCGACGGATTCTTGCCTGTTCTGACGTGCCGGAGCTTTGCTCGGTTTTGCGGCCTGTCCTGCAGTTCATCACCGGTAAGAACGTTGCTGTCAGCTATCAGTCCCTGCTGGATGACCTGCGCTATTTTGGTGACGGGGAGAGAGTCAAGTCAAAGTGGGCGCAGCAGTTTTACGGAACTTCAGCCGATGCGGAAAATGCTGGGGAGGAAAATGCATGAAAGCGACCCTTTTGCGAATCTCAAAAAAGCAGTACATGGAGCTTCGCAGGCAGAACAAGGACTTCTTCGATGCCTATTCGCTTCATAAAAAGATATACGACCTGTTCCCAAAGAAAGAAGGCGTGACCCGGGACTTCCTGTATCGCGTTCTGGATGCGGACGCGGAGGAGAAGCGAATCCTGATTTTTTCCGAGGATGCCCCGCAATCCTGTGACTTTGCCGAGACGGAGATCCGGGATATACCCGAGGCCTTTCTTGAAGCCGACTATTACGGTTTTGACGTGCAGATAAACCCCGTTAAGCGCTCAAAGGAAACGGGGAAGATTGTACCCGTAAAGGGAAGGGATGCCCTTGCGGAATGGTTTAAGGCAAAGGCTTCGTCTTACGGCTTTGAGGTGATTCCGGGGTCTCTTGCCGTAGGCGATACGAACATCGTGCAGTTCAACAAGGACGGAAAGCCGGTCACGCTTGCAAAGGCTGTCTTTACCGGAAGAATGAAGGTGACCGACCGGGAGCAGTTCAAAAAGTCCGTGAAAGAGGGAATAGGCAAGGGAAAGGCGTTCGGCTTTGGCCTCCTGCAGGTCATGCCACTTCAAAACGACCTTATGTAATGCTAACGTAAGCGAAATTTTTTTGTAGGAGATAGAATTATGAAAGAGAAGAACAAGTACACAAATAAGAGAATCGAATTCCACATCTTGCAGTCATTTCCGGTGACCTGCCTGAACCGCGACGATGTCGGCGCACCAAAGACTGCCGTTGTCGGCGGCGTGACCCGTGCCCGCGTCTCAAGCCAGTGCTGGAAGAGAGCGGTGCGGATGGCGATGCAGGATGTCGGGGGCGTGCAGCTTGCCAAACGAACAAAGCTCATTGGGAACCTGATAGGAGATGCCTGCAAGAAACTTGGCGCGGATGATATATCTGCGAGAAAGTGCGGGCTTTCCGTAGAATCCATTTTCAGCAAGGAAGCACGGAAGAAGTTTGATGAGTCAGATGCTCCTTCTTCCGATGATTCTGAGGACTCAAAATCCGACACCCTGATTTTTATGGGGCAGAAAGAGATAGAAGCTTTGGCTAACGAGTTTAAAAATAATGCTTTTGATTATGAAAGAGTCTTTCCTCTTTCTGAGAAAAAAAAGGAAAAAACAAAAAAAGCCGGAGAAAACAAAAACAAGGATAAACGGGTAAAAAAAATTGAAGAACTGATAGGAAAACCCCAGTTTGCTCTCACTGATGAGCTTGACGGCCTTGACATCGCGCTGTTCGGCCGCATGATTGCGCAGGCTTCTTCTCTGGATGTTGAGGCCGCCGCTTCGTTCAGCCATGCCATCTCTACCCACAAAGTGACCAACCAGATTGAGTTTTTCACGGCCCTCGATGATTTTTCAGAGGCCCAGGAATCAGCCCACATTGGAACGCTTGAGTTTAACGCCGCGACTTATTACCGCTACATCACCCTTGATTTGGGACAGCTGTATGAGACAATGGGGAACAATGATGAGTTTTTTCCCCAGGCAATAGAAGCCTTTATCAAGGCCCTCTACATTGCCGTTCCCAGTGCCAGGCAGACTTCTCAGGCAGGATTCTGCACCTGGGATTATGCCAAAGTGCTCGTCAGAGAGGGGCAAGGGGTGCAGCTTTCTTTTGAGACTCCGGTAAAGGCCCGGGACGGCGGTTACCTGCAGCCCAGCATTGAGGAAGTGAAGAATCAGCTTGCTAAAAAAGAAAAACTTTCCGGCAGCCTGTTCGGGAAAATCAAAGAATTTGAGTTTGGTATCAACGAGGATTTCAGCATTGACCATCTGATTGAAGGCGTAAAAAGCGCGGTGAAGGCCTAGCGGATGGAAACCAAGTTCTTGCTCCTGTGGCTGGAGGCTCCCCTCCAGTCATGGGGTTTCGATTCAAAATTCGGACGGCGCGACACACTGGATTTTCCGACAAAATCCGGGGTGCTCGGACTTCTTCTGTGCGCGCTCGGTGCCGGCGGCGAGCAGAGGGAGCTTTTGGCGCGTTTTGCGGGCTTGCGTCAGACCGTGATAGCGTTCCGCGACAAGGACAGGGCCCGGCCTCTTGTCCTGCACGACTTTCAGATGATTGGCGCGGGGTATGATGACAAGGACAAGCGGGAAAGCAATATGATTCCAAGAAAATGTAATGGTGGCTTTTCAAAAACTGCTGACGGTAAAATTTCTGGCACAAAGATGACTCACCGCTACTACCTGCAGGATGCCGTTTTTGCCGTCATCTTTGAGATTCCCGCCGATATTGCGGATGCGTGTGCCGGAGCACTGCAAAATCCTGTGTGGCCCCTTTCCCTTGGACGGAGGTGCTGTGTGCCAAGCGACTTTGTATATCAGGGAACTTTCGGGACGGAATCCGATGCGGAAACGGCTGCGATGCAGAAGGCCCTGTCCCATGAGTCACGAAAGCTGATTGCGGATTTCCGCGTGGTTGACGGCGAGTCTGAGGACGGGGATGCTTTCACGCTCAACGATGTGCCCGTTCAGTTTGGCAGGGTCAAGAAATATCAGGACAGGCGCGTCACGAAAATTCCGCTGAACATGCCGGATGGTGAACCGTAATGGCTGGGGAGTCACACGGAAGGCTTCTGATACAGGTCACGCATGATACGCTTCCTCAGATAAAGGACAGGTATCCGTTCCTGTATCTTGAGCGTGGCAGGCTCGAGATTGATGATTCGAGCGTGAAATGGATTGACAGCGAGGGTCATGTTGTCCGGCTTCCTGTTGCGACAATCGCTACCGTGCTGCTTGGGCCGGGAACGAGCCTCACCCATGAGGCCGTGAAAGTCATGGCGGCCGCGAACTGCACGATCTGCTGGGTCGGTGAGGATTCCCTGCTTTTTTATGCGGTGGGGAAAACTCCCACTGCCAATACCCGCAATTATCGGAGACAAATGAAGATTGCCGCCGATTCCAAAAAGTCTCTTGAAGTTGCCCGGCGGATGTATGCCCGCCGTTTCCCAGAAGCCGAGCTTGCCGGAAAAAAGCTGAAGGAAATGATGGGGATGGAAGGCTACCGCGTCAGGCAACTGTATGAGGCAAAGGCCGTGCAGTACGGCGTGGGATGGAAAGGACGGAGCTATGTTCCCGGCAAGATGGAGCTGAGCGATTTGACGAATCAGATCCTGACAGCCTGCAATGCCGCGTTGTATGCGATTATCACTTCATGCGTGTATGCGATGGGTTATTCTCCGCATATAGGGTTCATTCATTCTGGAAGTCCGCTCCCGTTTGTGTATGACCTGGCGGATTTGTACAAAGAGGAGCTGTGCATTGATTTGGCTTTCAAGATGACCTTTGAGATGGCTGGCGTTTACAACAAGTATCAGGTGATGACAGAATTCCGGAATCGGGTCATCAACACAAGGCTCCTTGAAAAAATCAATCCGGACATCGAGGAGATGCTGGGGAAAGACTGATGGTCGTAGTGATTGCGAATGATTTGCCCCCTGCCGTACGGGGGCGGATGAAGCTCTGGTTCGTTGAGCCGAGGGCAAATATTTTTGTCTCAGGCATAAAGGACTCCGTTGCGGATGACGTGATAGACTATTTGATGAAATCCTGTCCCCCTTCATCCGGCCTGCTTGTGTTCCAACGGATTAACAAGGCTCCGGGATATAAGATATGGGGAAGCGGGGATCCAGATAAAGAAATCGGTGAGATTTCTGGCCTCCAGCTTATCATAGAAAAAACTATGGCGATTGCCAGCTCTTGACCATATCATTCTTTATAAGGTAGGATACGGCATCTAAAAAACTATTTGCTTTTCAAAAGTGATAGGGTGATACGCTATATATGGTGTATTGTAACGACTCTATACACGATATCTTGGTGTTTTCTCCACGCACGTGGAGGTGTTTCTCCGACCGGAGCTTGCAAGGTTCTTGTGTGGAAGTTTTCTCCACGCACGTGGAGGTGTTTCCGTCGAGGGAATCACGGGCACCCATCGAGAAGAGTTTTCTCCACGCACGTGGAGGTGTTTCCAAGGAAGTAAACGTGATTGACCAGCTCGGCAGGTTTTCTCCACGCACGTGGAGGTGTTTCTTCCGCCAAACCGAAACAGGCAAGGTTTCACCC
>CAMJZA010000001.1 GCA_946410085.1 uncultured Treponema sp. | reverse complement strand
GTGCACGCATCTTCTCGGAAACTGCGAGTCCGGAAGCATCGTCGCCAGCGCGGTTAATCTTCTCGCCAGAAGAAAGCTTTTCGATGTTCTTCTGCTGCCTGACCTCGGTAAGTCCCTCAGCCCTCTGAGCGAACATAGCGCTCATGTTGTGATTGATAACCATAGATTTATCTCCTCATAAAAAAGATTCGGTATTAAAAGCAGGCAGGAAAGTACCTGCTATCCACCCTTGATTCTATTTTCGGAGCCTGAATTTTGACCTTTAGAGATATTTACAAAAATAAAGGAATTCTTATATACTGCCGGTATGGATTCGCAGTTACTCAGCGAGCTGACCATCCTGTTCCTGCTCCTGCTCGCTTCCGCCCGCATCTTCTTCAAGCATTCCGAACGGAAAGATCCCCTGTCCATCGTCCCCTTTGTCGCACTCGTCTGCGCCGTCCTCAATCTTGCCGCATGGGGCATACGGGTTCAGGAACTGCTGATTGCCGGCCTGTCTTTCTGGGTCTTTATATGGAATTTCCGTGCCCTGCTCCGCCTGAACCAGAGCCTGATAATCGACCGCCACAGTGTCCTCTTCATCCTCATTTCATCGGTAAACTGCGTTCTGACACTGCTCATAATCGCATTCACCGTCTCCTTCCGTCCGGTTACGCTGAACCTTGCAGAGGAAGGCGTCGAAAAACAGACAACCCGTTACTGCGGAAACATGGCGGACGGTTTTACCGAAAGCAATGCAGCCGCTGCCGGTACTCCCGGTGCCATGCTCGAGACGCTGAAAGAACAGAAAAGCCTGGACCTTATCCGCTACCGAAGCGCGGGAGCCGTACCGGACACTCCCGGAACCGCGGATACCGCAGCCGCCCCGGATACCCCGGCTCCCCGGCCCCTGCCGCAAAAGGGAACTATCGTTTTCCTGCCGGCAGAATGTGCTTCCGTCAGCATGTACGAGCCCTTCCTGAGCAAGCTTGCCCGCGACGGCTACACGGTATACAGCGCAGACTTCTTTACCCCTGACGTACTGCTGCATGCAGACGTCCCCTTTCCGCGCGAAACGAAGCGCTTCCTTTTTGTCAGGGGCAGGCTTGCTGCCAGTGCGGAATATCAGGCATGGTGTGACGAAAAGAAGGAAGCAAGCTTCATTTCCATGTACGGGGCCTTGGAAGCGTTCATCCCGGCAGATGAAAAGCTCATCATCGTCGGCGACGGCCTGCCGAAGAACCTGTACACATCGCTGCTCTGGAAGAACTCTCGCTTTGCCCGCTGCTTTGACATTGCAAACATCAGCGACTACACGACTCCCGGCTGGGGACCCGTCGAACAGACCGACCCCCTCCTCGCCTTTATCCTCGGTTTTTCCCGTGACGGCGCCCGCTATACGTCAAACCGCATTGCCTCGGTGCTGGAACAGACGATAGAAGCAGGACAGGCTGAATGAGGCAGCCCGGAACATCCGGCGCCTGGCAGGAACAGGTCAGCCGTTGCAACTCCGCTGAAAGTTCGCTATACTTTTCTCCATGACAGAAAAGCCTGCATTCAAAAAGCTCCTGCCGCTCTTGCTGACGGCATTCGTAATACTTACAGACCAGCTGACAAAGGCCCTTGTCGTGAAGTACATTCCGCTATATTCACTTCTTGACGAACACAGCGTCATTCCCGTCTTCGGTGATATCGTGCGCCTCATTCACGTGCGGAACAAGGCCGTCGCTTTCAGCATCGGCTATTCCCTGCCCCCCGAAACGCGCAGGATTCTGTTTTCCTTCATTCCCCTTGTCATAATCGCCGTCGTATTCGTGTTCTACTTCAGGAACGATGAGTTTACCGCACTCCAGCGCTGGTCCATCTGCGGCATCATCGGCGGCGGACTGGGAAACCTGCTGGACCGCTTTTTCCGGCCGGACGGCGTCGTGGACTTCATTGACTGCTGCTTCTTCGGCATTTTCGGCCTTGAGCGCTGGCCCACCTTTAACGTCGCAGATTCCGCAGTCGTCGTATGCGGAATTCTTTTCGTACTTTCCTTCATCGTCCAGATGAAAGCCGAAAGCCCTGATACAGCAAACACACCGACACCGGACGCAACGGAGGCATCCCTATGACAAAAAAACACTTTTCCCTGCTCTTCCTGCTCATCGCCACTGTGCTGAATATCGTCATGACCATCGTCATCATCGTGGCCCTCATCGTGCTGGCCATGCTGCTGATCCGCGTCATCCTGCGCATCGACAGTCCCATGGTCGCCATGGTCGCATGGATGGTCTGCTTCATCGGCGGCATCGTGCTCGACATGTTCGTCTATTCCAAGCTGATGAATTGTGCCATTACCCGCTTCAAGCTGGAAGACAAGCTTGACCCGCGCATGCTCGGCAAGCGGGGAGCCGCGGCTGCAGCAAAAGAGAAAGCGTCAAAGCCCAAGACCGTCCTGCCAAAGTCCGTCCTGGGAGACAACGACGAGGACACTTGGGGGCAGACCGGCTACGGCGACAATGCAGGCTACAGCCCCGAAGCAACGATTGCGCCGGAAGACGCAACCTATACCCCCCTCAATCCGGAAGACTTCGCCGGGAAAAAAGACGAATAGGATCCTGCAGGCGGGAAATGCGCTACTCGAATGACGGCAGGCGGCCGCCTGCCGCTTCCTGCAAATCCCGTATCCGGTCTGCCGAATAAGTAATCGACAGGTAATCTTCTATCCCCTCCAGGGTCTTTGCACTCTTAGGCGCATCGGAAAAGTCGGCGGGATACAAGTCCCGGACCAGGCGCGAGAAGCGGATTGCCCCGTTCACATTCAGATGCTCGTCATCAAAGAAATCATGCTGGTCAAAGCCATCCTGAATCCAGAGTACGGTTGCCGACGGAAAGCGTTCCTGAAGCGATGCACAGCAGTTCCGGTATTCATCCAGATACTGCTGCGTATGCGTCACCGGCTGGTTGACGGGCAGCTTCACGAGACGGACCTGAATGCCTTCTTCCCGGCAAAACTGAAGCAGCCGCTCATAATAGAAGGCAAAGAGGTCTGCCATGCCGAACGAGTCCTTCGTATACGGCTCAAGGTTCCAGCATTCATCCCGGCTGCGTGCCATATAGGCACCAAAATGGACATCATCGTAGTGATACAGGGCCCTGTTCTTCACGAGCCGGTCTCCGAAGCTACTCGCCAGAATCGCAGGCAGGTACACCTCAGGAGAATAGAAGCGGTGCGAAAGCCACTGGTGCAGCCAGCCGTCCACGAGCACCGCTTTCTCGCCGAAGCGCCGTGCCAGAGAGAACAGTTCCGCTTCCTGCCGGAAGGTCAGGATGTGACTGTACAGGATACGCGAATACAGGCAGTCACAGTCCGACAGGTGTTCATCGTTATAGGCAACATAACAGACCTTCGGCCTTGCATTCTTCCGCATATAATTCTGGAAGACATAATAATTTTCTATGGGGGTAGCACCGCCGAGCGAGAGGTTCACGACATTCTCTCCGAGCAGGTTGGGCAGGAATGCCGCATTCGCCGTCGAATCCCCAAGGACGACGACCTCGAACTGCTGCCCCGAAAGTCCTTTTGTCCAGACGTAATAGGGAACTTCATCGTCGCTGTAGCAGAGCGGGCACAGGGCGAGATAGCCCATGAGTGCAAAAAGGGGCAGCAGGACAAGCAGGGACTTGCCGATCAGCCTGGATATCACGAGTACCATCATACGCCTCCCGCCTAAAACTGAAAGTAGATGAACTCCGTTCCCGTCAAATTGAGCGAGAACAGGATCATGAGCAGCAGGAACCAGTAGACGGCAAAGCGGAACCACGCTCCCTGTGCCGAAAGCCAGCCGAGGACGGACATGCCCTTCTCTTTCATTGCGCTGAACGCGGACAGCGCTGCGACGCCAAGGAGCAGCATGAACACGTTGAACGAACTGAGTCCCAGTTCAAAGATGCTGTCGTTGAAGAACAGGCCTATGTTCGTCAGGCGCAGGCATTTCTTGAGGATCTTCAATGCCTGCACAAAGGACTCTGCCCGGAAGAAAACCCAGGCAATGGTCACCAAGACAAAGGTGCGCAGGCGGCGGAACAGCCTGCGGGAAAAGCGGTCGGGCCGGGGCGGCCGTCCTGCCTCCAGGCGGGAGCCGGAGTCTTCCGCAATCTGGAAGCAGGCATGCAGGAGCCCCCATACGACGAACTTACTGCTCGCCCCGTGCCAGAGTCCGCTTGCCGCAAAGGTAATGAGCAGGTTCCGGTACTTCCGCAGCCGTGAGCAGCGGCTCCCGCCGAGCGGAATGTACAGGTAATCCCGCAGCCAGAAGGAAAGCGAAATGTGCCAGCGCCGCCAGAAGTCCCGGACTGACGGCGCAAAATAAGGCTGAGCAAAGTTGTCCGTGAGCCGGAAGCCGAGCACGAGCGCAGCCCCCCGCGCAATCGTGGAATAGCCCATGAAGTCGCAGTAAATCTGCAGCGCAAAGCAGAGCGTGGCAAGAATCAGCTGCAAGCCGTAATAGGACATATAGTTTCCGTACACCTGGTTTACGAGGACAGCAGCCCGGTCCGCAAGCGCAACCTTAAGGAAGAAGCCCCAGAGCATGATGAGCAGGCCCTTCCTGACCCGTTCATAGTCAAATGCGTAGCTTTTGTCCAGCTGGGCAAGGAGGGTCCGGCTCCGCTCAATCGGACCGGCAACAAGCTGGGGAAAGAACGAAACAAAGAGGGCATACTTGAAGAAATGCCGCTCGGCACGGAGTTCCCCGCGAAAGACGTCTATCGTATAGCCGACCGCCTGAAAGGTAAAGAAGGAAATGCCGACCGGCAGGGCAGGCTCAAAGGCAGGAAAGGAACAGCGGACATGAAAGCGGCCCAAAAGCCATTCCAGCATGCCGGATGCCCAGTTGTAGTATTTGAACAGGAAAAGGACGCCGAAGTTGAACAGGAGGACGAGGAACAGGACGGCCTTTTTGCGGTACGGAGGGACCGCACTGCCGCAAGCGGCGGCGGCCCCACTGGAACTGCCCCCTCCTGCGCGTTCGATGAGCAGGCCGCCTGCATAGGTGACGAAGGTCGTCACGAAGAGCAGGATAATGTACTTCGGATTCCAGCAGGCGTAGAAGAAGTAGCTTGCAAGCAGCAGGCAGGGGTTCTTGAGCTGCCGCGGCAGGCAGAAATACAAGAGGGTAACCGACGGAAAGAACAGGAGGAACAGGGCGCTGTTAAAGAGCATTGCCGTTTACTCCCGCATTATGCCGGTACAGGACGCAGGGGCGGCCGCCGGTCTCGTAGTTGATGCTCTCGGAAGCCTTGCCCGTATTGACAATGTAGTTCATGTAGTGGCGGACCGTAACGCAGGAAAGGCCGACGTTCTCCGCAATGACATCCCCGTTCAGCCAGTCCTTCTGTTCCGCAAGGAATGAAAGAATAAGGTTCAGGGTCTTTTCCTGAATGCCCTTGGGGTAGTCCTTGCAGCCTTCTGCCCGGCTGCCCTCCGCCCCGCCATGCAGCCTGCCGCCGCTGCCGGTCCGCTGTCCGCTGCCGATAATCGAGTCGACACTGCTCTGGTCCAGAACGGACGCAGACTGGAGGGCCTGCCGCTTTGCCTCAAACTTTTCAAGCGCAACCTGAAAACGCTCGTAGGCAAAGGGCTTTATGAGATAGTCAAGCACGCCGAGGTGCATGGTGTTCTCCAGCGTCGCCGTATCATTCGCCGCCGTTACCATGATGACTTCCGCACCGCACCGGCGCTGCCGCAGCTGCTTCAAAGTCTCCACCCCGTCCATAATCGGCATGTACACATCAAGGATAATGAGGTCGGCAGCAGTATCTTCAAGGAAATCCAAGGCCTCCTGCCCGTTGCGGCAGGAAGCACAGACGGTAAACTGCCTGTTCTTGCGGACATACTGCTCATTAATCATCGCGACCATCGGGTCGTCTTCCACTATCAAAACACTATAGGGCATACCGGCTCCCAGCCCGCGGCATCTTTCACAGCTTCCCGGACTGATTCTGACGGAAGTTTACCATAAAACACGTTCCTGCGCCAGCCTGCGATTCAAACGAGATGCTGCCGCCCAGACTTTCCACGAGCTGCTTCGTATGGTACAGGCCGACGCCGCGCCCCCTGCCCTTGGTTGAAAAGCCGTTGTCAAAAACCTTGTCCCGTATGTCACCGGCAATGCCGCAGCCCCGGTCCCGCACGCTCATCAGCAGTTCACCGGGCTTCGTGAAAACCCCGAAGGTCAGTTCCCGGGCAGAGGGGGAAAACCCCGAGTCAAGCGTCAGCTGCATGTTCATCGCATCCAGTGCGTTGTCGATCAGATTGCCTGCTATCGTCACGAGCGCCTCGGAGGGCAGCTGAATGTCCGCCCCCTTGAAGCAGATTCCTTCCTTCAGGATAAACTTCACGTTGCATTCGGATGCCCGGGCAATCTTTCCGATCAACAGGGCTGCAAAGGCCGGATTGTCAACGGAATGCATGACCCGGCTCAGGGTTTCCCGCTGTATGAGGGAGATGTTTTCTATATAGGAAACTGCCTTGTCATATTCGCCGATCTGGATGAGGCCCAGAATGACATGCAGCTTGTTCGTAAAGTCATGGTTATTTGCCCGCATTGAGTCCACGAGATATTTCGTACCGGACAGGTCTTCCATGAGCCTGGTGTATTCCGTGCGGTCATGCAGGAGGGCGACTGCCCCCTTTACCCTGCCGTCCTGCCTGATCGGAATGCAGTCAATCAGCAGTTCGGCCCCGCCTTCGACTTTTTCACGGATGCCGAAGGCGCTTTCCCCCGTCTTCAGGGTATCGCAGAGGAACTTTTCGGCAAACACCCTCCCGCCTATCAGGCTTGCCTTCTCATCCCCTTCGCAGCCCAGTATGTGCTTCGCCATCCTGTTGATGAACTGGATGTTCTTTTCATCGTCAATCGCGATGATGCCGTCATGAATCGACTCAAGGATATTATCGCGGATCGTAAACATGGCAGAAAAAGTATCCGGTTCGTAGCCGTAAAGCTTCTGCTTTATCCTGCGGGAGAGGGTACCGGAAATGAGGATTTCAATCAGGATTGCGGCAACCGTTACCGCAATGAAGAGCAGGATTGTTTTATAGGTTGCAGAGTGTATGGATGTCTTGAGGATTATCGTCATGATAAAGCCCGCATAGCTGCCGCTGCCGTCATAAATCGCACAGTAGGTCCGGCGCTGGGGGCCGGAAGGGCCGGTTTCGTCAACGACATGAAAGACGCTGGGGCTGTCACCGGCATGCAGCGGCAGGTCCGGCATTGCGCCGTCATAGGGCTTCCCAATGAGGGCGTTGTTCGTGTGGTAGATGCGGATGTTGCCGGAATCAACGATGGAAATAACGTCGATGTCCGGCAGTTCCCGGCAGATTGAGTTAAAGTAGCCGGTAAACTCGTCCCGCTCCAGCCCCTTGGTAAAACTGTAGAGTCGGGAAATCAGGTCCGCCGTATTCTGCAAGCTCTGGTCAAAGGCCTGTGCATTCGCATTGATATTGATGTAGGCTCCGCCGACGCTGAGCAGGATCGTTATGACCACAATCAGAAAGAGATGGGTCCGCTGGATTTCTTTCCGTATCGTATTGAGGGACCTTTTCTTTCCGTATCCGGCGCCCCCGGTACTTCCCGTATTTCCGGTGCTTCTGCTACCGTTTATGCCGCTTTCGCCCGCAGGCATGCTTCCATTATACTGCATGCTTCCATTATACGCTATTGGCAGGACGATTTTCAATTTTCCAAACGCTTTTGAAAGTTAAAAAAGCAGGCGCACGGCAGCTATTTTCTTTTTTATCTTTCGAAAAAATTGCCATTTTTTCCGCCGGGCGCTAGGATAGAGTCATACAAAATAAGGACGGCAGGACAGGGGAAACCCGAAGCCACCGCCCCGGAGGAAAAAAATATGGGTTCGGTATTTGAGGCAGCGATGCTCGTCTGCTTCGGTTTTTCCTGGCCCCTGAACGTCATAAAGGCGTACAGGGCCCGGTCGGCAAAAGGAACAAGCCTGGCTTTCATCCTTTTGATTATTACTGGCTACGTTGCAGGAATTCTTGCAAAGTACATCAACGGACAGTTGAACTACGTACTGGCAGTCTATTTCCTGAACCTGGTGATTGTATTGGTTAATTTAGCGGTTTACTTCAGGAACCGCGCATTAGATAATGGCAGGAGGTCAAAAATTATGGTTGCAAACAAGGCAAATGATTCAGTGGTTCTTTTCGGCGGAAACATCGACAGGGACATTCCCGTTGCAGAAATAGCAGAAAGCTATGACTTCAACTTCAAGATGTACAACAGGAGCTGCTACAGCCTCTCCCTCAAGGATGCAAAGAAGTCCTTTACCGAAAAGGTTGAACCGCTCACCCCCGAAGCCGTCATCATCCACATCGGTGCAGAGGACCTTGACCTCTTCAAGAAGAATACTGCCGAGTTCGACATCAAGTACATTGACCTCATCGCCAGCATCAAGGCAGCGGACAAGAACAGGCGGGTCGCGCTCATTTCCAACATTGACCCGGCAAACCGCCATACCTTCGACGAAATGAACCGCCACATCAAGGCAATCGCCGACTCAGAGCACTGTGTGTTCGTCGACATCACCGATGCAAGGCTCTGGAACCCCGAGAGCAGCAGGGAACTCATGTCCTTCATGTACGACCTCGGATTCGACCAGCCGCTTACCGTCAAGAAGCCGCTCGGCGACATCTCCGAAATCCTGTACAGCTACGCCTACCAGAACGGCATCCTGCATGCCGTCGAAAGCAAGGCAGTGTAAGCCATACAATGCCGCACCCTGCGGCAGCCCTTCATTCGATACCCTTGAAACACGGCGGTTTCCTGCGCAGTCAGCGCGGGGACCGCCCTTTTTTTTCCCCGGCAAATCCTGCAGCAGGCCTGTAAGCCCCCTGCAGTGCCCCTCCCTCCCCGCACAGCCCCCTTTCACACGCCTCACGGAACACACACGCTCACGGGATTGACAAAAGCCGCTTTATATCTGAAAATAGGCTATCATTACAACCCTATCAGTATAGAAACAAACAGGAGATGCCGGCATGGCAATTACGCAGTATCTGGAGAGAAACGCACGGCTCTACGGCGATGAAGTCGCCCTGGTCGAACTGAACCCCGAACAGGAAGACACCCGCAAGATAACATGGAAGGAGTACTCCCTCATCCAGCCCACCGAGAAGAAGGGCTACCGCAGGGAAATCAGCTGGAAGGTCTTTGACGAAAAGGCAAACCGCATGGCCAACATGCTGCTGGCCCGCGGGGTCAAGAAGGGCGAGAAGGTCGGCATCCTGATGATGAACTGCCTTGAGTGGCTGCCGATTTACTTCGGCATCCTCAAGAGCGGTGCCATCGCCGTCCCGCTGAACTTCCGCTACACGGCAGACGAAATCCTCTACTGCGTCAAGCTTGCGGACGTTGAGGTGCTGCTGTTCGGCCCGGAGTTCATCGGCCGCATCGAAGACATAGAGGAGAAGCTCAACGAGAAGCGGCTCCTGATATACGTGGGCGAGGGCTGCCCGACCTTCGCGGAAAGTTACCGGGAGCTTGTGGCAGACTACTCAAGCGCGAACCCGAGCGTCATCCTCTCCGACGACGATGACG
Organism: uncultured Treponema sp.; assembly: GCA_946410085.1. Taxonomy (GTDB): domain Bacteria; phylum Spirochaetota; class Spirochaetia; order Treponematales; family Treponemataceae; genus Treponema_D. Next base: position 125,851 of record CAMJZA010000001.1, on the reverse strand, counting down.
CGGCGATATACTTTTCCAGCGGCACGACGGGCTTCCCCAAGGCCATCCTGCATACCCACCGGAGCCTCATGCACGCCGCCCAGGTGGAACAGAAGCACCACTCGACCTGCAGGGAAGACTGCTTCCTCTGCATCCCGCCCCTCTACCATACCGGAGCCAAGATGCACTGGTTCGGCTCGCTCGTGTCGGGTTCGCGCGCCGTCCTCCTGCGCGGCACCAAGCCCAAGTACGTGCTTGAGACGGCTTCCGCCGAGCACTGCACGATTGTCTGGCTGCTCGTCCCCTGGGCACAGGACATCCTGGACGCGCTGGACCGGAAGGAACTCTCGCTCGCCGACTACAAGCTCGACCAGTGGCGTCTCATGCACATCGGCGCCCAGCCCGTCCCGCCGTCACTCATCAAGCACTGGCTCGAATACTTCCCCCACCACCAGTACGACACCAACTACGGCCTGTCCGAGTCCATCGGACCGGGCTGCGTCCACCTGGGCGTAGAGAACGTCCGCAAGGTCGGGGCAATCGGCGTGCCGGGCTGGGGCTGGCAGTGCAAGATCGTGGACAACGAGACCGGTAAGGAAGTCAAGCAGGGAGAGGCGGGCATCCTCTGCGTCAAGGGTCCCGGCGTCATGAAGGAATACTACCACGACCCCAAGGCAACCGCCGAGGTCCTGCACGACGGCTGGCTTGACACCGGCGACGTCGCCATGCAGGATGAGGAAGGCTTCTACTACCTCGTCGACCGTGCCAAGGACGTCATCGTCTCCGGCGGCGAAAACCTCTATCCTGTCCAGATTGAAGACTTCCTGCGCAAGAACGACAAGATTCACGACGTGGCGGTCATCGGCCTGCCGGACAGGCGGCTCGGCGAAATTGCGGGAGCTGTCATCCAGATAAAGGAGGGCATGACCTGCACGGAAGAGGAAATAAACGAGTTCTGCCAGGAACTGCCCCGCTACAAGCGGCCGCGCAAGATTATCTTTGCCCCGGTCCCGCGCAACCCCACCGGCAAGATCGAAAAGCCCAAGCTGCGCAAGATGTACGGCGAGGAGCACCTCGTCGCCTTCGAGAACAAGGAGTAGGAGAAAAGCCCCCGCGGAATCAGACCGTCCGGCACTGCGGACTCACCTGTTCCGCAGGACTCCCCGGTTCCGCGGACACCTTACGGCAGGTCCCCCAGATCAAATGCAATCAGCTGTTCGGGGATGAAATACTTGGGGCCGCCCCGTTCCGCCGACGTATAGCCGCCGAATACCCAGCCCTCGCAGTCACCGTAGGACACCCGCACCCATCGGTCAGTCATGCCGTCAACCGTGTCCTCTTCTTCCGTAACCGCCGTAACGTGAACGTTCGTCTGTACCGGGTCGCTTTCACCCGGCCGTATCGTATACAGGACACTGCCGTCCAGCCCCGGCTTATCCCGGATATTCAGCGCTTCAAATACGGAAAGCGTCTGTTCCAGCTTCCGTACCGTCCATGTTTTACCGCCGGAATGAACGGTTCCCAGCAGCTCATAGGAATTACCGTAATAGGGAACCATGCTGTACAGGTATTCATCGTTCGTACAGATCCAGCCGTCAGAGCCGTCGGCAAGGCGGAGCTTGTACCAGAGGTCCCCCCGTTCACTCCCGTATTCGCTTTTCGGTTCCTGCAGGTACTCAAGGGTACACTGCTGCAGGAGTGAAACCCTGTCTCCGTCCTGCAGGAGTCCTACCGCGTTTTTCCGTGCAATGCTCTCATAGACCGTGTGCCCCTCATCGTTCAGCATCCCGCCGATCGTAACATCCATCTCGCATTTCCGTATTATCTTGCGCACCCAGTCAGACTCGGCATAGGTCAGGATCGTTCCGTTGCCGCCCCTGTAGTCGGGGTTTTCAGACAAAGCACTGCCTTCAGACAGAACCGCATCCGCTTCCTCAATGCGGACGGCAGTTTCCTGCACGGGACGGCTCATCAAAACTGGAGCCTCAACCTCTTCGATGACATCCTCAACGGCTTCCCGTTCTGCTTCCGCCTCAGGAACAGGAGGAACTGCCGGGGCCTCAACCCGCCCGGCATCGTCAGGCTGCACAAACAGCCGTTTTCCCCATACGACCATGCTGCCGCAGAACAGGAGCAGGCCCAGTCCGAGAAGCGCGTATCTTGCTTTCATTCTTTTTTGTTCTCCGTTAATTTGTATGGCAGGGAGTATAGCACAATTCGGAATGTATGCCTATCAGGGGGGAAAACGCCGTGAGTACCGTTCCAAAAACTGCACCGGCAGAAAAAAATCCCCGTCACGTACAGGACGCGGCGGGGATCATCGGAAGGGAAGGTCTGGTCAGGCAGAACCCGCACACGCAGGCCGGCCTGACCGGGGAACATCCTACTCCAGGCTTCCGTACATGAAGTACCAGTAGCCGTAGGGAGAGTGCCAGGTCCCCTTCAGGTTCGGCTTCTGCAGCCAGAACTCGGTGTAGCAGGCGACCGGGGCCATGGCCGCGTCTTTCAGCAGCACCTGCTCGGCCTGGTGCAGGTAGTCGTAGTGCTTGGCGACGTCGGTCTCGTTGCGGGCCATGTCGACGAACTTGTCGAACTCCTTGGACGAATACTTCCCGTCGTTGTTGCCGTTGCCGGTCTCAAGCAGGTTGATCATGTTGGAGGGGTCGTCCCAGTCGTAGACCCAGCCGTTGCGGGCCAAGTCGAAGTTGCCGGAGCGGCGGTCGGCAGTGACCGTCTTCCATTCCTGGATGTTGACCTTCATCGTCAGCCCGAGCTCGCCCCATGCCGCCTGCAGGTATTCCGCCACGGCCTTATGGTAGGCGGCGTCGTTGGTCAGGTACTCGAAGGCGGGGAAGCCCTTCCCGTCGGGGTATCCTGCCTCGGCGAGGAGCTTCCTGGCCTCGGCGAGGTCGGCGGCGTAGTTGTCGGTGTCGAAGTGGTCGCCGTACTTCTGCCTGGTCACCTGCTCGAAGGAGGAGCCGGGGGCAGCGTCGGAGACACCGGGGCCGACGAAGTTCCTGGCAGGGGTATAGGTCCCCTGCATGACCGTCTCGGCGACGTACTTGCGGTCAATCGCGAGCGAGAGGGCCTGGCGTACCTTCTGGTTGTCGAAGGGGGCCTTCTGCGTGTTGAAGGTGACGTAGTAGGTTCCCATGAGCGGCTCCAGGTGGAACTCGCCGCCGTCGCGCAGGGAGGGAATCTCCTCGGTCGGCACGTCCTTTATCATCTGGAGCGTGTCCTGGTTGTAGGCGTTGTACGAGGTATTCGCGTCCTCGATCAGGTGCCAGACAATCTGGTCGAAGGTGATGCTGGCCGCGTCCCAGTAGTTGGGGTTCTTGGTGAAGACGATCTGCGCGCCGTCGGTGAACTCGGTCATGTAGTAGGGGCCGTTCGTGACGTAGCTAGAGGGATTGACCGTCCAGCCGTCGCCGTTCGCCTCGATCGTGGCCTTCTGGACGGGCACGAGGACGGCGAAGGCCGCGATCTTGTCAAAGAAGATGCAGGGATTGCTCAGGTGTACGACGAAAGTGCCCGCATCCGGGGCCTCCACGCCCAGCGCGTCCAGGTCGCCCTCGGAAGCCTTGTCGAATCCGACGACAAGGTTCAGGAGGTCATAGCCATAGGGGGCGGCGGTGGCGGGGTCGGCGACGCGCTTCCATGAGTAGACGAAATCCCCGGCGGTCAGGGGACTGCCGTCGGACCACTTGAGGTTGGGACGCAGGTGGAATGTCCAGGTCAGGCCGTCCTCCGACTGCTCCCACTTTTCGGCAAGTCCGGCAACAATATTGTTGTTGCGGTCAAACTTGAGCAGGCCTTCAAAGGCGTGGATGATCATGTTCGCACCGTCGACCGCACTGTTGAGCGCGGGGTCAATCGTCTCGGGGGAAGGTCCGATCTGGACGTGCAATACTGAGCCTTTTCCTTCGCTTCCCTGAGCACCCGCGGCATTTCCGCCGGCGGGAGCAGTTTTCTTTCCGCCGCAGGATGCCAGAAGGCCGGCCACAACAACTGCAGAAACCAACGCAGTCAGTCTCTTCTTCATACTATATATCCTCCATGCCCCCCGCCGCCTGTGGCGCGGAGGGACTTAGTCACTAATTCAGCTTGTCCAGGTGGTGGCAGGCGGCATAGTGGCCCCCGCCGATTTCCTTGAACTCGGGCTTCTCCCCGGCGCAGCGGCCGTCCGCATAGGGGCAGCGGGTGCGGAAGGGACAGCCGGACGGCGGGTTGAGCGGCGAGGGCACGTCGCCCTGCAGGACGATCCTCTTGTTCGCCCGCGCCGTCCTCGGGTCCGCGATGGGGACTGCGGAAATCAGCGAGCGGGTGTAGGGGTGGGCCGAATGGAAAATCAGCTCGTCCGCCTCCGCGAGCTCCACCATGTGGCCCAGGTACATCACGCCTATCCTGCTCGAAATGTGGTTGACGACGGAAAGGTCGTGCGCTATGAACAAATAGGTCAGCCCCATCTGCTGCTGCAGGTCCTCGAACATATTGACGACCTGCGCCTGAATGGAAACGTCCAGTGCGGAAACCGGTTCGTCACAGACGATGAACTCAGGCTTCACGGCAAGGGCGCGGGCTATCCCGATCCGCTGCCGCTGGCCGCCCGAAAACTCGTGGGGGAAGCGGTTCGCATGCTCGGAGTTCAGTCCGACCGTCGAAAGCAGGGAAAGAATTTTCTCCCGCCGCTCCTTCTTGTCCGCGTAAAGCTTGTGTATGTCCAGCGCTTCGCCGATGATGTCGCCCACCGTCATGCGGGGGTCGAGCGAAGCATAGGGATCCTGAAAGACAATCTGCATCTTGCGGCGGTAGGGCAGCATGTCTGCCTTCATCTTCTTTTCGCTGTCAAAGATAACTTCCCCGCCGTAGGTGATTTTACCCGCGGTCGGCTCGGTCAGGCGCAGGATTGACCGCCCGGTCGTCGTCTTGCCGCAGCCGGACTCGCCGACGAGGCCGAGGGTTTCCCCCTTCATGATGAAGAAACTCACGTCGTCAACGGCCTTGACGAAGCGGCCGCCGCCCGCAGGAAAATACTGTTTCAGGTGTTCTATTTCAAGCAGCTTTTCGCCGGTATCGCTCATGCCTCACCTCCCTGTGCCCGTGCCGTGGCTCCTACTGGAGCCGTGGCGCTGCCGAGTAGTGCCGCCTTCTGCTCAAGCCAGCAGCGCCCGTAGTGGATGTTCCCGCCCACCGCAGCCCCGCCGAGGCTCTCGTAGTCGTTGCGGACCGGCGGCCGCTCAAGGCAGATTTTCATGCAACTGGAGCAGCGGGGCGCAAAGCAGCAGCCCCTGGGCCGGTTCAAAAGGTCTACGGGCTGGCCTTCGATGGGTACGAGGCGGGAGTAGTCCTTCTCGTGGAACTTGGGAATGGAGCGCAAAAGCCCGCGCGTATATTCGTGCTGGGGATTGTAGAAGATGTCGTCGGTCGTGCCGTACTCGATGATTTCACCCGCATACATGACCGCAATATGGTCGCACATGCTCGCAACGACCCCCAGGTCGTGCGTAATCATGATGATGCCCATGCCGAGCTTCTGCTTCAGTTCCTGCATCAGCTCAAGGATCTGCGCCTGAATCGTCACGTCGAGCGCGGTCGTCGGCTCGTCGGCGATGAGGAGCTTGGGCTCGCAGGCAAGGGCTATCGCGATCATGACGCGCTGCCGCATGCCGCCGGAAAGTTCGTGGGGGTACTGACGCAGGCGCTTGTCCGGCTCGTTTATGCCGACCAGCGTCAAAAGCTCGCGGGCACGGGCGGTCGCCTCCTTCCCCTTCTTGTCGGTATGAAGCTTTATCGCCTCCTCAATCTGATTGCCGATCGTCCAGACCGGATTCAGGCTCGTCATGGGATCCTGAAAGATGATGCTCACTTCCTGCCCGCGGATTTTCCGCAGCTCCTTCTCGGTCATCTGCTCAATGCGGTGGCCGTTGAAGGTCACCGTTCCGCCGGTAATCTTCCCGTTCTCTGCGGTCAGCCCCATAATCGAATAGGCCGTAACGGACTTGCCCGACCCGGATTCGCCCACAATGCCCAGGACTTCGCCCTCCCGCATCTGAATCGTTACGTCGTTCAGCGCCTGCACTTCACCCGCCGGCGTAAAGAAGGAGAGTTTCTCGTGCTGTATGTCAACCAGGTATTCAGGTTTGTTTTCCTCTGCCATATACCGCCCCCTAGCTCTTCAGTTTCGGATCAAACGCATCGCGCAGTCCGTCGCCCAACAGGTTAAAGCTCAATATGATGATGAAAATAAGGAACGCAGGTGCAAAGAGCTTTTCCGGGAAAGTCTGAAAGCCGTTCAGCGCGGCAGACGCAAGGGACCCGAGCGAGGGCATGGGAGCCTGTACGCCCAGCCCCAGGAAGGACAGGAATGACTCGGTAAAAATCGAAGACGGAATCTGCAGGGTCGTCGTCACGATCAGCGTACCGATGCAGTTCGTAATCAGGTGCCTGCCGATTATCCGCCTGCCGCCTGCACCCAGTGCCTTTGCCGCCGTCACGTACTCGTTCTGCTTCAGGACCATGATCTGGCTGCGGATAATCCGCGCCATGCCCACCCAGTACAGGAGGGCAAAGACGATGAACATGCTGACCATGTTGGGACCGAGCTTCTGAATCCAGCCGAAGCCGGGCAGCTCGCCCAGTGACCGAAGGGGATACTTGAGCGTCTGGGCGAGCAGGATGATGATGAGCACGTCCGGCACCGTATAGATGATGTCCACGATGCGCATCATGACCAGGTCAACCGTACCGCCCAGGTAGCCTGCGACCGCCCCGTAGGTCGAACCGATCAGCAGGATCAGGAGGGAAGCAACAATGCCGACCGTCATGGAAACCCGGCCGCCGACCATCACGCGGATCGCATAGTCGCGGCCGTTCTGGTCAGTGCCGAGCAGGTGCGGGAAGACCTTTTCGCCCGCCTGCATCAGCGCAAGTTCGCTTTTGGAATGTTCAAAGGGCCCCAGCCGCTCGCTGCCCTTTATCTGCTGTTCGTACTTGTAGGGATAAAAGACCGGAACGATGAAGCACATGACGACAATCAGCAGGACGATTGCCAGCGAAACCATCGCTATCCTGTTCCGGCGGAAGCGGCGCAGGCCGTCCTTCCAGAAGCTGACGGACTCCCGCATGATGACGAGCGACTGCTTCTCGTCTGCGGAGGCGGGAATAAAATCATCCACCTTGAGCTGCAGGCTCAACGGGTTCAAGGCGTGTCTTGTATCCATAGCATTACTCGTATCACTCATGTTCTGCCGCTCCTATTTCAGTTTTATCCGGGGGTCAACAAGGGCGTACATGATGTCCACGATGACGTTCATCAGAATCACGAAGACCGCAAGGAAAATCGTCGTCCCCATGATCATCGGGTAGTCGCGGCTCGTAATGGCACCGACGAACTCCGAACCGAGCCCGGGAATATTGAAAATCTTTTCTATTATAAAGCTTCCCGTCATCAGCGAGGCAATGAGGGGCCCCAGGTAGGTAACGACCGGCAGGATTGCATTGCGGAGGGCGTGCTTGAAGATGGACTTGAAATTGCTCACGCCCTTGGCCCGCGCCGTCCGCATGTAGTCCTGGCCCATCACGTCCAGCATGGAACTGCGCATCAGGCGGGCAATGTAGAAGGTCGGGTAGAGCGCGAGGGCGGCGACCGGCATGACGTAGCTTGCCGCACTGTTCAGGCCGAGCGAGGGCAGGAGCCTGAGCCTTGTAGAAAACACATACATCAGGAGGGTAGACGACAGAAACGAAGGAACCGCAATGCCCGCCGTGGAAAGCACGACGAGGGCGCTGTCCACCGCCCTGCCCCGCTTGTAGGCCGCAACGGCCCCGAGCGGAACTCCGAACAGGACGGCAACCAGGATGGCCCAGCCGCCGAGACGGGCAGAAACGGGGAACTTGGTAAAGATGATTTCACTGACCGTCCGGCCCCGTTTCTTGACCGAAAGGCCGAAGTCTCCGTGCATGATGCCGCCCAGGTAGGTCAGGTACTGCTGGCCCAGGGGCTTGTCCAGCCCGTACTTGGCTTCCATGGCAGCCTGTGCCTGGGGAGTAACGGCCTTTTCCGACAGGAAGGGACCTCCCGGAACCATGTTCATGATGAAAAAGGTCAGCGTCGCCACAAGGAATGCAGTAACAACCGCAGTGGCCAGCCTTTTCCCGATGTATTTCAGCATACTGTTCTCCGCCCGAAAAAACTACAAAACAAACTATTATAACACACATATACCAACTATGCAAGCATGCCGCCGGAACATGTCGACTACAGGGATGAGGAGATTTTTAGGGTTTTCTGCGAAATTTTCAATGATTTTCCAACAGGTCTTTCAGCAATTTTTCAGCTTTCAGGGGATGCGCCCGGCTCTGCCTGTACGCTCGTGCATCTGCAGGTTTTGCTTTTAAAACTTACCGGTTTTGCTTTTAAAACTTACCGGTTTTGCTTTTAAAACTTACCGGTTTTTCTTTTAAAACTTACCGGTTTTGCTTTCAAAACTTACCGGTTTTGCTTTCAAAAACTTACCGGTTTTGTTTTTAAAACTAGCCAGGTTTTGCTTTTAAAACCAGCAGGGTTTTATCCTTTAAAACCGGCAAGTTTTGATTCCGAAATTCTTACGGATTTTTCCCCGTAAAGTGGCAAAAAAGAGAAGTTCTCCTCAGATAACAGGGCAGAAGCTTGTGCTGTGTTTTCCCCGGCTTCCTCCGGGGACTCTGAACCGGCTCAACGCACCTGTTCAAAAGGAACAGGCATTTTCAAAAGTTCAAACGAACTTTTGAAAATGGACACAGCGAGGGGCTTCAAAAAAAGTGCCGGACGCTGTATGACCGCACCCGCCTGACCCCGCAGGCGGGCCTTATTGTTCTTTTTCTCCAAATACGCTACTATGGGCCTATGGCAATAGACAAGTGGGAAATCGTAATAGGCTGTGAAATCCATACCCAGCTTCTGACTAAGACAAAGGCATTCTGTGCCTGTGAAAACAGATACGGCGGCATGCCGAATACCCGGGTCTGCCCCGTGTGCCTGGGACTGCCGGGCGCCATGCCCAGAATCAGCAAGGGCTACGTGGAACTCGGTGCCGTTGCCGGGCTTGCCCTGAACTGCGACATCGCCCGCTTTACGAAATTTGACCGCAAGCACTACTTTTACCCTGACCTGACCAAGGGCTACCAGATAACCCAGTATGACATCCCCCTCTGCACCGACGGACACGTTGACCTGCCCATGGCAAAGTATCCCGAAGACCAGCGCAAGGGCGGGGCGAAGTTCCGCCCCACGAACTTCATCGGCAAGGACTGCGTCCTCGAAGACGGCAAGTACCGCCGGGTCCGCGTAGAGCGGATTCACCTGGAAGAGGACGTCGGCAAGTCCCTGCACCTGCCGGGAAAGCACTCCTACATCGACTACAACCGCTCGGGAACGCCCCTCATCGAAATCGTCACCAAGCCGGACATGACCAGCCCCGAGGAAGCCGCCCTCTTCATGGAAACCGTGCAGGAAATCCTGCGCTACGTCAAGGTGACGAACGGCAACCTCGAAGAAGGCAACATGCGCTGTGACGCAAACATCAACCTCAACGTCTGGGAAGACGGCAAGCTCTGGCACACGCCGATTTCCGAAATAAAGAACCTGAACTCCTTCAAGTCCATCCGCGACGCCTGCAGCTACGAGGCACAGCGCCAGCTCAAGGAGTTCCAGGAGGACCGGCAGGAGTTCAACCCCGGATTCAAGGTCACGATGGGCTGGGACGAAGAAAAAGGCCAGACCGTCGTCCAGCGTACCAAGAACTCCTTCGTGGACTACCGCTTTGTCGTGGAACCGGACATCAAGCCCTTTACCGTCGAAGACGAACTCGTTGAACGCGCAGAAGGCCGGGTGGGCGAGCTGCCTGAGGCCAAGCGGAACCGGCTCCGCGAAGAGTACGGGCTTTCCGACTTTGACGTGGAGACCCTGACGACGAGCCGCGACCTCGCCAACTGGTTCGAGGAAGCTGCAAAGGATGCAAAGGACGTAAAGAAGGTCGCCAACTGGATCCTTGCGGAACTGCTCGCCGTCCTGAACGAAAAGAACCTGACGATAAACGACGTGTCCATCACGCCGCAGCATATCAGCGCCCTCGTCAACGCAATCGACGCAGGCCGCATTTCCAACGCACAGGGCAAGGAAGTCTTTGCCGAAATGCTCGCTTCCGGCAGGATGCCCGATGACATCATCAGGGAAAAGGGCATGGAGCAGGTGAGCGATGACGGCGCAATCAAGGCAATCGTCGATCAGGTCATTGCGGCAAACCCCAAGGCCGTCGCGGACTTCAAGGGCGGCAAGACGAACGTCATCGGCTGGCTGACCGGCCAGGTCATGAAAGAGAGCAAGGGCAAGGCAAATCCCAAGATTGCCGCCAGGCTCGTCAGCGAAAAGCTCGCCGCCCTGTAAAAGCGGGGCAGTAGCAGCGAAACAAGGCAGATTTCATGGAACGCGCGAAAGTCCTGATCGTCGAAGACCATCCCATTTTCAGCAAGGGGCTTGCCTCGCTGATCGGTTCCCAGCAGGCTTTTGCAGTCTGCGGGGAAGCGGCAGACCGGGCAAGTGCGTTCGCAGCCTACGAGAAAGAGCAGCCCGACCTCGTCATCGTGGACCTGAACTTGGGCGGCGATGACGGTCTTGAAGTCGTCAAGGACATCCACACCCGGAACAAGGACACGGCAATCCTCGTCCTGTCGATGCACGACGAAAAGTACTATGCGGAACGGGCGCTCAAGGCCGGTGCGCGGGGCTACATCATGAAGGAAGAAAGCTCTTCCAAGGTCCTCGAAGCCGCCCAGACGGTACTCGCCGGTAAAATCTGGCTGAGCGAGGAAGAGCAGAAGCGGATGGACGAGATGAAGGACGAACAGGCCGGCAGCCTTTCGGGCCTTTCCTCCCTTTCCGACCGGCAGATGCAGATCTTTACCCTGCTCGGCAAGGGCCTGGGGACCATAGAAATCGCTTCCCGCCTGAACCTCAGCACCAAAACCGTGGACGCCCACAAGGAACACATCAAGCAGAAGCTCGCCTGCGCCTCCTCCCAGGAACTGCGGGAGATGGCGGTCGAGTGGAACTCCCACAACCGCTGACCGGCCGCCTAATAACCGGCAGGACCGCAATACGGCCATTCCCCGGGCAGGGCCCGAGACCAGGCCCGCGGCAAGGCCCGCGGCACCGCTGACCGCCCCTCCCCATCGATTAGGTAATTCACCTTATATGTCCCGCTTGATTCCGCCTGTATACTCTATAGGTATGGATAGTACTGTTCACGAAGACGACTGCTACAGGCTGTGGCTGGACTACCGCCCCGTACAGGAATGCGGGTCAGGCGCAGCGGTCCGTAGCCCCGAGGCGGCAGTCCGCATTCCCGAAACGGTCGCCCTGCTCGGGGAATCTTCTATCCTGCTGTCGGCAGCGGAAGAACTGGAGCTTGCCCTTCCCCTCCTCTGCCCGGAACGCGAACGGGACAGTTACCGGTTCAGGCTCCTGCGCACGGCAGGCGGCAGTACACCGGATTCCGAACCGCCCCATGCCGAGCTCCTCCTGTGTCCCTGTACCCTGCTGCCCGAAAGCATCCGCAGCAGCATGGACGAACAGGCACTGCCCCAGGGCGACGGCTATTCCATCAGCAGCTGGGACGGAACGACCGTCATCACCTCCTGTACCGACCGGGGCGTCCTGTACGGAACCTTCGCCTACCTCCGCATGCTCCAGACCGGGGCGTCCATGCAGAATCCCGCCGTACAGAGCAGTCCCCGCTGCGCCTGGCGCATGCTTGACCACTGGGACAACCTGGACTCGTCGATTGAACGCGGCTATGCGGGAGCCTCCCTCTGGAAATGGGCCGAACTTCCGCAGAAGGTCGACGGCCGCTACCGGGACTATGCCCGCCTCTGCGCCAGTGTGGGCCTGAACGCAAGCGTCCTGAACAACGTAAATACCCAGATTGAATTCCTGACGGCAGAATACCTGCAGAAAAGTGCCGCACTCGCCCAGGTTTTCCGCAACTACGGCATCCGCGTATTCCTTTCCGTCAACTTCGCCGCCCCCATGCTGCTGGGGGGACTCACGACGGCAGATCCCGAAGACCCGCAGGTGTGCAGCTGGTGGAAGGAAAAGGTTGACGAAATCTATTCGTATATCCCGGACTTCGGCGGCTTCCTCGTCAAGGCAGACTCCGAGGGGCAGCACGGCCCCTATGCCTACGGCCGCAGCCACGCACAGGGGGCCAACATGCTCGCCCGGGCTCTTGCCCCGCATGGGGGCATCGTTGTCTGGCGCGCCTTCGTCTACGGGCAGGGAGAGAGCGACCGGGCAAAGAAGGCATACGCCGACTTCAAGCCCCTCGACGGCAGCTTCCTCAAGAATGCCGCCGTGCAGGTGAAGAACGGGCCGATTGACTTCCAGCCCCGCGAACCGCCCCACCCCCTCTTCGGTGCCATGGAAAGCACTTCCCTCTTCATGGAGTTCCAGATCACGCAGGAATACCTCGGCCAGGGAAACCACCTGGTCTACCTTGCCCCGATGTGGAAGGAAGTCCTCGAGTTTGACGTCAACGGCGGCGACGGGAACCGCCTTACCATCGGACAGATTCTTTCCGGCGAGGGCCGCAGGAAGGCCGCAGCAGCGCTGACAGGCATTGCCGGCGTTGCAAATACGGGCGACCGGGGCGACTGGTGCGGGTCCCCCTTCCACAGCGCAAACTGGTACGCATTCGGACGGCTCGCATGGGACTGGACGCTCAATGCGCACGACATCGCCCTCGAATGGACCCGCTGCGTCTGGGGCCGCGATCCGGCGGTCGAAGCAGCCGTCATGTACATCCTCGAACATTCATGGCAGGCATGCCTTGACTACATGGTTCCGCTCGGCCTGCACCACATCATGAAGTTCAGCCACCACTACGGACCCGACCCGGGCTGCACCGAAGGGGAACGGGAGGACTGGAAGCCCCCCTATTACCACCGGGCGGACAGCAAGGGACTGGGATTTGACCGGACCCGGCAGGGGAGCGGCGCGGTTGACCAGTACCGGAAGGCGGTCGCAGACTGCTTTGACAGTCTGGACTCCTGCCCGGAAAAGTACCTCCTCTGGTTCCACCACGTTCCCTGGAACTACCGCCTGCACAGCGGGAAAACCCTGCGTGAGGAACTTGCGGCGACCTACGGCCGGGGGGTGCAGGAAGCCCGCAGGCTACGCGAGGCATGGCTTGCCGTACAGCCCTGCGTCGGGAATGCCCTTTCTGCCGGGCGCTACCGGCGGGTCCTGGACAAGCTTGACATTCAGCTCAGGGACGCGCAGGAATGGCACGACGTGTGCCTTGCCTACTTCCTGTCCTTCGCCGGTAAAGGCTGACTGCACCGGGAACTGAAACGGGACAGGCGATTTCACTTTGCAAGGGCCGCTGCCTTGCTGCAGCCGGTCCGGGAGAATGACGATGATACTGAACGCAGTCATGCGGACTGATGAGCACCACCAGCTCAAGCATCCGTATATCCTGAACCTGATCGAAGAAGATGCCGCCGCATTCAAAAAGACCGGCGGGCACCCGATCAGGACCCTCTTCTTCGGCGACAGCATTACGCGGCGCTGGGAAGACAATATCGAACTGTGGAACAGCTATTTTGCTCCGTTCAGCCCCGCAAACTTCGGCGTCGGCGCAGACACGCTGGGCAACATCCTCTGGCGCATGCAGAACGGCGAACTGGAAAAAATCAGCCCCGAACGCATGGTCTTCATGGCAGGCACGAACAGCCTCAGGGACGAAAGCGTCGGCGACATCATCGACACCCTCGAGGAGATGGTCCGCATCATCAACCGCAAGCTGCCCCGGACAAAGCTCCTCCTGCTGGGCATACAGCCCCGCAACGACGATGAAGACGGCTTCAACTACAATGCCAGAATCGTACAGGTCAATGCGGCCCTCAGGGCGGCAGTGGAAGCAGGCTGCTTTGAGCGGACCGTCTTTGCCGACCTGGGCCCCCTCCTGCTCGCTCCCGACGGCAGGCTCCGTCCCGAACTGACGCCCGACGGCCTGCACCTGAACGCGGAAGGCTACAGGGTGACGGGACCGGAAATCGCCCGCCTGCTTGCCCGCATGTAGGCGGGGCTTCCCCTACCGCTCTGTCTGCCCGGGGCTGCGCCGGCCGAGGCAGCAGCACGGCAGCCCCGTCGCCCTCGAACTCATCGCCTCGGGCCGCGCCGGCCGAAACGTCTCTGCCCGTCGGGAAAGCGGCACGGCAGACCTGCAAGGACCTGCGGCAGGCTAAATTACGGTAAAAAGCGCTTCCGCAGCTTGCGGCTGCCGTGAAAATGCGTTACTGTAAAAGTATGAAACAGTTTATGGATGACCAGTTCCTGCTCGACACAAAGACCGCGCAGGAGCTTTTTGAAGCCTGCAAGGATGAACCGATCTGGGACTACCACTGCCACCTGCCCCCGAAGGACATTGCCGACAACAAGAAGATGGCAAACCTTGCCGAAGCATGGCTGGGAAGCGGATGCAGCGGCGACCACTACAAGTGGCGGCAGATGCGGACCTACGGGGTCAGTGAGGAATACATCACGGGAAATGCCGCCCCCTATGACCGCTTCATGAAGTGGGCGGAAACCGTCGAACACCTGATCGGCAACCCCCTCTACCACTGGACGCACCTGGAACTGCAGCGCTACTTCGGCATAACGGAACCGCTGACGGTCAAGTCCGCACCCAAAATCTGGGAGCAGGCGAACGAGATGCTCAAGGACGACAAGCTGAGCGTAAAGGGCATATTCGACCGCTTCAATGTGTACGCTATCGGTACGACCGACGACCCGGCAGACAGCCTGGAATACCATGCGGCCATCGCGAAAGGCAGCGCGGCAATCGGCAGCATTGCAACGAAAGTCCGCCCCTCCTTCCGTCCCGACAGGGCGGTCGGCATTGACCTGCCGGGTTTCGCAGACTACATCCGGAAGCTTTCTGCGGCGAGCGGTGTTTCCATACAGAAGTCCGACGACGTGATTGCCGCGCTGGAAAAACGGCTCGACTTCTTCATCGAAAACGGCTGCCGGGCAAGCGACCACGGCATGGACTATCCGCCGTTTGAGATTGCGTCCGACACGGAAATTGACGGCGCCTTCAAGGCGGCCCTGGACGGCAAGAGCCCGGACCCGCGCCTGGCAGAGGCATACAAGACAAAGATCCTCGCCGCACTCGGGAAGCTGTACGCAAAGCGCGGGATTGCAATGCAGTACCACATGAACGTCATCCGCAGCAACAACAAGAAGGCATTCCGTGAGCTCGGGCCGGACACGGGCTTTGACTCCGTACACGACAACAAGCTTACGCAGAAGCTTGCCGGCCTGCTTAACCTCATGGAGGAAAACGGCGGCCTGCCCAAGACGATACTGTACACGCTTAACCCCGCCGACTATTACCCCGTCGCGACGCTGATGGGCTGCTTCCAGGGAGGCGGCATCCGGGGCAAGATACAGCTCGGCAGCGCCTGGTGGTTCTGCGATCATCTGGACGGCATGGACCAGCAGCTCAGGACGCTCGGTGCGCTCGGAATGATTCCCGCCTTCGTGGGCATGCTCACCGACAGCCGCAGCTTCCTCTCATACCCCCGCCATGAGTATTTCCGCAGGATCCTCTGCCGGCTGCTCGGCGGCTGGGTTGACCAGGGCCTCTATCCCGCCGACATGGACATGCTCAGGCAGATTGTCCGCGACATCTCCTTCGGCAACGCAAAGGCCTACTTCGCCTGAAAATCGGGGCAGCCGCTACGCGCCCCGAAAACAGACAGCGTCACGCATCTGCGTTACGTGAGCCACAGTCAAGGCCACCTGCACCCCGCACCTGCGTCACGTGCCCCACATCTGCGTTACGTGCCCCGCATCCGCCCGAATCAGGACAGCTGCGGGGCTTTTTTGTGTTTTTATGATTGAGTCCTTTTTATCCGAACCGCAGTTCCACTGTACCTGTCAGGTTAAGAAACAGGTTAAGAAAATTGAATAAAATCATCTAATTTTCATTGACTAATTTAAGAAACACGGCTAGACTTAGTTCAAAAAGGATTTTTATGAAAAAGGTCACCATAGATACAGTCGCCAAAAAAGTCGGGGTTTCTGCCGCAACCGTTTCCTACGCCCTTTCCGGGAAAAAGAAAATAAGCGCCGAAATGAAGGAGAAAATCCTGGAAGCGGTCAAGGAACTTGACTACCGGCCCGACATAACCGCCCGGAACCTTGCAAGCAATAAAACATGGACGGTGGGACTGTACGCTTCTTCAACGCAGAACATACGGGAAGACTCGTTCTTCAACAACATACTGACGGGCGTCCTCGACGTCCTGCATGAAAAGAAGTATCAGCTCATGCTCTATGCGGACTACTGCAGCGATTCCGAAGACGCCAGTCCCGAGTTCAGCCTGACGCAGCCCATCGACGGTGTCCTCATCATGAACCCGAGGATCAACGACGTGTACATAGAGCACGTGAAGGAACGGAACATTCCCTACGTCCTCATCGGCACCCCGGAAAAGGATGCCGGGGAAACCTACTTTGTCGATTCGGACATCACGGCAGGCTACTACGCTGCCGTCAATTATCTTATTTCAAAGGGTCATAAGAAAATAATCCTCATGAACGGCCCTGCCGAATACGTGCAGAGCGAAAACCGGGAAATCGGCTACCGGCAGGCCTTTCTTGACAACGGTCTTGCCTGCGACGAAAACAGCATCGTGCACGTGCGCATGGTCGAAGAAGACGGCTACCGGACATTCATGCAGCTTTTACAGGAAAAGACCGATGCCACTGCCGTCGTCACCTTCAATGACACCATCGCCGTCGGCGTCCTCCGGGCCCTCCGTGACCAGAAGGTGAACGTGCCGCATAAAATGGCCGTCGTCAGTGCCGGTAATACGATGATTACCCGCATTCATAACCCTACCATAACCAGCATCGACATGAACGCCTACGTCATCGGGTCCAAGGCGGCAGAGCTGCTCGTCGACGTCATCGAAAAACGGCGGATGCAGCCCTCCCACGAAATCATCCAGACCCACCTGGAAGAACGGGAAAGCAGCTGACGGCAGACAGCTGACGCACGGTCCGGCAGCAGGAAACGGCAGTGCGGAACCGCAGGCAGCAAGCTCCGGGCAAAAAAAAATCGGAAAAAAATATTTTTTTCTTGACAAACAGAAAAGACGGGCTTATGCTGAAAGTTAAGCGGTTAAACAAAAACTTCATACGTATTTGGTTTAACGATTATACTGCAATACCGGCAGGAAACACACGCGATGCCGCCGGTATTTCTATCCCATTTCAAAAAGGAAGCCCGAAGGGAAGGGCTTTCAAGGAGGAATTGTATGAAAAAACTGTCAGCAGCTCTGACCGGACTTCTTGCCTGTGCAGCACTCTTTACCGCCTGCACCAAAAAAGAAGTAGCATCCGGCGCCGCTTCCAATTCTGCTTCCGGCTCCGGCAGCAAGACCATCACCATCTGGGACTTCAAGTGCGGCTCGGGCGCCTCAAAAACCGCAATGGAACAGATTGACGCCCTCATCGAAAAGAACAATCCCGACATCAAGATCAACCACGTCGCGCAGCCGGACGGCGACAACTACTACCAGCTTGTCCGCGCCGCCGTTCAGGCTGGAGAAGGACCGGACATCGTCATGTTCCACGGCGGCGTCCAGGCATACGAGTTCGACGACTACACGCTCCCGCTCGACACATACATTGCTTCCTGGCGGAGCGAAATTGCAGAAGGCAACTGGGCCTTCTGTTCCGAAAACGGCGACGGCTCCAAGCCCGTCCACATGGTTCCGCTGACGACGCAGGGCTTCGGCATCTATACGAACAAGACGCTCCTCAAGCAGGCCGGCATTGACCCCGAGAAAATCCCCGCAACAAAAGAAGAGTTCCTCGCCAACTGCGCGGCCCTCAAGAAGGCCGGCATTGCGCCCATCGTCGGCGGTTTCTCCGGCGGTCCCTTTACGGTTGACTTCCTCTTCCGCTGCTTCATCGCAAACATCTACGGCGACAGGGTTGCCGACCTCGCGAAGAACGTTGACTTTACCGGCAACGCCCAGTTCAGGGAAGCCTGCGAGATTACGAAGGAACTCATGACAAAGTACGTCGACGACGATGCGTCTTCTACCGTCTACTTTACCGATGCCGGTGACAATTTCGCAGCAGGAAAGGGCGCCATGTTCGTCGGCCTGCTTTCCGACGTCAACAACTGGAAGACCTTCTGCGACGCACTCGGAAAGGACAACGTCGGCTACTATCCGACCGTCAACTTTGCAAACGCTTCGGGCAAGGACATTCAGGTCCTGCAGCCCTGCGGAATCGGCTACTCAATCATGAAGTGGTCCAAGAATCCCGATGCCGCCGCCAAGGTCCTGCAGGCCTACGGTTCCGGCGAAGGCCCCGCAATCTTCATGGGCGTGACAGGCGCACTCGGCGTCAACAAGAAGGCAGACATCAAGAGCCTGGGCTATCCGATCGTCGGCGAGATTCTTGCACGGAAGTCCGCCCTTGACGTGACGAACATCCTGACCAACGAAGATGCGAACAGCAACTTTGACCGCTACTGCACGGAAGCCTTTGTTTCCGGTGAAATATCCATCGACGAGTTCATTGCCAAATGCCAGACAATGCTCGTGAATGCACGGGCAGCGCGGTAAACGCCCGCCGACAGGCATCGTACCGGTAACGGCATTGTACCGGTATGATGCCACTGAACCCGCCGGCGGGGGCA
The DNA here is from genome assembly GCA_946410085.1 of uncultured Treponema sp. Classification (GTDB taxonomy): domain Bacteria; phylum Spirochaetota; class Spirochaetia; order Treponematales; family Treponemataceae; genus Treponema_D. The sequence continues at coordinate 107,111 of CAMJZA010000001.1, read as the reverse complement.
TTTCCTGCTTCCGCCGGCATAGAATCCTGAAACAGCGATTTCTTTTCGGGAAAAACTGCAAGAAAAAACGGGAACAAAGGATGAACAGAAGGATTTCCAAGAAAAACACAGAACTTTTTGAGCCCTATATACTGATTGCACCGCTCATGCTGCTGCTCGCCGTGTTCATACTGTATCCGGTGCTTGCGAACATCGTGATGAGCTTCTTTAAATGGAACGGCATCAAGAAGGCCCAGTTCATAGGCCTTGCGAACTATATCGAAATGTTCCGGGATGAAAAATTCTGGGGTTCCATAAAGAATACCGGCATCCTGCTCCTCTACGTTCCCCTCGGCGTCATCCTGCCGCTGATTGTTTCCGCCGTCCTGCGGGAAGGGCTTGCGGGCTGGTCCTTTTTCCGTGCCGCCCTCTACCTGCCGAACATCCTCGGCTATGTCATCATGGGGTCCATCTGCAACATCGTGTTCAGGAAGACCGGCCCCCTGAACAGCATCCTGGTCGAAGTGGGACTGAGCAATCTTGCAAAGGACTGGCTCATGACGCCGCGCCTTGCCGTCAACACGCTCGGCTTCGTCTACGGCGTATGGCTGCGCCTCGGCTTCGGCTGCATCTTCTTCCTTGCCGCCATGAGCAGCATTGACGAATCCCTGTATGACGCGGCAAAAATAGACGGCGCAAAATGGTGGAAGACCTTCTTTAACGTCACCCTGCCGTCAATCCGCTTTTCCATCGAATTCTGGGTCGTCCTGTCATTCATTGAAGTGCTGGCACGGGCCTTTTCCTTTATCTATACCTTTACGAACGGCGGCCCCGGCTTTGCCACCTTCACGCTCGAATACGGCATCTACACCGCCGGATTCGTCGCCTTCAAGATGGGCTATGCAAGCGCGTGGGCGAGCGTCCTGTTCGTGTTCTGCGCAATCATCGCAGTATTCCAGGTCAAACTCATGAAGAAGGAAGCAGCATGAAAAACCGATACGAAAGCACCGTAAAAACGATAATGTACCTCTTCCTTGGCGTCTGCGCCTTCATGGCCCTGTACCCCATGGTCTTTGCCGTCATGACCAGCATAAAGACGCCGGAAGAATACGTGACGAACAAGCTCGGATTTCCGGCTCAGATTACCTTCGGCAATTATGCCTATGTCTGGAAGAACGGCAACATGCTCCGCTACTTCCTGAACACCCTGCTCGTCATCCCCGCAGGCCTGATCGTCTACCTCTTCATCTGCGTGTCGGCAGGATTCGCATTCGGCCGCCTCCGCTTTAAGGGCAGGCTTACCCTCTTCCTCGCCGTCCTCTTCCTGATGATCTTTCCCCAGATGCTGCTTTCCATGCAGATTTTCCAGATCTGCCGGCACCTCAAGCTCGTGAACAACTACTTCGGCCTCATCCTCGTCTGGGTTGCCTACTTTACGCCGTTCGGCACCTACATCATGACAACCTACTATTCGACCGTGCCGATGTCGCTCGTGGAATCCGCCCGCCTGGACGGGGCAACGCTCTACCAGATGCTGCTGTACATCATGGTTCCGATAGCACAGCCCATGCTTGTCGTCATTACGATAATCGGCACCCAGTCCATGTGGAACGAACTGCCCTTCTCCATGCTGCTTTTGCAGAATGCCGACATGCGGACCATAACGCATTCGCTGGGCATGCTCAAGGGTCAGTACGGCCTCAAGGATCCCATCCTCATGGCAGCCATTCTGTGCGCCGCTTCCGTTCCCGTCCTGCTCTTCCTCTTCTTCCAGAAGCAGATAACGATGGGTTCCTACAGCGGCGCCGTAAAAGAGTAGGTGCAGGATACGGGGATATGATGAAAGGAGTACGTGTATGAAACAGACGAACAGGTTTGTGTTTGACATGCTCGATCAGGATGCGCCCGCAGCCGCAGGCGACCGCATATACCGGGCCGGTATGCCGCGTTCCTGCAAAGCCCGCCCCGACGGTTCCGTTGCCGCAGAAGTGCCCTTCGTGCGGCAGGTCCTCAGGAATATGTTCCTGTTCCCCGAACAGGATGAAGCACCGGCCATGCGGAACGTCGTGTTCCGCGCCTACGGTGATGCAATCGTGCGCATGACGGCAAGCGGAAGCAACGTGCTGCCCGATGACGCGGCAAATCCCATGCTCTGCATGGAGCCGTCGCTGAAGCAGACGCTCCTTTCCGTCACGGACGTTTCCGACGGCAGCAGCGAAGGCTGGAGCATACGGGACGAGAAGGGAAGGCAGCGGGCCTTCATAAGCACGCGGCAGGAGCAGCGGGAAATCTGGAGCAACCTGCAGCCGGAACCGCCCCTGCTCCTTGAAGCGTCCGTTTCCCCCGACGGAACAAAGGCCGTCCCCTTCGCAGGATACGACACCTTCTTCCCCCACCAGAACGAATCGTTCAGCCTCGGCTACGTTGAGCGGAACAATGCGACAGACCGCTGGCTGTATTCCCTCAAGGCCTTTCACGACGAAAACTATGCCGGTACCGGAGAACGCTTTGCCGGAATGAACCTGAAGGGCAAGACCTTCGTGCTTGAGAACACCGACGGGCTCGGCAACAACAGCCGCCGCGCCTACAAAAACGTCCCCTTCTACCTGTCGAGCAGGGGCTACGGGGTCCTCATCATGACGAGCGCCCATGTCCGCCTTTCACTTGCCGACATTTCCACCCGGGCCGCACAGGCCCTCGTCGAAGACGATGTACTCGACCTCTTCTTCATCGGCGGCAGCAGCATTGAAGAAATCGTCCGGGGCTACCGCAGGCTCACCGGCTTCCCGTCAGACGTGCCGCTCTGGTCCTACGGAACCTGGATGGCGAAGATGACCTATTTTTCCGCCGACGAAACGCGCACGGTCGTCCGGAAGATGCGGGAAGGACACTTCCCCCTCGACGTCATCCACCTCGACACCGGCTGGTTTGCCACTGACTGGAAGTGCGAATGGACCTTCAGCAGCGAGCGCTTCCCCGACCCGGACGCCTACCTTGCAGACATGCGCAGCAGGGGCATCAGGGTCTGCCTCTGGCAGCTTCCGAGCATTGCAAAAGGCACGAAATACTATGACAGCGCAAAACAGAACCGCTATTTTGCCCCGCCCAAGGAAAAGCTTGAAGCGCTCGGTTCCAATTTCAGCGACGTTGAGTTTGACGGCAACATCGACTTTACGAACCCTGCGGCGGTCACCTGGTACCAGGGCCTGCTCGAAGGACTCCTCAGGCGCGGCGTTTCTGCCATAAAGACCGACTTCGGCGAGGTGATTGACCCGAATGCCGACTACATGGGCCTGCCCTACAAGAAGCTGCACAACATGTATTCGCTCCTCTACCAGAAGGCAGCCTTTGAAGTGAGCCGCCGGGTAAAGGGCAAAGACGCGCTCATCTGGGCGCGGGCCGGCTGGATCGGCTGCCAGCGCTACCCCGTCCACTGGAGCGGCGACTGCGCAAGCAGCTGGGACGGCATGGCAGGCGCCCTCCGCGGCGGGCTACATGCGGGACTTTCGGGCTTCGGCTTCTGGAGCCACGATGTTCCCGGCTTTCACGGACTCCCGAGCTTCATGAACAGCAAGCCGGCCGATGACGTCTATGTCCGCTGGACCCAGTTCGGCGTCTTTACCTCGCACCTGCGCTACCACGGATCCTACTCGCGCGAACCCTACGAATATCCGGCAGTTGCGGATACCGTCCGCGAGTGGCTCAAGCTGCGCTATGCACTCATCCCGTATATTGCCCGGCAGGGCACGAAAGCGACGCAGACAGGCTATCCGGTCCTGCGGGCACTGATCTTCCACCATGCGGACGACCCGATGTGCTGGAACATCGACGATGAGTACTACTTCGGCGATGCCTTCCTCGTTGCACCGGTCATGAACAGCGAAGGCGTGCGGGACGTCTACCTGCCCGCCAGCAGCTGGATCGACTTCTGGACGGGAGAAGCGGTGGAATCGGAAGGCCGCTGGCTCAGGGACGTGCGCAGCCCGCTGGAACGCCTTCCGCTGTTCGTGCGGAAGGACAGCCGGATACCCGTATACCCGGAGGCGGTTGAGTGCACGGACAGCATGGACCTGAGCAAGGTACAGGAACTTGCGTTTGACGACTCCTACCGGGGATTCGCAGCGTCTGTCCTGGGAACGTTCATACACCTGTAGGCAGCAGCACACGGCAGCAAGCAGTATAAAGCGTTTCGGTATAAAGCGTTTCGTTATGGGGCGTTACAAGGAGATTATATGAAGTTTACGAAAACAATGGAATTCGGCATACCTGCCGTCGGTTTCGGGACATTCGGCAGCGACCATGCAGATGCCGCCGTCGTTTCCGAGGCAGTGGCAACGGCCCTCAAGGCAGGCTACCGCCACATCGACTGCGCCGCAGTCTACGGCAACGAAAAGGAAATCGGTGAGGTCCTGCGCCGGGCCATGGCGGGCCAGATAGACGGCCTGCCCGCACTCAGGCGGGACGAGCTGTGGATTACGAGCAAGCTGTGGAACGACAGGCATGCCCCCGGCGTCTGCACGGAAACGTTCAAAAAGTCGCTTTCCGACCTGGGGCTCGACTACCTGGACCTCTACCTCGTGCACTGGCCATTCCCGAATGCGCACGAAGCGCACTGCGACGTCACGAGCCGGGCTGCTTCTGCCCGCCCCTATATCCACGAAGAGTTCATGACCCTCTGGCACGAACTTGAACAGCTTGTCGACGCAGGACTTGTCAGGCACCTGGGCGTCAGCAACATGACCCGGCCCAAACTTGAGCTGGTCCTGCGCGACTGCCGCATCAAGCCGGCCTTCAACGAGATGGAACTGCATCCTTCGTTCCAGCAGAAAGACTTCTACGACTACGTGAAGGCGCAGGGCATCGGCATCATCGGTTACTGCCCGCTCGGCTCGCCGAACCGCCCGGAACGCGACACGACCGCCAATGACGTGGTTGACATGGAAATGCCGTCGGTCAAGGCCGCCGCAGCCGCCCACGGATGCCACCCCGCCGCAGTCTGCCTCAAGTGGGCCCACCAGCGCGGCCACGTGCCGATTCCCTTTTCAACGAAGGAGAAGAACATCGTTTCCAACCTGGAATGCCTGCTGAGCGACCCGCTCACCGATGCGGAAATGCAGGCCATCGCCGCCGACGACCGGAACTGCCGGCTCATAAAGGGCCAGGTCTTCCTGTGGGACGGCTGCGGCGACAACTGGCACAAGCTCTGGGACGAAAACGGGGTCATAGAGAAATAAACTTACCTATACCGTGTAAGACAGCGGCCGGCGGGACGCAGGCAAAAATGAAGGAATCCCCCCGACGGGTTCCCCTTCATTTTTGATATTGTCGGGACCCGCCGGACAACAGATACATTCAATACACAAGAGGTGCAAAATATGGAAGGAAAGATGAAAGGTGCGATGCTGCCGGGCGACAGCACGGTCAAGATGATGGAATACGACATCCCCAAGCCGGGCTACGGCCAGGTGCTCGTAAAGACCAAATGCTGCACGATCTGCGGATCAGACATCCGCTGCATTTACCGCGAGCACGTCGGCAAGGGGCCGGAAGGCTACCAGAACAAGATTGCCGGTCACGAACCCTGCGGCCAGATTGTCGAGGAAGGACCCGGCCTGCGCCGCTTCAAGAAAGGCGACCGCGTCATCGTGTACCATATTTCCGGCTGCGGCGTCTGCCACGAGTGCCGGCAGGGCTTCATGATTTCCTGCACGAGCAGGCTCCGCGCAGCATACGGCTGGCAGCGCGACGGCGGCATGGCAGAATACATGCTCTGCGACGAAAAGGACCTCGTTGCCCTGCCCGACTCCCTGTCCTATGCGGACGGCGCACAGGTTGCCTGCGGATTCGGTACGGTGTATGAAGCAATCGAAAAAATCGGCATTTCCGGCAACGATGCAGTCCTCGTTACCGGCCTGGGACCAGTCGGCCTTGCCGCCCTCATGCTCTGCCGTGCAATGGGCGCAAACCTGCTCATCGGCATGGACACGAACGAAGAGCGCATCCGCATCGCAAAGGAAAAGGGCCTCGTTGACCACGCCTTTACCCCCTCCGACGATGTCGTTGACAAGATAAAGGCGATTACCGGCGGCAACGGCGTCGAAAAGGCAATCGACGCTTCTGCCGCAGACCCGGCCCGGCAGGTTGCAATCCGTGCAACGCGCAAGTGGGGCAAGATCGCATTCGTCGGCGAGGGCGGCACCGTCCACTTTAACCCCTCCCCGGATATGCTGCACGACCAGAAATCGATTTTCGGTTCATGGGTTACGTCCATCTGGAAGATGGAAGACCTGGTCGAACGCCTTGTCCGCTGGAACATCCATCCGGCAGACCTCATCACCCACCGCTTCCCGCTCGAAAAAGCCGGTGAAGCATATGCGCTCATGGCGAGCGGCAACTGCGGCAAGGTCGCCGTCTGCTTTGACGAGGAGCTCACACAATGCTGAAAGGTATTCCCTCTATCCTGAGCCCGGAACTGCTCAAGATCCTCATGGAGATGGGGCACGGCGATGAAATCATCATTGCGGACGGCAACTTCCCGGGCGCAAGCCTTGCCAACAAGCTGGTACGCCTTGACGGCCACAGCGGGCCGGAAGTGCTGGAAGCAGTGCTCAGGCTGCTGCCGCTCGACTCCTACACCGACAACTTTGTCCTGATGGAAAAGATGGACTGCGACAGGGACATGGATATTCCCGTGTGGAAGGACTATGAGCGCATTGCCGCAGCCGGTGACAAGGGCTTTTCCAGGATGACGCACATTGACCGCTTTGAGTTCTATGAGCGCGCAAAAAAGGCGTACGCCATCATTGCAACGAGCGAAACGGCCCAGTATGCGAACATCCTCCTGAAAAAAGGCCTCGTACTGGAAAAATAGCAGGATGGTCCTCTGCAGTCCCGCACCCGGTCAGCTGCAAAACTGCCGGACGCGGGGCTTTTTTTTATGCAAGGCTGTCTCCGCCGCTATGCTCCGCTTCCGGAAAGCGCCCCAGTGCGGGCGTCCACATAACAGATATTCTCCGTATCCAGTGCAAGCATCTTGCCCTGCGAAAACTGTCGGTATAAAATGCCCGCCGGACATACCATATCATTGCTATACACGCTTTTGTCGACCGCGGCAAGTATTTTACTCAGATGGGCGTAAGCTGTCCCGGCACACGCTCCTGCCCTGCGTCCGGCAACGACAGTATCCTGCCCTTACACCGGCAGGAACAGGCCGCTCTGCCCGCCCCTGCCGGAAAAGAATTTGACCTGTCCGGAAAGCCGGTTAGCTTCCGAACAGATCTGTTCCCCAGCCGCCTTACGCGTTCCTTGCCGTCAGGACGCAGGACTCCGCAGTCCTGACAAAGCTCAGGCTCTTCCCCGTCTTACTGCGGGAGAACTGCGACCGCACGAGAATCCGGTAACCGGCCTCAGGCACGGCACTGTCAGGAACATAGAAGCTCAGCTCACCGTTACCGTTCCGGGTCAGCCGCTCGCAGCGCAACCACGTACTCCTGTCCTGCGACGCATTTCCATTGCCGTCAACAGGACTCAGGAACACGCCGCTGTCAGTTCCGCCGACCTTGAGCAGTTCACCCTTCAGGCTGACTTCCTTCCCGACCGTCATGATGCAGTTCTCCTCCCCGGTATAGCGGTCAAGCACAGACTGTATCCGCATCGCGGTATCGGACAGGCGGACATCCTCTATGCGGATGTTGTCCACCGTCCCCTGCGTCAGCCCGGAGGGGGTGAACTTCACCTGCAGGGGCGGACGGCCGCCTGCTGCCACAAAGGAACTGCCGTCATACTTTCCCCTCGTGGCGATGAACAGGGTTCCCAGGTCCATGACGTTCACCGCTTCACCGTTCCGCAGGGCCGCAAGGATTTCCTCTTTCAGGAACCCTGCAATCTCCTGCACGTTCAGCTCGTTGGTTCCGGCCTTCCGGGCCTGAATGCGGGCTATGAGCGTTCGCATCGTTACGGTGTTGCGGTTGAACCTTCCGTAATAGCCATTCCCGCCGTCAAGGTAATTCCTGAACAGCGTGATCCTTCCCTTTGCCTCAGTATTACTGAAGCTCGTTTGTAACGTTTCAGACATATCGTCCTCCTCAAAATTGATGTACCGGAAATATACATCACCGGGAGGAGTTTTTCTGTAGTATGTAAGCTCAAAATAAAACGATATAATGTAACAACTTAAAATGGTTTTGTCATTTTTTCTTGCAACACGGGGGCAACTACAAAGCCTACACGGCCAGGAAAAAGTCCGAGGCCCAACGCAGCTTCAAGGCAAGGGAAGCTCACAGCTCCTCAACAAGCAGAACCTTGAGTTCCTCTATCTGCCTTAATTGTTTATCGTTCGTCAAAAACACATCACAGCGATTTTGTACCGCAGTCGCCAATTGCAGAGAATCCATTGCCTTTATGAATCACCTGTTGCCTATCTTCCAGATTAAGAGTTTCTGTCGGCACACATACGCCATTCTCATAATATCCACGTACTGAAAGCATACAAAACCTCCTTGCATCAATATAGCACATATTTCAATGCGCTTCAATAATTTCACTCATCAGGTTCTATTCTCCGGCACTCCTGCACAGCCTCCAGCATTTGATTCGCCGTCTCATCATCCATAATGCCAGAGAACTTATCAATATGATTCTGCGATGCTGTTTTACCTTAATCCTGCCTGTAAACAAGATACGAAATGAAACTACAGGCATTGCGACAGGATGGCTCGTCAAGAGATTCATGCATCTGCAACAATGCTTCGCCCATAATTCACCCCCTGCATTCATTTTTTTCTCCATGCGCCCCAGTGCGGGCGTCCACATAACAACTGGTTGTACCGCAGCAGGCTTGACCCGCTGTCGGTTACGAACCTTTGTTATATGATTATTTACTAAATGCAACTTCCAAATGTTTCTTTTCTTTTACACAGTCCAGAAGATAATAGTTGATTATATTTTGATAAGGCATACCTGTTTCGTCTGCCATATTCTTAAAATATTCAATCACCTGATCGTCAAGGCGAATTGTAATCTGTTTTTTGAGTCTGTCTGTATAAGGATTTTTTATCCCATTTGAAAAATCATAATTATCTCTCATTTTATTTTCCCCCATACTGTGCAGCTTCAAGTGTATTTGCTTTTCTTGCCGGTATGATTCTAATTCTGTCATTTTCTCTATAACAGTGACAGACAACCAGCATATGTAACTATGAACTCAGTCCAAGCATTACAAACCTGTCTTCATCCATACTTGAATGATCCGGGTCTGCAATTAAGATAGCGTTTTCATCATAGAAAACACTTTTCGCTTCCTCAAAAGTTACTTTGTGTTTCGTATAATTCAATTCCGCTTTGACAGGATCCCATTCAAAGATTATTTCATCCATAATTATATTATAATTATACCATGATGATTTTGTCAACAAAAAGGCGGGCTCGCCCCGCTGTCGGCCACGAACCTTTGTTATGTGATTTTTTATTCATTTTTGAATTTTCCCATCAATCCAAAAAGCACAATCATCATTATACACCTTTATTTTGAATATATAATAGTTCCAGTTGTTTTCTTTGTAGAAACTATAATTCTTTGAAAAATTATCTGTTTTTATTTCTATAGAATTTTCGCCATATAAATATCTGGCTGCTCTAATATTTTTTCGATTGATTTTCCCGTTTTCATATATAACTTTTTCGTTCCAGAAAATTGAGCAAGATTTCTTTTGATATTCTGGAATACGGAATTCAAAATCGTTTAAATTTATCATATATGAAAAAGCATGACCAATTTCTGTATTCCTAAATAAAAACTTTAAATCTGTTCCTATAAAAGCTACTAAGAAAAATAAAATTAAAGAAAGAATCAAAAGTGTATATCTAATGAAGTTTTCTTTTAGAGTTTTTATTTTATGGATTTTTGGCTGATTATTAATAATTTCAATCAATTTGTTTTTATACTTTTCATTTGAACTGGAATCATTTTTTAAATGCAAATAAATTAATTGCAAATTAGGCTTCATTTCTTCGAACATTTCTTTGACTTTCTTTTCAAAATAATAATTTCTTCTTGTATATTTACCAAAAAGAAAAATTTCTTTTGTTGTAGCTTTACCCGCCCAATTTGATTTAATTATTTGTTTTGGAAATTTAATATTTGTATTGAGGGGAACATTAGAATAACAATTTATTGACTGGAAAGCTTTGCAATATTCAATATATGTTTTATATATTTCATTTACTTGTTGATAATCATAATATTCATTGTCAATTACACGATTTATGGAAGTTATTAATCTTTGAAATGAGGAAATAAATTCTTTTTTAATGTTTTCTGTTAATTCCATTTTTTAATACAAGCGCCCCAGTGTGGGCGTCCACATAACAACTGGTTGTACCGCAGCGGGCTTGACCCGCTGTCGGCTACGAACCTTTGTTATGTGATTTACTCTTCTTCAACAGAGTTTTGCGAATAATTCAACACATCTGCTGTATTTTCTATTTCACACCACCATTTTTCTGAAATGTATTTTGCTAAAACTTTCGTTCTATCTATTACATCATCTTTCTTAAAATGTCCTTTCGCAGAAATTTCAGTTCCAACTTTATTAGTCATAATAAAATAACTGCGATCATATGTTTCAACTTTATCTACTGCAATTTTATTTTGAATACTTGAATTGTAACTTTTTTCAAGCAAAGTAAGATTTCCTAATCGATGTTCATAGTTTACATAATCCTCATCATCACTAAAGCCTAATGCAATTGGATTAAAATCTGGAGTTTGCGCTAAAATATGTTCAATATTTGGATTTAATGAAGATATATTCTTTAAATCCACTATAGAGAATTTTGAATTAGAAACATATTCACAGTAGCTTATATAGATATGGTTTAAGGCTCTGTTTCCATAGATATTTGAATTAAGAGCAGACATGAATTGTTCTTTTGGCATCCAATATCCATTAAACCACATCAACCAATTGATAATATCTTCAACAGTTGTTGAATTCTCAATTTCATATGTATAACGAGCTATTTGAGCTTTTGGATCAGTTCCTCTTGTTTTATATACACGAACATCAATAAGCTCAAGCATATCAATAATGGAAATTGTTTTATTACTATTTATTTCGTAGCTCTCGTCAAGTTTACCTAGAGTTTCCAATTTTACAGTTAATGGATATAGTGTAGCCGATAATTGCAAAATGGAAAAAATTTTATAATACTTTTCATTTGAATCTGCTCTAATTAAGATATTTTTCAAACTAATAAAAAAAGATTCCAAAGTTTGAATGTAGTTCGAAATAAAACTCTCAATTTCGTCATACGCTTGTGAAGTTCTAAACTCCGTCAGTACATCTTTTAAGTGTTTTAGAATGTAACCAGGAGTTGGGTCATAATTATCATTGAAATAGGCAATAAAGTGATATCGCATTATATTATCTTCATTGAATTCCTTATTTTTAAAAAGTGTAATATTTAGATTCTCACCAGCCTGTTTTATATCATCATAAAGCTCAAATACATTACTAAATGCATCGTTAATTTTATCATCATATTTTTTTTGTAAATATTTATTTGAGAAATATATTAAAAGACTTTTTATTTTTTCTGTATTAGATAGAGCTTTTCCACGGTCATTTACAGTTTGGAAAATTCTAATTGCATCACCTTCAGAATCTTCAACGAATTCCATAACTTCAAGTTTTTCGATAGCTTTTAAGAAATCTTGTTTATTCTCAATCGTGTCAATTCTTAATTTTATTTCTTTCATCGCATCATACATGGCTCGTTGACTTTTATTTTCAGGATTTCTTAATTCGCCATTTAGCAATGCTATAAAATACTCTTTATCTCTATTGAGAGGTGTTAATCTATAATTTCCATCTTCTAATAAATAGAATCTTTCATAAAAATATTTATCTTTATCTAGCAAACAGTCTATAAGACCCTTTATAATCATTGTAATTGTTGTAATTCTTTGCTGTCCATCAACTACATAATATGTTTCATCTTTATTACTATCTTTGGATAATACAATAGTTCCAATATAATGAGTTGAATTTGAATCAATTGCTTCCATTAGATCATCAAACAAATCTCGAATATTTTGTATTTCCCATGCATAACCACGCTGATATTTTGGAATTTCAAAAAATCGTCCATTAAAGAAATCTTTTACTTTTATACTACTCATTTTTATCTCCTAAGCGCCCCAGTGCGGGCGTCCACATAACAGATATTCTCCGTATCCAGCGTAAGCATCTTATTCTGCGAAAACTGTCGGTATAAAATGCCCGCCGGACACACCATATCATTACTATACACGGTTTTGTCGACTGCAGCAAGTATTTTATGCAGATGGGCATAAGCTGTCCCGGCACACGCTCCGTCCCCTGCGTCAGCCCGGAGGGGGTGAACTTCATCTGCAGGGGCGGGCGGCCGCCTGCTGCCACAAAGGAACTGCCGTCATACTTTCCCCTCGTGGCGATGAACAGGGTTCCCAGGTCCATGACGTTCACCGCTTCACCGTTCCGCAGGGCCGCAAGGATTTCCTCTTTCAGGAACCCTGCAATCTCCTGCACGTTCAGCTCGTTGGTTCCGGCCTTCCGGGCCTGAATGCGGGCTATGAGCGTTCGCATCGTTACGGTGTTGCGGTTGAACCTTCCGTAATAGCCATTCCCGCCGTCAAGGTAATTCCTGAACAGCGTGATCCTTCCCTTTGCCTCAGTATTACTGAAGCTCGTTTGTAACGTTTCAGACATATCGTCCTCCTCAAAATTGATGTACCGGAAATATACATCACCGGGAGGAGTCTTTTTTGTAGCATGCAAGCTCAAAAATAAAACGATATAGTGTAAGAGTTTAAAATACTTTTGTCGTTTTTTCTTGCAATACGGGGCGAAACACGGCCCCTGCATCGTGTTAAACACAGCGAGTGCACCGTATTGAACACAGCGCGTGCATCGTGTTAAACACACCGAGTGCACCGTGTTAAACACACCGAGTGCATCGTGTTAAACACACCGCGTGCACCGTGTTAAACACACCGCGTACACAGTACTGAACAGTGCGGCAGCTCAAAAAAACGCCCGGCGCAAAACGTATCTCAGGCTGCGTGCCCTCCCCGGCAGTCATGCGCGGAATGAGCAATGAGGCCGGCCCCCGCCGCCAAAGACTATTTTGCGCCCTGGGACTTCTTGTATTCCCGGGGGGACTTGCCGAAATGCTTCCTGAAGGTCTCCGCCATGTAGCTCGCGCCCGTGAAGCCGGTCATGTCGGCAATCTCCGGCATGGACATACCGCTTGAAAGAAGGAGGTCCGCCACCTTGCGGCAGCGGTAGCCCATCAGGTATTCGACCGGAGATTTTTCCGTAAGCCTGTTGAATATCTGGTTGCAGAGGCTCCGGCTCACGCCGCCGGACGCCGCGATGTCGCCGAGAGTGATTCGCTCCCTGTAATGCCCGTCGATGAAGAGCATCATCGCCTTGAGCCTCGCGTCATGGCCTGAGCTTTCCTCCATGCCGTGAACATGGAGGCGGTATGCGTCGGTAAAGCGCCGCATTATGATGTCCCAGATCTCAAAGAAACATTTCGTGATCAGGAACTCGTTCCCCTTGCACTCGTGCTCCAGCTCGAGCATAAGCTGGTAGAGCGGGAGGGCGTCAAAATCACACGCCTTGAAATGGACGAAAGGAACGGCCTTGTCCGTGACGATCGGGCGCACGGCCTTCTGCTCCACCGCAGGCGAGGAGCAGATGATTTTCGGATGAAGGACCGCGATTATGTAGCGGGAAACCTTGTCCGTCGTCGAAAGGGAATAGTGGATGCTCCCGGAATTGACAAAAACCGTGTCCCCCTTCTGCAGCCTGACGAGCGTTCCTTCCACCATGTAGGCCATCTCGCCGCCCTTCACGGAAAGAATCTCCACGTCCTCGTGGTAATGGGGAACGCGCTCCCAGCCGCAGCCTTTCACGAGGTAGCCGTCAAAAATGTACGAGGGAAAAGACGGGTCGTCATACCTGACGATTTCGGAGCCGTCCCTCCGCTTCATGATGATGCCCCTCTTTGCTTCCGCCATATTGCCCCCGCCTGTCTGGCTATTATAACGATTTTACAATAGCGCTGCAATATTGTTATCAAAATATGTAAATTCAATAATTTTCTTACATAAAAATAACCGCTATGATATCCTCATCTCAAAGCAGGAGACAACAAAACGAACATGACGTCGGGGCAAAGGCCTGGCAACGGCCCTGATAAAAAATCTGATAGCGTTCGCCAGGGAAAAAGGCCTTTGCCGGCTTGACCTGAGTGCGACCGACGCAGGCTACGGTCTTTACGAAAAACTGGGATTCAAGGAAAAGGAAAATCGATACCGCGACATGCGGTTGACTTTGGACACGCATACAGGGACAGAAGGGAGGGAAAGATGAACATAGGAATCATCGGCTACGGCAGCATGGGAAAGATGCTCGCCCGGAAATTTCTGGAATCAGGGCTCGCGGGCAAAGACAGCCTGTTCGTCTCCAACAGGACAAAAGAACGCCTGAACGAAATCGCGGACAAGGCGACGGTCTGCGCCTCAAACTCAGAGGCGGCAGAAAACGCCGGCATCCTTTTTGTCTGCGTCCGCCCCTGCGACATAAAAGAAGTCGTGACGGAAATCAACGGCCCGCTTAAAAAAGATTCGCTTCTCGTTTCGCTGAACGGAAACATCACGTTCGATATGCTTGAGAAAATCGCGCCGCGAAAGATCGCAAAAGTAATTCCCAGCGTCACGGCAGAGATAAACCGCTCGCAGACACTTGTCTGCTGGAACAGTCAGGTTCTGGATTCCGACAAGGAAAATCTGCGCACGCTGCTTGGATGCATGGGCGAGGTCATGGAGCTTCCCGAAAACGAGATGGGCATGGGTTCCGAGCTTGTCAGCTGCATGCCGGGCCTCATCGCGTCGATGTTCGACGTAATATGCAGGGCGGCGAAATCCCACACGGCATTGCCGGAGGAGCAGATTGTGCGGATGCTTTTGAAAACAGTCTCCGCAACGGCTAATTTAATGGAACAAAAACAAATGTCTTTCCAGGACGTGGTCTCACGAGTCGCGACGAAGGGCGGTATCACGGAAGAAGGAAGCAAGGTCATCTACGACATGTTCCCGAATGCGGCGGAAGAAATGTTCGTACGGACTCTGGAAAAAAGACGGCTCATCGTCCAAAAGGCACGGGAGTCATTCTGACGGAAAGAATTACGGCGCATACCATGCAACAACGGAGGAAGCCCATGACATTCCCGGAATTCATGTTCCGCAGTCAAAACAAAATTCCCGCATCCCAGCAGAACACGCCGGACATAGAAGGCTGTTACTACACCGCGAACGACGGAAGCCAGATGGCCTTCTGGACCTACAAGGCCGACCGCGTTTCAAAAGAGCACAGGCACGACTACGATGAATGGATGCTTTGCGTTGAGGGGGAATATCTTGTTACGATTGACGGGGAAGAGCATTTGCTCCGTGCGGGAGACGAGCTTTTCATTCCGAAAGGCAGCCTGCAGGGCGGGAGGGTAAAGGCCGGAACCCGCTCAATCCACGCATTCGGGGGAATGAGGGTTTGCCCCTTTGAAATCGCAAATTACTCTGACGAGATGAAGGTTGATGTACATGCATTTTTGGCGGAGGAATTCGCACAGGCAGGAAAGACATTCGAGCCTCTATCACGGCACAAGATTTATCAGGACATAAAACACAATTTCATTCTTTTTCTCTGCATGAAGGATGGCAGCAAAATAATCGGAACCGTAGCCCTTAAAAAGTTGAATGAATCCGGCTGCGAACTGAAGGCGATGTACCTGAACAAGAATTATCAGGGGAAAAAGCTAGGCTGCAAGCTCGCCACATCCGCCATCGACTTTGCAAAAAAGAACGGCTACAAAAAAATCTATCTTGACTCGATGAAGCAATACGGCAGGGCATTACGCTTGTACCGTTCGCTTGGATTCAAGGAGACCGGGCGATACAACGACAACGACAAAGCCGACGTGTTTATGCTTCTTGATTTGTAATGACAGGAGGAATGACCTATGGAAATAAAAAAGACAAGTGCGGACGACATCGAGGCCTTGATGCAAATCCGCCTTGAGATGCTCAGGATAGTGAACGGAATGGATGAAAGCGCGGCCTTTGACAAAACCCTGGTCGAATGCAGCCGCGAATACTTCCTGAAGGGCGACCAGACGACTGTCTTTGCGATGGAAGGCGACAAAATCGCGGGCTGCGCAAGCCTGAGCTACATCAGCGTCATGCCCACCTTTGACCATCCGACGGGAAAGAGGGCACATCTTATGAACGTCTACACGAGGACGGAATTCCGCAGGCGCGGCGTCGCAGAGCAGGGGCATAACGCTCCACTCGCTCGTCAGCTACGTGAGCGGTCAGTCCTGCATGCCTTCTGCTGATGTCGCGGTGAAGATTGCGCGGGCCCTGGACACGACGGTGGAATACCTCGTCACCGGGCAGAGTGCATCCCTCTCGGACGAGGCATCCGACGAAAAAAAACGCCGCCTGCTCCACATCTACGCATCCCTGCCGGAAAAGCAGCAGGCCCTCCTCCTCGCCGTCGCCGAGGACATACAGAAAGCCCTGTGACCTGTCCTGCACTGTGGCCGAATCCGCAGTGTACTACGAACTATTTCTTTTTCTCCTACGCCCGTAACGGCAGGACGCAGGAGGCAAAGGCCGTCATCTCCGGGCAAGTTCCAGGTACTCCGCCCGCCCTCGACTTTCCGCCCCGGCCGTGCTATGATGGGGACATGAACGGACTCAAGCGTTTCCCCATTGGACTGCAGGACTTCGCCCAGATACGGCGGAACGGATACTACTACGTTGACAAGACCGCCATAATCCACGAAATGGTCAGCGCAGGACGTGTCTACTTCCTGAGCCGACCGCGCAGGTTCGGCAAGTCCCTCCTCGTCTCAACGCTCAAGTGCTACTTCGAGGGCAGGAAGGACTTGTTCGAGGGGCTCGCGATGGAGGGGTTTGAGAAGGAGTGGAAGGTTCATCCCGTGTTCCACGTGAGTTTCGCGGGCAACAAGTACGTCACCAAGGAGGATTTGTCGGATACGCTGGACTACAAGCTTTCCGAATGGGAGAAGGAGTACGGGCTTGAGGCCGGAAAAATCGGTGCATGGGGGACACGGTTCGAACGTCTGATAAAGGCCGTCCACGACAAGACAGGGGAGGAGCCGGTCGTTCTGGTGGACGAGTACGACGCTCCCCTCCTGGACACGATGGACGACCCGGAGATGCAGAAGAAGCTCAAGATGGAGATGCGCAAGTTCTTCAGCCCCCTCAAGGACCTTGGGGGAATTCTGCGTTTCGTCTTCCTGACGGGTATAACGAGGTTCAGCCAGCTTTCGATATTCAGCGAGCTGAACAACCTGAACGTGATAACAATGAACGACCGTTACGCGGCGATATGCGGAATCACCAGTGAGGAACTGCTGAGCCAGATGCAGCCCGAGATACAGGCGCTCGCGGACAGGCATGGGCTGACCTACGAGGGGGCTGTCGAGGCCCTGAGGAAGAAATACGACGGCTACCACTTCACCAGGCGCTCGCCTGACGTGTACAACCCCTTCAGCCTGATACGGTCGCTGACGGATGGGGAGCTGGACAACTACTGGTTCTCAACCGGTACGCCGACCGTACTGACCCAGCTCATCAAGAAGTACGACATTGACCCGGACGAGCTTGACCGGGGCTTCCCCGCGACGGCGGACATGTTCGATGCTCCCGCAGAGGAAGCAGGAGACCCGGTCCCCATGCTCTACCAGTCGGGCTATGTCACCATAAAGGACTACGACGGCTATTCATACACGCTGGGCTTCCCCAACGAGGAGGTTCGGTACGGATTCCTGCACTGCCTGTTGCCCTATTATGCGGCGAAGACCGTGAGCCAGAACGACACCTTCCTGCTTAAATTCAGCCGCTTCCTGCGGGAAGGTAATCTGGAAGATGCCATGACGCTCATGCGATCTTTCTTCAGCTCTATCCCCTACAACGCGGAGAAGCAGGACGAAAATCACTACAACACCGTCTTCTTCCTGATAGCCCGCCTGTGCACGCCCTTCGGTGTCAGGACCGAGGAGGCGAGCGCGGCAGGTCGCAGCGACATGGTCGTGGAGACACAGGATGCGGTCTACGTCTTTGAGTTCAAGCTGGACGGGACGGTGGAGGAGGTCCTCGCGCAGATAGATTCCAAGGGATACCTCATACCCTACGAGGCATCCGTCGGGGCGGACGGCAGGCCCAAAAAGCTTTTCAAGATAGGCGCGAGCTTCGATGCGCAGTCCCGCACGCTCGGCGGCTGGAAGGTCGTGGAGGCATAGGGGACATCTCTAATCGACGCATCCCTGCCGGAAAAGCAGCAGGCCCTCCTCCTTGATGTCGCCGAGGACATTCAAAAGAGCCTGTGACCTGTCCTGCGATGCGTCCGGCTCCGCCCCGAGGCTTGCCTTTCTTACGTTTTTTCATATAATAGGGGCAAACACAGTTATTAGCCCTTTCTAACCGGGGCCGTAACGGATACGAGGTTTTTATATGAAATCATATTTTGATTTGAAGGGGCAGGTCGCCATCGTGACGGGCTGTTCGGCAGGGTTGGGCGTGCAGATGGCAAAGGCACTGGCAAACCAGGGGGCAAACATTGTCGCCCTCGCCCGCCGCAAGGCAAAGATTGACGCAGTCGCCAAAGAGATAGCTGATGAATTCGGGGTGCAGACGCTTGCAATTCCCTGCGACATCACGGATACCGCTGCGGTCGATGCAGCTGTTGACGAAGTGCTGCAAAAGTTCGGCAGAATAGATATCCTCATCAACAACGCGGGAACCGGCGCCGTTGCTCCGGCAGAGGACATCACCGACGAGCAGTTCCACAACGAGATGAACATAGACCTCTTCGGCACCTTCCGCGTCGCCCGCGCTGTTGCCAAGAAAGCGATGATTCCTGCCAAGTACGGCCGCATCATCAACATCGCTTCGATGTACGGACTGGTCGGCAACAAGATAGCCGGGTCCGCCCCCTACCATGCGGCGAAGGGCGGTGTCGTCAATATGACCCGTGCGCTTGCCGCCGAGTGGGGCAAGTACGGCATCACGGTCAACGCAATCTGCCCGGGCTACTTCTATACGGACCTGACGCGGGAGACGCTGGACTCCGACTTCTTCCAGCAGAACGCAAAGACGATGATTCCCGAAGAACGCTACGGCAAGGAAGGCGAGCTGGACACGGCTGCCATCTTCCTGGCAAGTCCCGCCTCAAGCTATGTTACCGGCGTGAACCTGCCCGTGGACGGCGGGTATACGGCCATGTAAACGGCTACCGCCGTTTACATTGGCCAACGAGCCGGCCTCTGGCCGGCTCGCGGGTTTCAAAGGCAGGCCGTCACAGTGGCCAATGAGGTTGCGCTAAAGCGCAACCTCGCGGGATAAATAAGGGCTGTGCCCCGTTTACAGTCAGCAAATCAGCCGACGGCATCAACTTCGGACACGGTGAGCATATCCGAACCGAGCGTCCGGAGCGGCGCGTCAAACAGCTCCGTCCATATTTCCTCTTCCGGTACATCCTCATCAAACATATTGTAGGTCACCGTCCGCCTTTTGTGCGTCAGGTAGTTTTCGTTGACGTTCATGGCCTCGCCCGAATAGCGCGAGAACGAGCCGTAGTTCCTGCCGATGAGGAAAAAGTCACCGTCCTGCCAGCGGAAGACATATTCGAAGCTTGGGGAGTCGGAGCTGCCCGCCGAATAGAATTCGCTCACGGTGATGCAGAGGTCGCCCTCGTCGTTGACCGACAGCGAGCTCTCATGGAAGCAGTCCTCGTTCTCCGCGTCATTGCCGGGAATCGTGTCCCTGTATTCCTTGTGCAGCTTGGGCTTGCCTCTTTTCTGCCCGAAGAATACCGCAAGCACGGGCTTGTTGAAGTTGCATTCGTAGCCGTCCTCGCGGGTGCGCATGAGGGCGGGGGCCCGGGGCACGGCGATGACAGCGATGTCCTTGAAGCCGTCCATGTTGAAGTCGCCCTCGGCCGTCACGCAGTCGGACTTGACCGCGAGCGATTTCTCTCCGCCCCAGGTATCCGGGAAAAGGGCCCCCGAACCCTTCCTCTGCGCTGTGGCCGCGCTTGATAACAGTGCGGCACAGATGGCCGCGCTTATGATTGTCCTTTTCATGCATTCCTCCATAACTTAAACAAACGGGCCCCGCGTTCGTCACAAAAGCTGACTGTTGGGGGGGGGGGGCTGAACCGGACAAGATTTGCGAATTTCGTGAAAAAATGGGGTAAAAGATTTGCAAATTTCGGGAATTTTCGGCAAAAAACATTTGCAAATTTCGGGAAGAAACTGTATAATCCGAGATATGGACTTCAGGCGGAAGTTTTACGACGTGCTCTTGGACTGGAAGCACACATTCGACGGGAAAAATGCGATTCTCATCGAAGGAGCCAGACGCATCGGCAAATCGACCATAGCGGAGACTTTTGCGAAGAACGAGTACAGGGATTATATCCTTCTGGACTTCGCGCGGGAAAGTCCCGATGTCAAAAGACTGTTCGCGGACGGTCTTTCCGATATGGACAGTTTTTTTAACAATCTGTTCGTCCTGAAGCAGAAAGAACTCGCTCCACGCGAAAGCGTCATAATACTCGATGATATACAGCTCTTTCCGCAGGCCCGGCAGGCAATAAAGTATCTGGTGCAGGACGGTCGCTTCGATTACATAGAGACCGGTTCCCTCATCACCATAAAGAAGAAGAGCGCACAGATTCTGATTCCCTCTGAGGAACACAGATGCAGGATGTACCCGATGGATTTTGAGGAATTCCTGTGGGCGACAGGAGATACGATTACCGCGAAGATAATCAGAGAGCATTTTGAAAAGCGGCTTCCGCTCGGGGATACCATCCACCGGAAGATAATGCAGAGCTTCAGGACCTATCTTGCCGTTGGTGGAATGCCGCAAGCTGTGGCAGCTTTTGTTGAGAAACAGTCTTACTCAACTATAGATGCCGTGAAACGCTCGATTCTTACCCTGTACGAAGAGGATTTGGAAAAATACGATGATGAGAACACCGAAAAAACATCCGCAGTCTTTGCGACGCTGGCAGAGCAGCTCTCAAATCATAATTCCCTCTTCAAGTTTTCGATTGTTGACAAAAACGCACGCTACAAGAATTACATCCGGTCCATAAAATTCCTCAGCGACTCAATGATGGCAAACTGCTGCAAGAATGTCACGATCCCTGAACTCTCGCTCGAGCTGTTCGCCGATTCCTCCAATTTTAAGCTTTTCATGGGCGACACAGGGCTTCTTGTTACGCAGATTATGAAGAGCTCGGAAGAGACCGACGGAGATATTTACAGGAAGCTTATTTTCAACAAGTTGGGAACAAACCTCGGGATGGTGATGGAGAATATGGTCGCACAGATGCTCCGCACAAGGGGATACGATTTATATTTTCACGAATTTTTTTATCAGAAGGAGAATAGTTCCACGGAACAAAAGTATGAAATCGATTTCCTGATTGTGAAAGACAAAAGAATTGTTCCGATAGAAGTAAAATCCTCCAGCTACAGGCAGCACGAATCCATCGACTGCTTCGTAAAGAAATACAAACAAAAGAAACACGAACGTTTTATAATCTATACAAAAGACTTGTTCAGAGATGAGAAGGCGGATGTCAGTTTCATCCCGATATATATGACGATGTGTTTGTGACGGCGGGTAAGCGGGGCAGGGGGGCACTGCCCCAATACTTGCTGCAACTAAGCATCATTCCTCCCTTAGCTGACAAATATAGTCTACCGCCGATATTCCGTCAGGAATGGACTTTGAGTTGGCTTTATCTCTGAAAGCGACCGTTTGCTACGGGGCGGCATAAAGTCATCAAAAAGAGTGATGATGACCTTCTGGTTCGGTTTTACGTCGACAGCTCCTTGAGTCACATAATTCTGCCCGTCATAATATGCGTGAATGCTTGTCACTCTGTATCATGGGTCGGATGTCTTGTCACTATCTGATTACCGTTTCGGGAGCCTAATCCTGGCTAGAATTTAAATCTTATGGCTACAACTCTCATTGATTCAATGACCAAACGTTTAAGCTTCACACGACCAAACGTTTAAGCTTCACACGACCAAACGTTTAAGCTTCACGTGACCAAACCTTTGAGTTTCATGCGGCAAAACGCTTGAGTAAAGCAAGACTGCACGGGCTTTTAGGACAAAATCTTAAATGGAATCCCTCTGCAGGAAGGTCGTCCGGGAGTTTCCTCCTCTTTACGCATTCCATTGATATGATTAAGGTCAATCTGTTTTTAAGAATTGATTTATTCCTGTGGCTGCATGGAAAATCCGAAACCTCCACCTTTTGCTTTGAGAGGCTGGGACGGTCGTGGCAAACGGGCTTTCTGGTACCGCCAAGAGGGGACTCACCGTGTGGCCCCGCCGTCAGCCGGGTCCGCCCCTATACTCTTTGGGGCAAAAATGATATAATGCAAGGCTATGGGAAAGGTCATTGTGTTCGCAAACCAGAAAGGGGGCGTCGGAAAAACAACCTCCTGCATCAATATCGGTGCCTACATTGCGCTCGCGGGAAAAAAAGTCCTGCTGGTAGACTTTGACAGCCAGGGCAATATGTCCAGCGGCGTCGGCGTCAGCAGGAACAAGCCGACGGTCTACGAGTTCATCTACGGAAACGCAAGCGCCGCCGACACCGTGAAGCACTCTTCCATTCCCAGCCTTGACATCATAAGTGCATCGGTCGACCTTGCCGGTGCAACGATAGAGCTGAGCAACCCCCAGGACAAGGAAGTCTACAAAAAGCGGAACTTCTTCCTGAAGGAGGCCCTGGCCCCCCTGAAAAATTCCTACGATTACATACTGATCGACTGCCCGCCCTCCCTCGGCATCCTGACCCTGAACGGCCTTGCTGCCGCCGACTGCGTACTCGTTCCCATGCAGTGCGAGTTCTTTGCAATGGAAGGAATTACCCAGCTCATGACGACGGTCAAGCTGGTACAGGGCGGCATAAACCCCGCCCTCAGACTGGGCGGCGTCTTCTTTACGATGTACGACAGCCGGACGCGGCTTGCACAGGATGTCGTAACCCAGGTCAAGGGTTACTTCAAGGACTATGTGTTCAGCACGATTATCCCCCGCAACGTCCGCCTGTCCGAAGCTCCGTCCCACGGGGAACCAATCTGCCAGTACGATCCCCGCTGTACGGGAGCAAAGAGCTACAAGAAACTCGCAGATGAGGTAATGGCCCGTGGCTAGGCATCAGGGATTGGGCAAGGGACTGGACGCCCTGCTGGAAGGCAGCAATATTGCCGGATTTGATTTCGAGTCTCCCCAGAACAGGCCCGACGGCACGGCAGCGGCGGTAACGCGGCAGCTGCCCGCAGGCATTACGGCAGACAGCGAGGGAACCCTCTGGGTCAATCCCGCCCTGCTCAAGCCGAACCCCCATCAGCCCCGCCAGTTCTTTGACGAAGACAAGCTTGCCGAACTGACCGAATCGGTCAGGCGGGAAGGCGTGCTGTCTCCCATCATCATTGAGGATGCCGAGAACGGAAGCTTCTACATCATCGCAGGCGAACGGCGGACGCGGGCAGCGATTGCGGCAGGGCTTGAAAAGGTTCCCGTCCAGCTGCGCAAGTATTCCGACACCCGCAAGCTCGAAGTCGCCCTCGTGGAAAACATCCAGCGGACGGACCTGAACCCCGTGGAAGAAGCCGAGGCATACATGCAGCTGATGCAGCTGGAAGGCATTACGCAGGAAGAAGTCGCCGAAAAGGTCGGCAAGAGCCGGTCCGCCGTCGCCAATACCCTGCGCCTGCTCAAGCTGCCCGAAGAAATGCGCAGGCCCCTCGCTTCCGGGGAGCTGACGTCCGGACACGCCCGTGCCCTGCTGAGCGTCACCAATCCCGTGTCCCGGCAGATTCTCTTTAAGCGGATCTGCTCGCAGGGGCTTTCCGTACGGCAGGCGGAAAAGATGGCTGCCGAACTGAACAGCCAGCAGGACGGGACTTCCGCCGCGAAAAGCACCAAAAGTGCAAGGCCGCGGGATCCCAACTACGCCGACATGGAGCAGAAGTTCATCGAAGCCCTCGGCACCAAGGTACAGATGAAGGGGTCCTGGGACAAGGGGCAGCTGATCATTGACTATTTCTCCCAGTCCGACCTGGACCGGATTTTCAATGCGATTGTGGGACGGGCCGGTCTCTGACAGGCTCCGGCACACAGACCGCCAGATCAAAAGGATTTTATATGATAGACGAAAACGAACAGAAAAACATCGGTGTTCTGATAGATGCGGACAACACGCCGCCAAAGAAGCTCCGCGCAATCCTGCAGGAAATTGCAGTCCACGGGCACATCATCACCAAGCGGGCCTACGGGGACTTCTCGCTCGACACGCTCAAGAACTGGAAGTATGAACTGAACGACAACGCAATCATCCCCGTCCAGCAGTTCGCCTATACGCAGGGCAAGAATTCCAGTGATTCGGCAATGATCATCGATGCGATGGACCTGCTGTACACGGAAAAATACGATTCGATTGCCCTCGTTTCAAGCGACTCGGACTTTACCAAGCTGGCGACCCGCCTGCGCGAAAGCCAGATCTATGTCTTCGGCGTGGGACAGAAAAAGACGCCGCAGTCCTTTGTCTCTGCCTGCGATGACTTCATCTACATCGAAAACCTTTCCAATGAGGAAGAGGAAGCCGCCGTCGAAGAAGCCGCCAAGCTCGCCGAAGAGAAGCTCAAGAAAAAGCCTGCAAAACACCGGCGCAAGGGCATTTTCATGCGCAGTACGGTGGAAACGATGAGCGACAAGCAGTTCCGCAAGATTTACAAGCTGCTCAACACGGCCTACGACAAGTATGCAGACGACTCCGGCTGGGCGGACGTCAGCGCGGCAGGCTCTTTCTTTAAGCGCCAGGATCCCGGCTTTGACACGCTGGACTACGGTGCACGGAAGCTGACCGAACTGATTGAAGACCTGGACGACGACTTTGAGATGCGCAAGGAAACGAGCGGACGCGGCAGGCCCAAGTTCTTCTACCGTCCCGTGGAAAAATAGGCTCCGGCGCCTATGGGACTGGTCATCACCGCCTCGGTCATCGCCTTTGTCACGACGGAAATGGATGACCTGCTGGTCATGTTCGTCCTGTTCAGCAAGGTGAACAGGCTCCGGGAACAGGTCGCCGTCATTCTCGGAAAATATCTGGGACTTGTTTTTCTCATTGCGGCAGGCAAGCTCTTTGCCGGTATCATCAGCCGCTTCCCCGTGGAGCAGCTGCTCGGCCTGCTCGGAATCATCCCCATCACGATAGGAATCAGATATGCGGTCAGGGAATATACGGGGAAAAAGGACCGGGCAGACGGCGGACAGCGCATCCGCTGCCCGCTCGCATTCTGCGCCCTCCTGCTGGAAACAGTCATCATCACCCTCGCCAACGGGGGCGACAGCATTGCGGTCTGCCTTTCCTTCTTTTCAAGCCTGAAGCAGCCTGACTTCATCATCTCCTGCATCGTATTCTGCATCATGCAGGCACTCTGGTGCGTCATCGCCATTTCGGTGATGAACGCAGCTTCCATCCGCAGCTATACCGAAGAATCCAGGGGCGTCATCATCCCCGTCCTCTTCGTCGCACTCGGCCTGTACATACTCATCAAGAGCGGAACCGTCGTGTGGCTGTTCTCACGCGGGGGCATTCCCGCATAGCGGACGGCCGGTTCACGGGGCAGTCCCCTACCGGCGAATCCGGCCTTGCTGGCCGTGGCGCCGCAGCAGTTCCATGCAGCAGCGGGCGTTATGGTAGGAGGTCTTCCAGTTGCCCCCCTTCAGCTCCTGCAGGGCGGGCTTTCCTTCTTTTGAAACCGCCCAGAACCATTCGCCGTGCACCCGGTCCCGCTGGAAATCCCGTATCCACGCCCATGTCTTTTCAACAGCGGCAGCGTATTTTGCTTCGCCCGTCATCTCCCAGGCATTGTAAAAGCCGTTCAGGGCTTCCGCCTGATTCCACCAGATGCGGACGGTCCGCCGCTCTCCCGCAGGGCTCATCGTATCCTCAAAGCCGCCCGTGCTTTCGTCCCAGCCCTCGCGCAGGGCGGTTTCAGCAACCGCGACGGCAACAGGCCGCACAGAGTCCTTGAGTGCCTCATCGCCCAGCACTTCCGCCGCTTCCCAGAGCAGCCAGCTCGCCTCAATGTCATGCCCGTAGGAAATCTCGTCCTCCCCCGCCCGGGACCAGTCCGCATTGAAGTAGAGGTCCAAGTGCCAGTCGCGCCGGTCGAGTATCTTGTCGGCATGCACGCGGACAAGGGCTTCCAGTGCCGTCCCGACCGCCCTGCGCTCTGCCTGCTTTTCCGGGCATACCAGCGGCAGGGTGCGGTAGAGGTTCATATAGGCTTCCATCACGTGCAGGTTGGTATTCATGGACTTGTCGCAGTCTATGTCCTTGTCGCTCAGCCTGGTCTCCTGCGTCGGCTGCCAGTCCCGGGCGAGTGCCTCCCAATAGCCGCCGTAGTTCCGGTCCCGGGCCTTCTCTTCAAGAATACAGAAGAGGCGCAGGGCTTCGTCCATGACGCTCCGGGCGTCACCTTCCGCCCCGGATACGTCCCTGAGTGCGGCGGCATATTCGGACAGGGCATAGAGGGCAAAGGCGTTTCCGTACACCTGCTTGCGGGTAACGAGGGGACTGCCGTCTGCCGTAACGGACCAGAACATGCCGCCGTCCCGGCTGTCTGCAAAGCACTGCATCATATACGCATACGCATACGCTGCCATCTCCATGCAGGATGCGGATCCGGGAGCGGATGAAACTTTGGCCGCAGCTTCGGAGCCGGACGAAGTTCCGGCAGCGGATGCAGCTGCGGGACCGGCAGTGCGCCGGGAAGCAGCATCACGGGCAGAAGCAGTGTCCTGAGCGGACGACCCGTTCAGGAAGCGGGCAGCCGCACTGTAGGTCCACAGGAAGCGGCTCACCATGACGATGCCCCGCCACTCCGTCGGGTCGCCTTTGCCGTCACTGCCGATTGCGCCGTAAAAGCCCCCGTGTTCAGCATCCTTTGCCCGTTTCATCCAGAAGGGAAGGATATCCTCCGTCAACTCATCCCACAGTTCCGCAAATAACCGCTCGTCCACAAGCCGCCTCCCTAATTGATTTTCCGCACGGAATCACGCAGCAGCAGCCTGCCGCCGATGACCGTATGTCCGTGCGTGTACGGTTCGCCCGAAATTTTCTTGAGCAGCATATCAACCGCCGTCCGCGCCATTGCGACGGGATCCACTTCGACCGTCGTCAGGGCAGGATCCGTCTGCTGGCCGTCGGACAGGAAGTTGTCAAAGCCGACGACCGAAATGTCCTGGGGAACGGAGTAGCCCTTCTCCTTCAGGATGCCGATGAGGCGGCGGGCCGTTTCGTCACAGTTGCAGACGAAGGCGGTGGGCATTTTTTCCGGCAGGCGGAGCTGCTCATAGAAGCCATTCTGGTTCCGGTCGTTGATGATGTCGTCCACACTGACCCGGTAGCCGTTTTCGAGCATCGCCTTCATGAAGCCCATGAAGCGGTCGGTAATGCTCGTCGTCGCATTGAAATTCCCCACGTAGAGGATATCTTTATGTCCCTGGCTTATCAGGTAGCGGGTCATCTGGTACTCGCCGTAAAAGTTGTCGGTCGTAACGGAATCGTTGTCCCGGTCGTCCACGTAAAAATCGAGGAAGATGTTGTCCTTATACTGTCTGGAAAAGAAATGCGCGTAATCCTCGCTGGTCTGCCCGAGCAGGATGACGCCGTCAACCTTGCGGTTCTGCACGACCTGGGGAAGCACAAGGTCAAACTCGTCCCTGCTGCTCAGCTGTTCCATGATGGCATAGTAGCCGCGCACAATCAGTTCCCGGGAAAGGGCATTGTACATGCTCCAGTAAAATGAGGTACTGCGCTCAAAGAAGTGGGACGGAATGACCACGCCGATATTCCCCGTGGAATCATCCTTTCTGCCGGGCAGGGGACTGCGGTTTTTCTGGGTATAGCCCATCTGCTCTGCAACGGCCTTGATCCTGATGCGGAGCTCCTCGCTTACCCCGTCCTTGTCGGCAATCGCCTTGGAAACGGTGACGATGCTCACCCCAAGCTGCTCCGCTATGTCCGCCAGGCGGACCTTGCGTCTGCCTTCATGTTCCTTGTCCATACCGGATATTTTAACAGATTTTAGCTAATTTAACAAGAGATGTTAAAAATTTAAGTTCACCTGCGGAAAAGCGGGGATGTTCACGGGCAGGCAGGAAAAGAGCTGTACCAGGCAAGCGGCTGAGGTTACAGCGCAGGGCAGGCCGCAGGGATCCGTTCCTGCCCGCAGCGGAACTCAGTCCCGGCTCGCAGCGGGGTCGCCGACTCGCAGCAGAGTTCAGTTCCTGCCAGCAGCGTGGCCGCCGGTCCCCTTGTATACCGATGAAAGACGCACTATAATGCATACCTGCGGAAAAGGAACATGAAAGGAATACGAATGCAAAACTGTGCCCATGAAAAAATTGCAGGCTGTCTGCCCTATATCCTTGTCCTGCTGCCGGTAATCACGGTCATAACACGGGCCGCCTGTTCTGCAATGACATACGATGAGTCATACACCTACCTCTGCTATGCACTTGCACTCAGCGATCATGTTTCACCGGGAATGCTGAAAGAACTGTACCTTGATTCCGTAGCGAACAACCACCTGCTCAATACAATGCTGATTGCAGCCGTCACCCGCCTGACCGGCGTGAGGTTCTGCGAATTTGTCGTACGGCTCCCTGTCCTTGCGTCCGGCGTCTTTTATTATATCTTTCTGGCCCGATGCCGCTCAAAAGGTTCTGTCAGCTGGATTGAGTTTACGCTGCTCGCCTTCTCCTATTACCTCAATGAGTTCTTCGGGCTTGCGCGCGGCTACGGCATGTGTGCTGCGCTTGTCTTTTTTGCACTCATACATTTCAGGAAATACCTTTCGGACAATAGTCCCGGCGATATATGGATATGCCTCTTTACACTCATCTGCTCTGCGTACGCCAATTCCGTAAGCCTGCTCATCCTTTTCTCTGTTTTAACCGTTACCGCAGTACGGCTCATAGTGCAGAAAGACTTTTTTGCATTCCTCCAAAGAAGCATGGTGCAGATTGCCCTCTGCATCATCCCTGTCCTCCTGATACTCATATATCATTTCCGGGTGAGCGACATTGAGAAAGGAATGCCCCTTTTCCGGACGGACCGTGCAGGATTTATCTTTTATATCCGTGAGTATGTTTTTCTGGCGACCCATGCCAGCAGGTTTCCAAGCGCCCTGTACTGGCTGCTCGGCATCGGAGCAGGGCTATCTACCATCTTTATGCTTTTCAAGGCAAGGTTAAAAGGGTGTGGACTTGCGGTTACGTTTTTCGTGCATATACTTGTCATGCTTGCAATAGTGTTTGTATTCAAACGGGGAACTTTCCTGCAGAGGCTGCTGATACCGTCCTATCCGCTTGCAGTAATGGGAGGAGGGGAGCTTGTACATGGCATGCATGCACAGCTAAAGGCCCGTCTTCAGCTTCCTGCCCGCTGCGCAGGAATCGCACATGCCCTGCTGCTCGCTTTATTCCTCTGCTCCTTTCTGGGGCATGTCGATCTGCTTCACACACGAGACTGGTATGATGACTACCGTATCAGGGACCTGTATATGAACGGCGTTGAACGGACAGATCCAAATCCCTGCTGGGATTTTTACGAGCTTCAGAAACAATTCCGGCAGAAGGGCCTGTAGCGGGACGCCTTTTATCCCGTCAGTTACCGTCAGCTGCCTTTTTTCCCCTGCCTGCGTTCCGGGAATACAATGAACCGCCGCAGGATGAAGTTTCCGAAGAACCCCGCAGTTGCGGCAACAGCCTTCGCAGCTCCTTCCGTCATGCCCGACGAATAGAGCATGCCCGTCAGCCACCAGTCAAGCGTACCCATCACGGCCGCAGACAGGAGGTATGCCGCAAGTTCCCCGAAGGCATTCCACTTCACCTTGTGGCGGAACAGGAATGCAATGCACAGGAGGTAGTTCAGCAGTGCCGACAGGACAAATGAAGCAATCACGGAATGGGTAAAAGCAACTCCGATCCGCCGCATCAGCAGGAAGGACAGCAGGTTGCAGACCGCACTGAATGCCCCGATGAGGAAATACAGGATGAGCTGCATGGGAAGCGGGGCGGTACTTGCGCCGTAGTGCATGATGCAGTACAGGGCACGGACACCGTCCTTCCAGTTTATCTTCTTGCCTTCTTCGGTCGTGCGCGGAGTATAATGGATTGCACACTCATACACCCTGTAGCCGCCGCGGGCAACGAGGGCGGTTACCTCCGGCTCAAAACCAAAGCGGTTTTCCTTCAGTTTGGGGGCAATTTCCTGAATGACTTCCCGACGGAAGAGCTTGTAGCAGGTTTCCATGTCAGTTATGTCAAGGTTCGTGAACATATTGCTGAACGTCGTCAGGAAGCGGTTCATCCGCGTATGCCACCAGTAGAGTACCCGCCTTGTGTCAGGCAGGAGGTAGCGGCTGCCGTATACGACGTCGGCCCTGCCGTCCAGCAGCGGTTCCAGCATGGTCAGATAGTCATGCGGACTGTATTCCATGTCCGCATCCTGTATGCCGACAAAGTCTCCGGTCGCTGCAAGGAAGCCGGTCCTGAGTGCGGCCCCTTTTCCCATGTTCTTCCCGTGCGTAAAGTACTTCACGGCATCCGGATACTTCTCTGCCAGAGAACGGGCAACGGCATCGCTTCCGTCCGTTGAACAGTCGTTCACGATTATCAGCTCCAGCCTGAGGCTGTCGCTTGCAATTCCGGCAGAAGCCTGGGGGGAAAGGAAGGAAAGGCACCGCTCCACGATGTCTGCCAGTGTTTTTTCTTCATTGTAGCAAGGAATGACCAAAGATAGAGTCTTCATGTATACACTTCTGCCCAAAATAAAATCGATACTGCTTACGGCCTGTAATCCGCAAAAGCCCTGTCAGCTAAAGAATTACAGGCATATAACTATATCACAGAACACAGACAATTACTAGCCCCCGCGTTGTACCACGGGCCGGTCAAAAAGCTCACTTCCTGCCTGCAGCGCAGGGCCCCCTTCCTGCCCGCAGCGGAACTCACTTCCTGCCCGCAGCGGAACTCAGTCCCGGCTCGCCGCGGGGTCGCCGGTGATGGGAATCTGTTCGCCGAGGTAGGTGGGGCGGACGCCAAAGGCCACATACAAAAAGGCCTTGACCCGTGCAAAGAACTCCCGCAGTTCCCAGCTGTCGCGCATGGTCCGCGCATAAGGGTACAGTTCCGGAGCTTCGAGGGCAACGGCGTCCAGGCCGAGCCTGCGGGCAATGTAGACCGCCCGGTACACGTGGAACTTCTGGGTCACGATGATTGCATCCTTCACGCAGAACACGTCGCGCGCCCGGTAGACCGTCTCGTAGGTGGAAAAGCCCGCATGATCCAGAAAGATGATGCTGTCGTCAGTCCCGTAGACCCGCTGCATGTAGGCAAGTATCTGGTTCACCTCGTCATAGTCCCGCCTCCCGTGATCACCGGAAACAAGGATGCGCTCGGCCTTGCCCGCCTGAATGCAGCGGAGCGTGCCTTCAATACGGTCGGCAACGACATGGGAAACCGTATTGCGGTAGACCTTCGCGCCGGGAAGAATGACCGTATACCGGGAAGGAAGGGATTCCACGTCCCGGTAGACGTAGGGACGGGCGTATGCAATCACATACAGGTTCACGCCCACGCAGAACAGGCCCGTCAGGACGATTACGGAAAGCATGACCGTGAGAACAGCTCTTTTTACCCTCATGAGGGGCAATTATAGGGCGGAACCGGGAAAATTGCAATCCGGGCAAAAATAGTGTACTATAGCAATACAGCAATACGAGCTCTGCGGAGCTCTATGACAGGAAAGCCATGGCAGCAAAAAAGACGGAAAGCGGTTCCGCTACCGCAGACAGGCGTACTGACAGCACCTCTTCCACCCGCAGGGATGCGTACAGAAAGCGGGTGTTCGACATCATCCAGATCGGACAGGTGAGCGACCTGCCCTCGCGGACGTTCGACTTTTTCATCATCACGATGATCCTGCTGAACATCGCCGCCCTCTTCCTGAGGACCTTTGACGAACTCAAGTCCTGGTCATCCCTGTTTGACCTGACGGACACGGTTACGACGGGCGTTTTCATCGTGGAATACCTGCTCCGCCTCTGGACGGCGGATATCCTGTACCCCGAGGACGGGAAGATACGCTCGCGCCTGCACTTCATCAGGAGCTTCAACGGCATGGTGGACCTCCTGACCATCCTGCCCATGTTCTTCCTGAACGGCTTCATCGCCTTCCGCATGCTGCGGGTCGTCAGGATCCTGCGCCTGTTCAGGATAAACGCCTACTATGACTCCTTCTTCGTCATCCGAAACGTCATCATAAAGAAGAAGAACCAGCTCACCTCGTCCCTGTTCATCATCTTCATCCTCATGCTCGCCTCTTCCCTCTGCATCTACAGCACGGAACACGAAGCCCAGCCGGAAGCCTTCGGCAATGCGTTCTCCGGCCTCTGGTGGAGCATCGCAACCCTGCTGACCATCGGCTACGGGGACATCTACCCCATCACCGCATTCGGCAGGCTGATGGGAGGCATTACGGCGATTCTGGGCGTGCTCACGGTCGCCATACCGACCGGCATCATCTCGGCGGGCTTCGTGGAAGAATACACGAACGTTGCCAACCCGCTCAACGACCGCTCGCTCAATCTGGAAGAAATCATCGTAAATCTGGACAGCTCATGGATCGGGAAGAAGGTCCCGGTCATAGAACACGATGCGGCAATACGGATCCTGCTCGTGTACCGGGACGGCAAGCGGCGCTACGCCAAGGCAAGCGACGTCATCCGCCTTGACGACGTACTCGTGTTTGAACGGGCAGAACGGGACGAGGACCAGGCCTGACAGGGAACAGACAGCCCGCATAAAACACACCGGCAGGCTCCCGGAAGCCCGTCCTGTTGCAGGCTCCCGGCCACCCGTCCCGTACAGGCGCACGTCTTGCCTACCGGTTCCCCGCTGGCCCTGCACTCCCTAGGGCTGCCATTGAAAGAGCCGCATCTTTTCGTTGCTGTGGATGCAGGTGAACTCGGCATCCCCGATATAGAACGTGTCTCCCCGCGCCTGCTCGTCTGTCAGCAGCTGTCCGTAGCCCCGGTCAAAGGTATGCAGGTAGTAATGAAAGCTCGGAAGGGCCTCGTGCGCTGCACCGTGCGTTGCACCGGCCGATGCCCCGGGGACCGTCGTTACGGCGGGCTGGGAAAGCCCCGCCTCCGCAGAAAAATACATGCCTTCGTTCCCCGTCATTATCAGGAGAAGCCGGGGCTTGAAGAAGTAGATGCGCTCATCGCCTGCAATGTTTTCATCGATATAGCGGTACATCTCTTTCGCATCTTCCGTAAAGCTCCATGACGCCACATACCTGCCGGACATGACGTTCCGCACTCCCTTCACCACGCTGATGGACAGGAAGCACAGGCAGGAAAAAACGGCCAGCACCGCATAGGACTGCCAGCTGAACACAAACAGCGGCCGGGAAGAAGCAGCACGCTCTTGAGGCGAAACGGACTGCCCGTGAGGAGAGGCAAGCAGCTCTGCCGCCCGCCCGGCAAAGAAGAGCAGGATGGGCAGTGCAGAAACAATGTAGCGGATCCCCTGCCCGCTGCCCGGCCAGACAGTATACAGGGCGATGAGCCCGAGCAGATAGATGATGAAAACGTAATCCCGGTGCAGGAACTTCACCATTGCCCAGATAACGGCAGGAAAAAGAACGAACCAGATGAACTGCGGATAGAAAAAGCGTGAAACAATGCCGCAGTAATACAGGAAATTCGAAAGCATGCCGGCAGGCGTCAGGGAACGGAACAGATCAAACTGCTTCCGTGCAGACGGGGGAAACAGGACGTTGTTCATAAGGAAACAGCAGAGCACGAAGACAAGATAGGGGAGCACGGCAGCAGCGATGCCGCAGCAGTCCGCCCCCTGCTTCTTGCCGTCTTCCGGCCGGCTGCCGCGCCCCCGCTTCCACCGCC
This sequence comes from uncultured Treponema sp., assembly GCA_946410085.1. Classification (GTDB taxonomy): domain Bacteria; phylum Spirochaetota; class Spirochaetia; order Treponematales; family Treponemataceae; genus Treponema_D. The sequence continues at coordinate 72,978 of CAMJZA010000001.1, read as the reverse complement.
CGGCCAGGCGCAGGAACTGCACACAGGCAAGCGTACACAGCAGGATAATGCCGCCGTCCCGGCATATATACGAGCAGAACGAAAAGAAACCGCTTGCAAAAGAAAGGAGGAGGAGTTTCCGGCCGGAAGCCGCCCCGCTCCTTGCATCAGGCACCCTTCCGGCACTCGTCCCGGCGGCAGACGCCCTGCTGTCAGCCGCATCAAACAGAAAAACCATGCAGGCGAGCGCAATGAAGGTAAAGGAAAGGGCCACCGTATCCGACAGAATGCAGTCAACGAGCAGGTACAGGCAGGGGCTGCATGCAAACAGGAACGTAACGGCGAGCGCCGTAATGCGCGTACATTTTTTATCGCAGAAATAAAAAAGGACGGAAACAAAGACTGCATACATGACGACATTTATCATCTTGAATGCCAGCAGGTTAAAGCCGAACAGCTTATACACCGCCGCAATCAGGAGCGGAAAGCCGTGCGGAGTCACGACAAAAACGCTTCGGCCCAGGTATTCCGTCTCATAGGTTCCGTTCACAATGCTCATGCCCTGCTGAATGTATTCGGCAAAATCATCTCCCCAGTCATGGCCGTCCGTTATCTGCATGGAAGCAAGGAGCAGGGTCAGGACAAAAAAGAAAAGGGCTACAAAGCCACTTCCGAGCTTCCTGCCGTTCAGTTCCCTGCCATTTATTGCACGAACCATCTGTCCCGGACTGCCGCAGCGCCTGAGCATACCCAGGAATGCCCCCGCCAGCGAAATGAAAATGATGCCGCTTGTACCAGCGGACCGCAGGACCTGATGCCAGTGCGCATGGTTCAGCGGGCGGCCTTTCAGCCGTTCTCCGAGCGCTATGGCAAGATTCTGAAACGGGGACAGCAGGAACAGCAGTGCAAAAAAGAAGAGCAGCCCGCAGGCCATGAAAACAAAGCGCGATGTAAGGAAAGCACAGGCTCCCCTGCGGCCCGTGTTTTCGTCCGAAACTGTCTGACTCATGGGACAAGTGTACAGGCAAGCTTTTTCAGTGTCAAGGCAACCGCCACGGCACGCTCAAGGCTACCGCCAGCGCAGCTTCAAGGCAACCGCCACGGTACGCTCAAGGCTACCGCCACGGCACGCTCAAGGCTGCTGAGACTCCGGTGCGGCCTCCAGTTCCCGCATCCGCTTCTCCAGCAGCGCCGCAGTCTGTGCGAGGGTCCGTATCTTTTCCGCCTGACGGGAAATGATGCCCGTCAGGACAATGAGCACGACGAAAATCAGCAGGATGAATACGGCATACAGGCCGAACACAGGCGTCTGCACCCCCAGGATACTGCAGATCGTATAGAGCAGGTTCGGGAATACATCCAGCAGGATGAACACAATCCCCAGGACCCCCCACAGAAGGGCATAGCGCAGGGAAATGCTCCGCTTCCGGATCAGCATGCCGAGCAGCATAAAATACAGGACTATCCCGATGCTCACGAAAAAACGCAGCTTTTCCGTCATTTCACGACTCTTTCCTGCAGAGGAGGATTGCCAGGGACACTTTTATCATATAATACACCGACCTCCTCAGGTTTATTGAACTTGAACCGAACTCCCTGCTTTTCATGATGACCGGCACTTCCCGTATCCGTGCCCCCGCAAGCGACGCAGAAACAATCGCTTCCGGTTCAGGATAGTCAGCCGGATAATGAGCGGCAAAAAAGCCTGCATACCTGCGGCTGACGGCCCGGTATCCGCTGGTGACATCCTTTATGACCGTCCCGCATTTCAGCCTGACCAGCCGGCTCAGGAACCGTATGCCCAGACGGCGGATTCCGCTTGACTGGAAGCCTTCCCTGTTGATGAAGCGGCTGCCGATGACGATATCGGCTTCCCCCTGTTCGATGGGGGCGCAGACATCCTTTATATACTTCGGGTCATGCTGGCCGTCACCATCCTGCTGAATGATGATGTCGTAGCCCTTTTCGACGCCATACTTATATCCGGTCTGTATCCCGCCCCCTATGCCGAGATTCACGGGGAGAGAAATATAATGCAAGCCGTTTTCCTTCAGAATTTCCTCAGTATTGTCCGTGGAACAGTCATTTATGACCACATAGTCGGCATGCGGAGCTTCCTGTGCCAGACGGCAGAGCATTTTCTGAATGTTCAGTGCCTCATTGAATGCGGGAACGATAACTAAAACTTTCATACCTGTCCATTCATCCGGGGGGCATCATGCAGACACAGCATCATGCAGGCACTGTACAGAACCATAATACCCATAAGGATAGCGTAAAACACGCCGGAAATCAACCTGTTGCCACAGTCCGCGCTTTTACTATATAATGGGCTGCCTCTTTACAAAATTTGAGTTTTTGTCAGATAAGGAAACAGCAGCCATGAAGTTCGAACGTACCGTTCCCAAGATCCTGAGGGCCGTCGCCGGCAAATACCCGGAAGTACCCGCCCAGATTTCCCACGAAAAGGACGGCTCCTACCGGCCCACAAACTACCACGACTTCTACCAGACCGCGCTGGACTTCGGCGGCGCGCTCATGGAGCTGGGCGTACAGCGGGGGGACCACATCGGACTGATTGCCGACAACCGGGCTGAATGGGAACATGCGGACGTCGGACTGCTTTCCATCGGAGCCATTGACGTCCCCCGCGGCTGCGACGCGACGGAAAAGGACCTGGCGCTCATCCTGAGCTTTGCCGAATGCCGCATGGTCATCACGGAAAATTCCGCCCAAGTCAAGAAACTGCTGAACATCCGGGACCAGCTGCCCCTGCTCGGCTCAATCATCGCATTTGACGGGGTAGACGCGGAGCAGCGTGAGCGCGCCGCCGCACTGGGCATAACGCTCTACCAGTTCCAGGACTTGAAGAAGCGCGGACACGAGTGGCGGCGGCGGAACATCGATGCCGTTGAAAACGAACTGGAAAAAGGCGACTGGGACGACCTTGCAACGATCATCTTCACGTCCGGTACGACCGGCACCCCCAAGGGAGTCATGCTTTCCCACGGCAACTTCATCACCCAGCTCGACGAGGTTACCGAGCGCATCTTCCTGAACCCCGGCGAAAAGGGCCTGTGCTGCCTGCCGGTCTGGCACGCCTTCCAGCGGGCAGTCGAATACGTCATCCTCTCGCAGGGTGCGACCATCTGCTATTCCAAGCCCATCGGTTCCATCCTGCTTGCCGACCTTGCCAACCTGAACCCCACCCTGCTGCCCGCCGTTCCCCGCGTCTTCGAGGCAATTTATGACGGCATCTGGCGCAAGATGCGCAAGGTCGGGGGACTAACCTACGCCGCCTTCCGCTTCTTCGTCAATGCCGCCCAGATCTGGTGCGCGATGGACCGGAAGATGTTCCGCAGGCAGGCACGCTTCGGGGCAGACCACGTCGTCTTCTGGTGGTTCGCCTTCCTCATTCCCTGGGCCCTCCTGTGGCCGGTCAAGATGCTGGGCAAGCTGCTCGTGTTCCGCAAGCTGACCGCCCTGGTCGGAAAGAACTTCCGGGCGGGCGTCGTCGGCGGCGGTGCCTATCCCGAGGAAATCGACAAGTTCTTCTGGGCAGTGGGCATCAACGTCGTGGAAGGCTACGGACTCACCGAAACCGCCCCCATCGTTGCCGTCCGTCCCGTTGCCTGCCCCGTCATGCGCACCATCGGAACGCCCCTGCGGGGCATACAGGTCCGCGTCGTGGACTCGGACGGGCTCATCCTGCCGCCGGGACAGAAGGGCGTCCTGCAGGTCAAGGGCGGTACGGTCATGCAGGGCTACTACCGGCAGCCCGAACTGACGGCAAAGGTCATGACGAGCGACGGCTGGCTCGACACGGGCGACCTTGCCGTGCTCACAGTAGACGGGGAAATCCAGCTGCGGGGCCGCAAGAAGGACACGATTGTCCTGCTGGGCGGCGAAAACATAGAGCCCCTTCCCATTGAAGAGAAAATAAACCTGTCCCAGTACATTACGTCGAGCATCGTACTCGGTACCAACGAAAAGGGCCAGGACCAGCGCTACCTCGTTGCCCTCATCCTGCCGAACCAGGAGGAACTGGAAGCATGGGCAAAGGCCAATGCCGTCAGCTACACCAGTTACGAGGAACTGGCCGCAGGCGAGGCCGTCCACAAGCTGCTGGAAGGCGAAATTGCAAATGCCGTCAACGCGAAAAACGGCTTCAAGAGCTTTGAAAAGATAAACAAGTTCAGCGTGATAACGAAACCCTTTGAAGTAGGCGTGGAACTTTCGGCAAAGCAGGAAATGATGCGCTACCGCATTGCAGAAATTTACAGCGCCAAGATAGCAGACCTGTACCGGGACGCAAAGAAGTAGGGAGAAGCAGGGGGCAGGCAACCCGCCGCAGGATCTCACCAGGCAGACGCTCCATGCACCCGCTGCAGGGCCTCCCCGGACACGCGACCCGCGCTACACATCCGCCCGTCCCGCTGCGGGCGATGTCGGGTTTTATCTGGTAAACGATGCGTCGACGGCGGGGAACTGCGTGCTGTAGATCGTTCCGTATACGTCCGTCGCAACCCTGTTTTCAGTTGCATAAACGTTCATCACCGTACCGGTAATGTCAAGGTCGCCCCAGGTATGAACCGTCGTATTCTTTGCTATATCGTATGAAAAGTGGTAGGTATGGTTCTGATTGCCGGCATACAGCTCCCAGCGGCCATAATACATGGCCTGCGTTGCGCTGTCAGAATCTACCTGTGCCACAATCCGGTAGGTGAACGTGTTGTTGCTGTACAGATAATAGTAATATTCCTCATGATAGGTACTGCTGCCCTGCGTATACGAACGGGTCGCGCTCCACTCGGAAAGCAGGACGGCACCGGCGATATCCGGCGCACCGCCACCGGCACCGTCGTCAGACCCGGAATGGGAACATGAAATCCCGGCTGACAGCATGGTCAGGAAGAGGACACTGCAAAGAACTATTTTAAAAACGCGTTTCATTGCTTTATTATATCGGCACCGGCAGATTCGGTCAAGACTGGCATTTTCATCCATAATTCATTCGTATTCATCCATTTGCTCAGTTGTCCCCTTGTTCATGCCGATAATATATAATATACTGGATAATGGGTTTTTTTATGGCTGAAAATACAGAAGTAACGTCGAACATTTTTACCTTGTTGAAAGGCTTTTCCACCAAGCAGCGGAGTGCGGTCATTGACTTCAGTGAATTCGCCGACTACGTCCGCTCGTATGCGCAGCACCACATCAACGAAAACGCAGGATTGCAGGCATACCTCGGCAGTACGGACGAGGCACTGGAAGGCGACCTCAAGAAACTGTCAAGTTCCCGGCAGGTCGTACTGACGAGCAAGAGTCAGGGAACGCAGACGATTTTCGTCATATCTTCCTTCATAGACCAGTACAATGACCGCTATAAGGACATAGACGTCAATATTTCCATCCCCTTCCCCAACATGAACGACATTCCCAAGAACGTTCCCACGAACATCGTTACGAAGATTCCGGGCGGGGAGCAGATCATGAACTTCCTGGACGGCAAGATGCCGGCCGAGCGCACCCTTTTCGCACTCGACTTCGGCAAGGGAACGCCCGACCTCCTCTTCCCCTCGTCGGTTCCCGTCAGCATGCTCATCAAGCTTGCGCTCAAGAAACTGCAGGACCTGCTCCGCAAGGAAGAATCGCACGACTACTTCCTCAAGAAGCTGACGAACGCAAATCCGGGAAAGGAACTGTCCATCAAGAACTTCTTCCAGCTCTTCGTTGCCCGCCCGGAAGATGCGATGGACGCACTCAAGGTCAACGGCGACAACTTCTACTCCTGGAGCCAGATGTGCTACTTCATCCGTCAGGACTACAACAAGCTCAAGGACCTGACGACCGAAGACATCAACATCCTCCAGTCCATCTTCATCGTCGAAACGACGACGGCCTACTACAAGGCAAAGACCGCCGAAAAGACGGCAAAGGAAGCTGCCTTTGCTGAATTTGACAAGAAGCTCGCCTCACCGCCCTACTACTTCAACAAGGCGGACATCGAGGGAATGAAGGACTCGCGGGGCAAGCTGCTTCTGGGCGAATACAGCAAGGACGAACTCAACGAACACATCAAGGAACTGCATACCCCGGGAAGCGGTACCAGCCTGCCGCCCCTGCTGCTCTTCAAGCTGGACGACGGCTCGGGCTTCTTCATCCTCAAGGAAAAGGTCATGCCGGTCGTCCTGCGCCTGTGCAACGACGCCCGCACCGTCGTACGCGAAGGCCTGAGCAGGGAATGGTACCTCTCGCTCAAGCGCTTCGAAACCCTGCCGGAAATGAAGGACCAGCTCGCCTTTGAAGGCTGCCTTGAGCGGGAGCTTGCCGCTGCCGATCCCATCCTGTACGCAATCCTGCATGCGCACTTCCTGCCCGTCATCGCCTACGAAGACAGTACGCCCGGCCGCCTGACCCTGTTCAGGAACGGGGAGCTTGTTTCCTACAGCGAACTGCTGCTCATAAGCAGGCAGGAAATCTATTCCAATGCGAAGATGAAGCTCCCCTTCTACTACACGCTGCCCGGCATTTCCTGGCTCATTTCCTTCTTCAAGACACGCAAGCTGAAAAAGAACAAGAAGAAGAGCTACGAAACCGTTGCGGAAAAGATGCTGACCGAAGACAAGCAGAAGTCCGAGGCAAAACTGCAGAACCTGAACGCGAACGAAAAGGCAAACTCCCTGTCCCGTGCCAAGGCAATCAGAAGCGAAGCGGCAAACGTCGAGAACGAGATCGTTCCCGAAAACAGTACGCTTGACCGCGAACTGGAAGGCTACCTGTCCGAGTGGAACGACCGGCTCGACAAGGATGCCTTCGAAAACCTGCGGGAAGACATCAACAGCCTCATCCGCGACTATGTGCGGAAGACCCTGCGGACCTTCAAGAACGACAACGTTTCGCTCGAACGGATTCAGAGCCTGGCAAAATCGCTTGAAGAAACGCCGTCGCTGATGAAGATAAAGAACCATCCGGCCCTGTGCCGCTACATAGAGCTGTACATCGTCAAGTTGCTGAAAAACCTGCCGTCGGGATAACCGGAATGACCGGATAGATCGAGCAGTACCCAGGCGCAATAAAGCCCGCCGGCAACCGGCGGGCTTTTTCGTATACTACCTGTAAACCTCTTTTCTGTTGCCAAGTTCCCTCTACACTTCTTCGGCAGGAATAGTTTTTTCCTTTCCGCTTCTGATATCTGCGAGAATTTTTTCGGACAGGTAGATGTCCTCCAAATCCTCCAGATAATCCTCAAGAAGGAGGTTATAATAAAAACTCGTCGGACGGTGCGTTTCCTTTGCAAGAAAAGCCATCCTGTTTTTCAGCTCAGGCGTTGTCTTAAAGGTTGCGGTTGCCGTAAGGCCCATATCATACCTCCTTTTGCAGTTACGTAATTGTAGCGCTCCCGGCTGCTTTTGTCAAACAACCCCTTTTGCCGCGCAATGATACGCCCGCATTTCTACCCGGCTATCCGAACGCAATCTGAGCGCAAGCACAAAAAAAGGCGGCCATCCTTACGGACAGCCGCCTTTTGTCAATCTAGTTTAAGCCGCTAGGCTAAATCTAGAACGTCCACTTCCAGTAGACCGGGAACTTGATCTGATAAGATCCGTCCTTGTCGAAGAAGTTGGTGACATCGACGTGAGCACCGAACTCGTTCTTACCCGTGGTGTAGGTGAATCCCGGCTTGATGCGGAGTGCGAGAGCAGCCTTAGCAGCTGAAGTCGTATCCAGGTTGCCGTTGCTCATCGTACGGGCAAGAGCGGTGTAGTACTGCCAGTTCTGGCTGGCGGCAACACCGTCGTTCCAGACTTCCGTTCCATCCTTCTTGTAGCCGACAGCAGCGCGGATATCCTCAAGAGCGACGTGTGAGTAGTACAGGTCGATGAAGTTCGCGTTGATGCTGCCCATAGCAGCCTGCAGGTCCTTGTCATCCTCTTCCGTTCCGTGGTGAGCATTGGTGCCCATATCCATAGCAACGCCCAAGAGCAGGTCAGCATTGAACTTTCCGGGAACCAGATCATAGGCAACCTTAGCACCGGCATACAAGTCATAGATAGACTGCTGCTTCTTCAAATTGTACATTGCATCAGCCATAACCTTCAGGTCACCGGCGACGAATGAAGCAGATCCTGCAATTGCCTGCTTACCGCGGATCTTGATAAGTCCGTTATCGAACGCATCAAGGAAGTCAACGTAGTTCTCAGCATAGTTGTAGCCGAGGTTAGCAGAAATAGCACCGAGGTTCACACCAGCGTAGACACCGTACTGGCGGTATCCGGCATTGATGATGTCCTGAACCTTCACACCAGCTCCAACGAGACCGCTGGACAGCGTGTAGTCAGCACCGACGTCAACGCGGAAGCGGTTGGCACCCTGGATGTCAGCACGGGCACGGGTATCTCCAGCATCGCCGGGGATCCAGTAGTCCTCAATCTCAGCATTCATGTAGTTGGGTGAAGAAGAGATGCTGTATCCGAAGGGGATGGCACCGCTGATGCGGAGACCGGCGATCGGCTTCGTGATGATTGCAAATCCGTCAGATCCGAGGTCGCTTGCACCCCAGTTGGCGTCGCGGGCAAAGAGCTTAGAACCAACGATATGATCGCTTTTGTTCAGCAGGAAGTCAACGATATCAAACGGAGTGAAGCGGAAGTCCCAGTCGACTGCCCAGAAGTTCCAGGCGAGGTCGTCTGAGTTCAGCGTTCCGTGAGCGTCAGCATTTCCAATTCCCTTAACAGAAGCGTTCGTGTTAGCGCCGCTGAATCCAACACCGTGTCCATAGAACTTCTGATAGTATCCGGAAGCAGTTCCGTCACCGTCATAGTAATTCTCGTTTACATCGCGGATACCGAACTTGGGCTCGAGGGAGAAAGCAACCTTCTCGCTGTCAAATCCGATAACGATCTTGTCATAGATTCCAGCAAACTCTGAGCGCCAGTCCGTATCGGTGTAGTCCTTGTGAGAGTTTCCAGTCACCTTGACAACATCAGAACCGATCTCATTGCTGAACTTGAATCCCTGAGGCAGGTTGTAGTCGTCGGTAGCCTGAGCAAAGGCTCCAACTCCTGCCAAGAGCGCGACACCGGCAAGTGCCGCAAACTTTGTAATCTTCATATAAAACTCCTTTTTTGACCCTTACAGGCCAACTAAAATCAACTCTACTTCATTCTCGGAACAATGTCAAGCTTTTTCGAAAAAAAAATGCGGTTTTTACTAACAAAGCAGGATTCCGAAGGTAACACAAAAAAATGCATTTTTTTGTGTTTTCTCCGCAGCCCTCCAGCCGTTCCGCAAACTCAACCTCCCGTAGCCCTGTCACCACCGCGCGGCGTCCGGGTCACCCCTGCCCCATCCGCCCTCTGCCCCGTCCGTCACGCTCCGGCGCCTAGCGCTGCCCCCCCCCTCCGCTCCGGCTCCTAGCGCTGTTTCCTGAACTTCGTGACGGCGATGGACTTCTCCTTTGCCTTTTCCCGCCGCCGCAGCTCCTTCTCGTCCGGCAGGTCCGCCGCAGGCCGGGTGTCCCACTCCACCGTCACCTGCCGGTGCTCCAGGTCGGGAATGCGCAGGAAGGTCAGGCAGTCCGCCCGGTGCACGGTAATGCCCCGCTTGCGGCTCACGTAGCCGGAAATGGGATCGCCCGGCCGGGGCGAACAGCACCTGGCAATCGTGATGAAGAAGTTCGTCGTATTGTCTATCCTGATGCGGCCGGTATAGTTTTCCCCGTCATCGCCGGCGGCCTTCTTCGCATGCTTCCTGCCGTCCTGCGGCCGGTGCAGCTGGTGCTTCTGCGCCATCTTCCGGGAATACTCGGTATTCGCCGCAACTTCCGCCTGCTTCTTTGCCTCCGCCTCCCGGTCAATGAAGGTCGGGTCGTTGGCAACCAGCCATGCGTGGATCTTCTGGTGCGCCTTGCCGGTCTTGACCGCCTTGAGCTGCCCCTGGGTCGGGTGCGCCTGCGGGCTGGTCAGCACTTCCACGATCTGCGTGTTCTGCAGAGGTGCCGTAAGGGGGATGATCCTGCCGTCCGCCTTTGCGCCGATGACCTTCTCGCCTACCGCCGTATGAATCGCGTAGGCAAAGTCTATCGCATTGCTGCCCGCAGGCAGTTCCTTCACGTCGCCCTTCGGCGTAAAGACATAGATGGAATCCCCCAGCAGCTCGCCCCGCAGCTTTTCAAAGAAATGCCCGTCGTCCGGGCTGCCGGCAGCGCCCTGAGCGCCGCCCTGTGCGGAAAGCTGCTCGTCGCGCAGTTCCTTGAGCTGGTTGATGATGCTCAGGTCCTCCGCCTTCACCAGGTCATGGTTCGTTCCCTTCTTGTACAGCCAGTGGGAGGCAACGCCGTGCTCGGCAACATTGTGCATTTCCTGCGTGCGTATCTGAATTTCCAGCGGCTTGCCCTCACAGAGGACCGTCGTATGGAGCGACTGGTAGCCGTTGGACTTGGGCATGGCGATGTAGTCCTTGAAGCGGCCGTCAAGGGGCTTCCACAGACCGTGCACGATGCCGACGAGCGTATAGCATTCGCTGACGGTCTGGCAGATGATGCGGAGGGCAAGCAGGTCGTACAGTTCCCCCGCCTCCTTGTTGCGCCTGCGCATCTTCTGGTATATCGAATAGAAATGCTTCGCCCGGCTCGTAATGGAAATGCTAAAGCCCGCCTTTTCGCTCGCCGTGTAAATCTTCTTCACCGCCCCCTGCAGGTAGCTGTCCCGCTCATCCTTCTTCTGGGCAACGAGGGCCTTTATCTGCTGGAATGCGTCGGGATTGGTATACTTGAGGCTCAGGTCCTCCATCTCGTTCTTCACGTCGTTCATACCCAGCCTGCCGGCGAGCGGCGCCCAGATGTCAATGACCTCCCGGGCGACTTCCCGCTGGGCGTCGGGGCTCACCATGCGCAGGTTCCGCATCCGGTCCAGGCGGTCGGCAAGCTTCACGAAGATGATCCGTATGTCGTCTATCATCGCAAAGAGCATCTTGCGGATGCTGTCCGCTTCCTGCATCGTCTTGCTCTGTATCCTGAGCCCGGTGATTTTCGCCGTTCCCGCACAGATGTCTGCGACGCTCCTGCCGAACTTCGATGCTATCTCGCCCAGGCAGTCCGCGTCCACGTCAAGGATGTTGTGCAGGAAGCCCGCCACGACCGTATCCGTGTCCAGGCGGCTCTTTGCAAGCACGCAGGCGACCCGCATGGGGTGCAGGTAATAGGGCAGGCCGCATTTGCGCCTGAGCTTTCCGGTTTTCGAAATGAGGTAGTCCCAGGCCGTCCGTACCGTTTCCCCCGCTTCCCCTTCATACTGGTCGGGAAAGGTCTTAAAGAAGGTATCTATGAGCACCTGCGGGTCGGTTTCCGTCGTATTCGTAAAAAAACTTTCTGTCATATATCTAAGCTCTAATTGTAATGACCACGACAAGAAACTATCTGCAGGAAGCCTTTTTCTACACAATACACAAGGCGATTCACTTCGTCAATCCGGCGGCTCCAAAATCCACTGAGGTTCTCTTTCAATGGCTCAGGCTTACCTATTCCTTTGTCGGGCCCATTGCTCTCTATGTCTTGAATCAGCGCATTTATCCTTTTCAAGGTCTTTTTGTCTTGGCTTTGCCAATAAAGATAGTCTGACCACGCTTCATCAAACCAGATTTTCCTCATCAATCCACCTCGATAAGCTCATGCTCCTCGCCTTTTCCATCGCGCAAAGCTTTTATTCCTCGCTCAATGTGCGCCACGTTACTCGGCGAATAGAATAAATCGTCACTCCTGTCACGCGGAGTCCATGACTGCAAGACCTGTATCAGCCGTGACAGCAAAGCCACAACTTGATTGTAAGAAAATGAATCCACTTCATTGAGCATAGCATTAAAGGTCACATCGCTCATTTCATTACCTCCATATACCCTGAAAGTTAATTCTGAAACTGTCTCGCTCCCTTACTCCCAGCCGAAGGTTGCAGGCGGCTTGTTCGTCAAATCGTAGAACACGGCGTCAACGTACGGCAGGGCGGCAATGTCGCGCACCATGCCCTCCAGCAGATCTTTGTCAAGCCAGGCAAAGCGGGCGGTCATGACGTCCTCGGAACAGAGGGGCCGCAGGACAATGCTGCAGTGCTCCTTCGACGAAGCATAGGGCAGGTTTATCGTCAGGTGCTGGAAAATCCTGCCGTACCAGCCGCTCCTGTGCAGGGCAGTCAGCACGATGTCGTCCGCATCGCGGATCTGATCGAGCCGCCGCTTGTCGCAGTAGCCCTCCTGCAGGGCAAGGTCGGAATCGGAAAGACCCGGCCGCCGGTAGAGCATGATGATGCAGCGGTTCAGCTTGTCACAGCGGTTCGTTACCCGCGAGGACAGGGCTTCAAGCTTGTCCCATTTCTTGGGCAGGTGCAGGAAGCCCTGCGAAAGGCCTCCGTTTGCTGAATCTTCCCCGTCGTCCTTTTCGAACATCGCGGCGGCCGGGAAGCGGTAGGTGCGGAAGTCCCCCTGCACGCCGACCGAGCGGACCGGCAGGACGGACAGCCTGAGCGAAGCCGTGCACTCGCCGCAGAAAATCCCGCCCGTATCCAGCGCGGCAAGCTCTTTCTTTGCGGCCTCGTAGTCCGCGACGTCCCCTTCCGCCATCCTGCCGTCGGAACAGAGCACGTTGATGCTCAGGCCCGGCCCCGGGAAGGGATGGCGCATGACCAGCTCGTCGGAAAGCCCTATCTTCTTCCCGATGGAACGCACCTCGTCCTTGTACAGGTCCCTGAGCGGTTCTATGACAAGCCCCTGTGCAATCAGCTTCTGTATGCCTTCCACCCGGTTGTGGTGGGTCTTGATGACATGGGAGTTTTTGGTTCCGCCCGACTCGATGATGTCCGGGTAGAGGGTCCCCTGTGCGAGCAGCCAGTTTTCACCCGGCCCGCACTCCCCGCTTTGCTCCAGTCCCAGCCTGGCGACGACGGCATCGCGCACCTTGATGAAGGTCTCTCCCACCGCCATCCGCTTCTTCTGCGGGTCGGTCAGGCCTGCGACGGCGGCAAGGAAAGTCTCGCCTGCGTCTTCGGTGATGAAGTTCGTAAAGCCGTGCGCCTTATATGCCTCGGCAACCCGGCGGCTCTCGTCCTTACGCATGAAGCCGTTGTCTATGTGCAGGCCCAGCACCTTATCCTGGCCCAGTGCCCTGTTCAGCAGGGCAAAGGCAACGGTGGAATCCACCCCGCCGGACAGGAACAGCAGCACCTTCCGGTCCCCTGCCTGCGTGCGTATGCTTTCCATGATATGATTGAGGACGGTGTCCTCGTCCCAGTTGCGCTCCATCCCGCAGATTGTGACGGCAAAGTTTTCAAAAATCTTGTTTCCTTCGGGCGTGTCCTTGACCTCACAGTGACACTGGAGGGAAAAACGCTTTCTGGCAAGATCCTGCAGGGCAGCATAGCGGCAGTCCTTCGTCTGTCCGATGACCTCAAAGCCGCCGCCGGGTGCAAGGATTTCGTCCTGATGGCTCATCCACACCTGCGTGACATCGGAGACTGCCTGCACGCCCCGGAAGAGAGGGGAGTTTTTGCCCGCTTCGTTCAGTTCCAGCTGCGCAATGCCGAACTCGCCCACGGCAGCCTTGCCGACCCTTCCTCCGTAGCACATCGCCATCTGCTGGTGGCCGTAGCAGAGGCCCAGCACGGGAATGTCCAGCTTCAGGATGTCACTGTTGAACTCGGGAATGTCCTTCTCGTACACGGAGGCAGGCCCCCCGCTCATGATGATTCCCTTCGCCTGTGCAAACGCCGAAAGCGGGGCAGAAGGCAGGGCAATTTCGGAATAGTAGCCCATCATGCGGAGGCGCTTGGCAATCAGGTGGGCATACTGGCTGCCGAAATCCAAGACGACGATTTTAGAACGTTCCATAGGAGACTCCCGGTCAAAGTTTCCTTATGATACACCATAACGGAACAAAGTACAACGGAGCCGGTGCAAAAGCGGGCAGCTTTTGCACTGCCCGCCCGCCCCATGACGCCCCTGCCCGCATCCCGCCGGAATGTCAGAAACCGGCAGCAGCCTCAGGCGGACTGCACGGGCCTTGCGTAAAGCCCTTGCTTCTGGCAACCTCTCCGACAGCGGCAAGCAGCAATTCTGGATTTCCCGGACCATCCATAACCTCACTGAGATATGCAAGGACATCTTCCTGCGTCTCAAGATCGTCGGCTATGTCGTACGCTTCAATCTGTTCCATGATTCCCGTTCCTCCACAAAGGCTTAAGAGTATGATAATCCATAAATCCCCTGTAATCAATAGCAAGCGGGCCCCGATGAAATTCGAGGCCCCATGCACAGACGCAGGGTCCTGGTCGGGACAGCCTGCCCGCACAGACCGGGCCCCGCGCGGCCCCGATGCCGCGCAAGGCCGCAGTCAGCCTGCCGTCCTAGAAGGCGGGGATTTCCTCGCCGTCCCCTTCACCGGCCGGAACGGCTTCCAGCGGGAGCGGCTGTTCGCAGGCTGCGGCGGTATTCACCGCAATGAGCGTTTCCGCCGCTTCCGTCTTTCCGCCGGAAGACTGCCCCGCTCCGTCACGGCGGGAACTTTCCTCCCACTGCCTGCGGGGCAGGTTGAGCAGTTCCACGTGCTCGGCAATGATGCTCACCTTGCTCTGTGCCTTTCCTTCCTGATTCTTCCAGCGGTCCTGCTTAATCCTGCCGACGACGCGGACATGGCGGCCGACCGTCGCATACCTGCTGCAGACTTCCGCCGTCCTGCCGAATGAAGCGACATCAAAGAAGGATACCTCCTCCGTCGTCTCTCCCCTCGCATTCTTATAGGAGCGGTTCACTGCAATCGGTATGATGCACACAGAGGTCCCTGCTGCCGACTGCCTCAATTCCGGCTGACGCGATACATTTCCTTCCAAAATAATCTGGTTCAACGAATTCATACGGATTCACCTCAAAACAATAGTCTCGAAGACAGAGCGGGCGGCGCCGGCCCGCACAGAAAACCCCGGAACGCCGGAAACAGGGAGGGCACACAACGTCCTGCGGACGGACTGCGCCTGACGGCACAGCGCATCCCGTAACGCACTGCGCCCGGCGGCACAGCGTGTCCCGTAACGCACTGCGTCCTGCGGCGTCCCGTGCGCTCCTGAGCTTCCTGCTCTTCAAAGTCTTCACCGTATGTATTGCGGAGAACTGACAGGAATGTACATGTAATGAAAAAAAATTTCGGAAAAAGAGTGTTTTTTTGCCCGGCCTACAGGCTGCCCGTCTTTCCCGCGCCCATCCGGATCCGGGGGTCAATGAAGCCGTACGACAGGTCGCTGACGATTCCCGCCGCAAGACCGATTGCCACATAGAACATGGAGATGGCCATGAACACCGAGTAATCCTTGACGGCGATTGACTGCACGTAGCTGCGGCCTATGCCGGGAACGGCGAAAATCTGCTCTATAATCATCGACCCGCCCAGTATGCCGATGAACTCCCCCAGGAACGAAGGCATGAGCGGCACGAGCGAGTTCCGCAGGGCGTGGCGCACGGTTGCCTGCCTGCGGGTCAGGCCTTTCGTGCGCGCCAGCAGCATGTACTCGCTCGTCAGCTGTTCGGTGAGCTCTGCGCGGATCAGGCGCATGTTGCCCGCAATCGGCCCGAAGGAAAGGGCAAGGACCGGCATGACGGCAGAATGAAGCATCTTCCAGGAAAACCAGTCCGTGCCGTCGCCGAAAACCAGCGGACACAGGCCCAGCCTGTAGCCGATGAAATACTGCAGCAGGAATGCGTAGATAAAGGCAGGCACCGAAATGAAAACCATGATGAACACCTGAATCAGCTGGTCAGGCCAGCGGTTCTTGTTCACCGCCGCAATGATGCCGAATATGATGCCGAGCGGCACGGATATGATGACGGACAGCACGTTGATGTAAATCGTTGCAGGGAGCTTGCTGCCGATGTATGCCGTTACCGGCTGCAGGAAGGTCCCCATCGAGGTACAGAAGCCCCAGTCCCCCTTCGTGAACACCCGCTTCAGGAAAATGCCGTACTGGACGAGCAGGGGCTTGTTGTAGCCCCATGCCTCCCGCATGTCGCGCAGGGCCTTGTCGTAGCCCCCTGCAACCGACTCAACGGGATTGGGAAGCAGGCGGATGAGGATGAACAGCATGGTCATGATGACGAACAGGCTCAGCAGCATGAGTGCGACCCGTTTCAGCACGTACTTGAGCATCGTTCTTTCCCCGCCCCGCCGTCAGCTCCGTTTTCGGTATACGAACCCCGGCATTAGTGCCGCTTTACGTCCGTAATCCGCATGCCCACGTTGACCGGCGTCCTGGGCAGATCTTCCTGGTGCTCCTTTGCAACCGAGAAGAAGGCCATGACGCCCCTGGTCGCCCGGCCGGTCAGGTAGGGAATATTGCCCTGTATCAGCGTGCCGTTCACGTAGACATTGTAGGAAGAGCCCGTGTCCTCTATCTTAATCTGGTTGAGCGTGTTGTAGCCCTTGTAGATTGCAGGGTGCTCATAGAAATACGCCGTTCCCCGGTCATTCGGCTCCACCAGGTCCACGTAGTTCTGGCCGTCCCAAGTATAGAGGGCATATTCCCCGTCAACGTTGATTTCAAAGCGGATGTAGTCGGACAGGTAGCCGCGCGGGTCGGGCTGGCTGTAGCCGAAGACGAAGCCGTAGGCCGCCTTCTTGTATCCCGACACCTTGCGGAAGTCGCCCTGTATCATGTCGAACTGGCAGATTTCCGGCGTCGTATAGAAATAGCCGCAGCGCTGGACGTCTGCAAGCGCCGGATGGAACCACTTGCTGAACTTTTCAACGTAATCGGTCGTGCCGTCGCCGGTCATCCCCTGCCGGTCCTTCGCCGCTGTTCCGCCGGCACCGTTACCGGCCTTGCCGCCGTTACCCGAGCCCGATTCCGCATCCCCGCTCCCGTTCGTGGAAATCCCCGCCCCGCCGGAAGTTCCGTCGGCCTTCGCAATTTCTTTTCCCGTATTCGTTCCCTTCGAAGCAGATGACGCAGAAGCATCCTTCCCGGACGCATTGCCTGCCCCATTGCCGGAAGCGCCAGCAGTACCGTTCGTGCCGGACCCGGCATTCCTGCCGTTCCCGTTCCCGTTGGCATTCGTGCCGGAAGCGTTTGTACCGGTACCGTTACCGCCGTTGCCGGAAGCGTTCTTATTCGTCCCGTTCTGGGCAGTCGTATTCCCAGTCCCGGAAGCGTTCGTATTCGACCCGGAATTCGCCGAAGCAGTCCCCGTGCCGTTTTTACCGGTCCCGGAGCCTGTTCCTGCCCCCGTGCCGTTCTTGTTTCCGTTCTGTGCGCCGGAGCCGCTGCCGGAGCCCGTGCCGTTCTTGTTTCCGTTCTGTGCGCCGGAGCCGCTGCCGGAGCCCGTGCCGTTCTTGTTTGTACCGTTCTGTGCCGCCGAACCCGTGCCCGAGCCGTTCGCACCGGAACTCTTGTCGTTCTTGTTTCCCGTCCGCGACTCCGCCTGCGGCTTTGCCACCGTCGGATTGGCATTGCGGGAACCGTCTATGCTGGACGTACCGGAAATACCGCTCCCATTATTCTTTGCATTACCGTTCTTTGCACTGCCGCCCGAAGTTCCGTCCGCCCCGGACCCGGAAGCAGAGCCGCCGGTTCCGGTGCCCGCACCGCTGCCGGAATTATTCTTTGACCGGTCACCCAGACCGGCCGTACTGCTGTCGTTTGCATTGGGCGCAACGGCACTCTGCCGGCTTCCGCCGCTCTCTGCGGATGCAGTCTCCGTGCCCGCCCCGGCAGAAGCATCCGCCCCGTCACCGTCAGCCTCTGTTCCGTCGGAAGACGCTGAACCCTTGCCGGCATTCTTGAGCCGTTCCATCGTAGAAGGAAAGTTCTCCTCATCGTTCGGGGCGCTGCCGGAAGCACTCGTGTCGACCTCACCGGCCTCACCGCCCTTCATCACTGCAACACCGTCCCCGTTCACGCCTTCGCCCGAAGCGAGGCCGTAGGAATTGCCGAATCCGCCTTCCTTCTTTTCGTCTTCGCGGTTGGAAGAAGCCGTACCGTCAGAGGTAATCCATGACTGCGCCCCCTCCCGGGCAGTTTCACCGCTGCCCTCGGCGGCAGCGTCACCGTCAGGCGCCTCCGCGTCATCACCCTCACCGGAGGAGTCGGTCTCACGCTCCTCCCCGTCAATGTCAAAATCAGCATCCGCCCCGGCGGAATCGACACTGGACGTCGATTCAAGGGATGAGTCCGACGATGAAGTAGACTCATCGGGGGTTGACTTACAGCCTATCAGGGCCCCGGAAGCCGTGAGCATCAGAAGCACGGCCGTTGAACCGGCAACAATTTTTTTCATACGAAACCTCGAGAACTCCCTCAGTCAGCGATTTCAAAATAGTAGATGTAATGGAACCACTTGTCGCTGGCAGACGCTGAATAATGGGACAGGATCAGCCAGCCGTCGGTTCCATCCTGCGTTTCACCCCGCACGACGATATGCGAATAGCCGTCCCGGTTCTTCACCGTGTACTTGTCCTTGATGTAGGCTGTTACGTCGTTGAAGAAGCTTACGTCCTCCTCATCCATGTTGTCTTCGTTCACATTGTAGAAACGCAGGATCTCAGCGCCCTGTGCAAAAGTTTCCACGACGGAATAAATCTGATCCATGTCGGCAGCTGCCTCTATGAACTCCTTGCGGGAAAACTCTCCGTCCTTTCCCCCGACAACAGTTCCATCATAGGCAAAAACAACACCGGCCGCAACAGAAAGCAGCAGGGCGACAAGCGTTTTCTTCAGGTTCATGACAGACACCTCCTTTTATACGCCCATTATAGTTGGAAGCCCCGCCGGTTTCAAGTAGGGCTCCTACTGGAGGCCGAAGAGGTCAAGCGGCAGGACGCGCAGCAGGCGGCCGGGGGCTGAACCGAAGACGCTGCCTTCCGGCTCGTACTCCTTGTCCAGCAGGGAGTTCAGGATCGAAATCATGTCCTGCCTGTGGGTCATCAGCGCGTCCGGCCTTTCCCCGGCGGCAAAGGAACTGCCCTCTTCCCCCTTCTTCCGGGCGGACGCCCCCGGACCGGAACTGAAGGCCGGCAGGCGGGTCTGCAGGGCAGCCTCGTCCGCATACCAGGGCGACAGCTCGTCGTCCGTGATGTCCGGGCTGATATCCCCGTAGTCGCCGCCCGAATTGTTCCAGTACATGTAGCCCCGGTTGAGCGCATCGCGCACGCCGAAAATCTCCCGGCGCACATAGTCCTTGTCGTAGTTCAGCCGGTCATAGCGCACGCCCATGTAAAAGGCCTGCACCCAGGGGCGAACAATCATCCGGTTGCGGGCAGAAACCGTATTGCGGTAGGACCCGAAGAAGTAGATGCGGTAGGGCCGCTCCTTGACCGGCTTGTATTCCATGAAGTCCTGCTCAAAGTGCGAGGGGTAGAACATGGGGCACACGACGTCCACGTAGTTGCAGAACAGCTCCACGTCCTGCCCCGTCCGCGTGCCGGACCGGTACCAGCCGTTTGCCCCGTAAATGTCTATGCCGATCGGGGCCTGAATGTTCGCCCGCGCATAGCGCAGGAAGGAAAGCAGGGCGCTCTCCTTGTCCATTCCCTCATCCTTCCAGCGGAAGGAGATGTTTTCCATATTCTTGCCGTCAGTCGGGAAGCGGATGTAGTCAAACTGAATTTCATCGAAGCCCCGTGCTATCAGCTCCCGCGCAATCTCGATGTTGTACTGCCAGACTTCCTCGCTGTAGGGGTCTACCCAGTTCTCGTCATAGTAGACCGTCTTCTTGGGCAGGGGATTGCCCTGCTCGTCCCGCATGACGTTCCCCTGTTCGTCCAGCACGTCCTCCTCGCCGCGCACGCCCACCCAGGGCTTCTTGTTCCGCCAGTCCCAGGCCGCGTACTTGCCGCCCCCGTAGGAAGCGAGGTTCTTGTCCTTGAACACGACGATGCGGGCAATGAGGTAGATGCCTTCCTGCTTCATCTCGCGGACGAAGTTTTCCACGTCAATCTTGTACATCGTAACCGAGCCCTTCGCCTTGAGCAGCTCGCTTTCCGGCTGAAAGCGGAGCAGGCCGTAGTCATCCTTCATGTCCACGACGAGGGCGTTCAGGCCATTCGCCTTTGAAAGCCGCTTGTATTTTTCTATGCCTGCCGCATTCCGCAGCTGGTAGGCAGAGGCATACAGGGCCTTTTTCCCGTTCGCCGCGCCCCCGTATTCGGTCTGGGGCCGGTCAGGGGTCAAAAGCCAGAGTTCGGCAAGCTGCAGGGCAGTCCCGAATCCGCTCGCTGCGGCAGGAACGTAGGCGGCATTCACCGTTCCCGCCGAACGGAGGAGGGAAAGCCAGGTCCTGCCCGCAGGCGGCAGTTCCGCAAGCGTACCGGAGTCGAGCGAAAGGGCGGCAACGCTTCCCACGGTCGAAAACACCAGCTGTCCGTTGCTCTGGCACAGGCCGTCAATCGTGTCGGCGGCCTCCTTACCCTTGTACACGGTCACCGCCCGCTTGCTTTCCCAGTCAAAGCGGTAGATGTTGGGCAGGTAGGAGTTTGCCACATAGATGTCGGCATAGCGGTTCCCGTCCCCGTCCTGCACCACGACGGGCAGGATGTCGCTCATTTCGTCAGTCTGGGACAGGCTCGGCATAATTGCAAAACCGGCGGACACGTCAATCCATGCGGGCCGGGCAGCGTCCGCCCGGTAATAGGAAAAGCCGTAGATTGAGTGCGCCATGAAGACAACGAGCTCGCTGCCGGTTACCTCGCCCGCCTTGTTGTAGGTCTTCATGCGGGAACAGGCAACCGCCTTGATTCCCGGCGTATAGCGGCTCGTTGACCCCAGGGAGACCCAGCTCGCCGCTCCGTCACGGGACAGGTACACGGCGTCCTTGGTCGCCGTCACGAGGACATTCTCGTCAAAGGGGTCGGCGCAGATGTCCTTGAGGATCTGCACCTGCCGGATGAGGGTCTTGTTTTCGCCGTCATAGCTTTTGACCGTGAGGAAAGGAAGGCCCTCGTTGCACTCCTGAAAGGTCACGAGGTCGGTAGACTTGACGACGCCCCGGTCGCCGAGCAGGTACCAGCAGTGTGCCGTGCGGAGGATCTGGGTTACCGAGCCGCCCGTCCAGACTGCCTGCCTGCTCCCGGAAGAAAGGAGTCTGTACAGGCCGTCGTCGCAGCCGATGATGAGCGGCTCGCCTTCCGGAACGGCCTTGATGTTGCTCGGAATGCCCGAGGGCAGCCGGTACAGGGGCTTGGTCTGGGCAAAGGCTCCGCCCGTCCAGACGGCAGCCGAGAGACATATATATAGAAGAAAAATGATGATTTTGTGTATTCTGCCGCTGCAGGAAAAGCTGCCTCCTGCAAGCGGTGCAGTATATTTTGAGATAAATTTTCGCATATCTTGATAATCGGCAGTTTGCTGCATACTGTTAAGAAAACAGGCCGCCCCCGCCAAAATTACAGCAGGGGCCCCATAGTCTATGTGCAGGGGCCCCATAGTCTATGTGCAGGGGCCCCGTAGTCTATGCGCACAGGCCCCATAGTCTATGCGCACAGGCCCCGTAGTCTATGCGCACACGCCCCATAGTCTATGTGCACAGGCCCCATAGTCTATGCGCAGGGTGCGCGGCGTTTACGGGCCCTACTCCCCGGAGAGGGCTTCCACCGGGTCCAGACGGGCGGCCCGGGAAGCAGGCGACAGGCCGAATCACTCCCTGTCCTTTCTGAATACGATGCCCTCCGGGAAATCCACCCTGCTGTAGGATGCGTCCAGAAACTCCCTGATACCGGAAAGAAGCGGCATATGGAGCCAGTTCCAGTGGTAGCCCGACAGCACAATATAGTCAGGAGGATTCGCCCGTACGCCTTCCTCAAACTCCCTCATCAGCGCAGAATCCTGCCGTATGACAGGCTCCTGAAACAGGAACCGTTGCCTGGTGTAACGTTCCGCAGCGATATAATACTTAGCCTCATTAGCCAGAACAAGCACATCAGAGTCGGGAGCTGTCTCTTTCCGAAGGTATCGCACGATAGAGTCCTGCCAAATCCTGCCCGGCTTCATCGGATTGGGAAGGCCCAGCAGGGGAATCAGAATCAGGAGAGACAGACAGAACCGCGAAACAAGAGCCGCTGTCACACCGGCGCAAAGTGACAGGTTCTCCCGCAATTTTTCAAGAACGTACGCAACGGGTAGAACACAGAGGGGAAGCAGAATGATTCCGTAGTGCGGATAAGCCCTCCCGGAGACAGACACGGAGAGCAGGGTCACAAGGAAAACAAGCGCGTTGATAACGTGATACCTGTCCTTTCCCTGCTGCAGGACTGCCGCAAACTGGCAGATACAGGGAAAGGCGAATACGCTGACAAACATCCGCATGACGCCGAGCACATTCCGCAGTTCCCCCTCGTCGGAGACATACATAAGATTGAACAGAACATAGGTCTCCCACATAGCACGGAAGCTGGACGTTACATGGAAATACACCATGACGGGAATGAAAAGCACGATCATCCCGCAGGCAAATCCTGCCACCATCGTTTTCAAGTCGGAATACTTCCGGTCCTTCAGCAGGATTACCAGAAAATAAGGGACATAGAAAGCCCAGGGAGCAACCATATTCACCCTGAGCAGCAGGACGGCTGTAAAGGTCAGTCCGACAAAAAAGAAATCAAAGAACCTGCACTGTCCCGTCCTAAGATACAGGAGAAAGACATAGCTTGAGAACGCAATACAGGGCAAGGCATATTCCTCAGAAAGGTTCGCCCCCTCATACATTCTGGAACCAAGCATGTAAACTGAAAAAAATGAGGTCAGGAGACAAACGGTCTCGTTCCTGCAGGAAAGTGCCGCCGCCTTGTATATGAAGATGACCGTGGCAAACATGCCGGCAAGCTCGATGAGATACACCCCGGTATAGCCTCCGGCGAAGGTTCCAAGATACTCGATGAAATAGAGGACAATTCCCTTGTGATCGAATATATCCCGATAGGGAATTCTTCCAAGGTGCATCATCCTGCCTATGGAGATGAACACGGCACTGTCCGAGCACGGATACTGAACCTTAAAGGGAAACAGGGCGAACAGACTGCTCGTAAGAAAGGCCAAGAACAAAAGAACTGCACAGCGTATGGTCCCCGAAACAAACTTTCTCTTCGCTGCGGCAAACAGACTCTCCAGAGAAAAGAAGAAATACAGCAGTGGAACGCACAGCAGGTACAAACCAGTCCGCTGGATTCTTTTTTCCCATACCCCGGGATGATTCAGCGTCCGTCCTAATATTTTACCGCCGGCAGATATAAGCAAGCTCTGAATGACGGGAATAAACAGAAGTACAGCCGGCAGCACAAAGCAAAGTACTGCAAAAAACTTCTGTCTTGCCGTCAACCGTATGCGCAAACTCATTTTTTTGAATTTCCTCTCATAGCCTGCTTCAACTTCCTGAAATCACCGAGGGCTTTCCAGCCGATTTTGAAAATCTTGCGGATGTTGATTGAGTTGACCCCGCCCTGCCGGGACCTGAAGGAGATTTCCCTGAACGCATACCGCTCTCCGTAATAGACGAACCAGGTCACCAGCATGATATTCGGCAGGTTATAATCCGCATCCATCCGGTAGAGGTACTTCTTCACGATGTCTGCCCGCATCAGCCTGAAAGGGGCATTTGCATCCGGTACCTTTACGCCGAAGTAAAGCCTGAGCAGGAAGCACACAACCTTTTCGACAAACGCCCTGATGAATCCGTCGCCGCGCACGTGCCTGTTACCGAAGATGCCGTCACAGTCTTCCCGCATATTCCAGAAGGAAGCAAATTCGGCAGGATCAGTCTGCCCGTCTGAGTCAGTTTGAAAAATCCATTCCGCCCCGTTTTGTATCGCATAGTCATAGAGGGCTATCAGTTTCTCACCGTGATACCGGCCTGTGGAACTCAGAACGATGAGCTTGGGAAACTCCTGGCAGAGCCTTTCGAGTATTCCGTGCGTCCCGTCGCTGCTCCCGCTGTCTGCGATGACTATCCGCGATTCTTCAGCCTTCCCGTCAAGGACCGTATACCAGGAACGGACAACAGCCTCTATATTCTCTTCTTCATTATATGCAGGGAGGACAAGGTATAATACACCGTTCATCGTTCCGTTCCACTCCTCATGAATTCATCAAAGTCATTCATCGCCTTTTCCATCACGTCATCCATATCGTAGTACTTGTATTCCGCAAGCCGACCGCCAAAAAGGACATTCCTCTGCCGGTCCGCAAGAGCCTTATACTGCTGATAAAGTTCTGTATTTCTGGTATCGTTGATCGGGTAAAACGGCTCCGCACCATCCGTCCACTCCGAGGAGTATTCCCGGGATATGACAGTCACCGGACTACTGTAAGCAGGATTTTCAGGCTCGAAATGCTTGTGCTCGATAATCCGCGTGTAGGGTACGTCACAGCTCGTAAAGTTGACGACGGCGTTCCCCTGATAATTCTGCATATCCAGCGTCTCCGTCTCGAAACGAACCGTGCGGTACTCGAGCCTGCCGTACTGATAGCCGAAAAACTCGTCGATTCGTCCGGTAAAGACAAGCCGAGAAGCAAGGGACTCCAGCCGCACACGATCGGCAAAGAAATCAATACCCGTAATCACCTCGGTTCCCTCAAGCAAGGCGTCTGTAAGCTTGTTGTAGCCCCCTATCGGAATACCCTGGTAACAGTCGCTGAAATAGTTGTTATCGAAGGTAAAACGGACGGGAAGCCTCTGTATTATGAAAGGAGGAAGCTCGGTGCAGGGACGTCCCCACTGCTTTTCCGTATACTCTTTTACAAGTATTCTGTAAATGTCGCTTCCGACAAGGGCGATTGCCTGCTCCTCAAGATTCCGGGGGGCAGATGTCAGCTGAGACTGCTGTTCCCGGATCCGCGCCATTGCCTCGGCAGGGGTCGTCACTCCCCACATTGCGTAGAATGTGTTCATGTTAAAGGGCAGGTTAAACAGTCTGCCCCGGTAGTTTGCAAGCGGTGAATTCGTATAGCGGTTGAACGTAACGAATTTGCCTGCAAAATCCCAGAGTTTCCTGCTGGAGGTATGAAAGATATGAGCACCGTACCTGTGGATGTTGATTCCTTCTTTCGAATCACAATGGACATTGCCGCCGGTATGAGGGCGTTTCTCGATTACAAGGCAGCGTTTGCCAGCCTCTTTTGCAAGCCGGGCGAACGTTGCCCCATAAAGACCGGATCCGACAATCAGCAGGTCATATTTCCTTTGTTCCACAGTGTATCCTTATTTGACAGGGTATTTTACAGCAAAACGGGGGCTATGTCAAAGAGCCTCCCTCCGATGGAACAGAAAGTCCGAACATCGTCCGGGCACACCTGACGGAACAATGACCGCCGCCGGTTCCCCTACTCCCCGGAGAGGGCTTCCACCGGGTCCAGACGGGCGGCCCGGGAAGCAGGCGACAGGCCGAAGAAGATGCCGACGAAAAGGGAAAAGGCAAAGGCCACGAGGCAGGCGGTCCAGCTGACGACAAAGCTCTGCACGGCCTGCACGTACTCAACGGCAATGCTTATCGCAATGCCCAGGACAATGCCCAGAAGGCCGCCCATCACGGTTATGCCGGCAGACTCTACGAGGAACTGGCGGCGGATGAGGGCGGGACTGGCACCGAGCGCCTTGCGGATGCCGATTTCCTGCCTGCGCTCGGTCACCGTCACAATCATGATGTTCATGATGCCGATGCCGCCGACCAGCAGCGATATGCCCGCCACGACCGCCAGCAGCAGGCTCAGGACGCCCGTAATCGACCCCATCTGTTCGATCATCGTCTGCATGGACGTTGCAGATACGGAACCTTCCGTTCCGGTCAGGCTGTTGCAGTATGCTTCCAGCCTGTCGCGCAGGCTCACCGCAAGGGCCTCGCTTTCTGCCTGTACCATGACGGTATCGGCGGGCGGGTTGGGCTTTATCTTGCGGGCATAAAAGCCCCGGGGGATGTAGCAGCCCTGGCTCGTATTTTCCATGCCCGACGTCTGCTCCTTAAGTACGCCGACCACCGTAAAGCTGAACGGCGCATTGCCGGTAACGAGCATGACCTGCTTTCCCACCGCATCCCCGTTGGGAAAGAGGGTCGAAGCGATGCTGCTGCCCAGAATGATCCGCTGGGCTCCCATCACGTCATCGGTTACGTCAAAATATTTCCCTCGTTCCAGCTGAATGCCGCAGGAACGCATGTAATCGGTTTCGACCGCCGCACAGGAAGCGCTGGCACTGCTTTCGCCGTAGGAAATCGTCGCAGAAAGGGAGTTCCTGTACCAGATTTTCTTAATGCCCGTGACGCTGTCAAAGAGCTTTTCCCGGAAGGGTTCGTCGAAGCTTATCGTGACCGCAGCCCGGCTCCTGCGGAAGAAGCCACCGGACAGGCTTACCATGTCCAGACCCGCCGAACCGAAGGTATCCTTGATTTTCTGCGTGGACGACTGGCCCATGCTCATGATGACGATGACCGAGGCAACGCCGATGATGATGCCGAGCAGGGAGAGGAAGGTGCGCATCCTGTTGCGCCTGAAATTCTGCAGGGCGTCAAGGAAGTCCTCAAGCATGAGTATATTCTAGCAGAATCGCACAGCGCCTGCAACAAACAAGGGTCATCTTTCAACACAGAGAAAAGTGTGATATACTGGGAGTATACATGGAGGAGAATGCATGGCTATAACGGCAGTAGAGTTGCAGCAGAATCTCACGAAATATCTTGCCCTGGCAGAAAAAGAGCAGGTTTTCATAACCGAAAACGGGCGGACAATTGCCGTGCTTTCCAGCCCAAATCAAGACAGGATTGAAACAGCGCGCTCTCTTTTTGGAATTCTACCGGATGACGTGACGCTGGAAGAATCTCAAAGTGAAAGGCTGGCCAGGATATGAAAATTCTTGTGGATACATGCGTGATTATTGACGCATTGCAGGACAGACGGCCATTCTCCCATTTTGCCCAGCAGATATTCATTGAAGTCGCAAAGCGGACTGTCACAGCCTGTATATCCGCAAAATCCGTAACGGATATTTATTATCTTACCCATCGTCAGACCCACAGCGACAGCCAGACAAGGGAAATCTTACGGAAATTATTCAGTCTGTTTGAAGTCGTTGATACGCTCGGTATAGACTGCCAGAATGCAGTTTCCTCACAAATAGGTGATTATGAGGATGCCGTTATGTCAGAGACCGCATTCAGGAATTCCGTTGATTATATCGTTACTCGGAATGAAAAAGACTATTCAAAGGCAAAGGTTCCGGTTCTTTCCCCCGCAGATTTTATTTCTGAATTAGCAAATCTCTGATTAAGGATTTCCACCGCAAACAGATCAGCGAGGCAGTTTCAAAAGTCCCTGGCAACTTTGTTGCCGCGGACTTTTGAAACTGGTCAAAATTCACCTCAAGAATCGCAAGTGGTGCGTAGCACCGCTGAGATTCTTGCAAGCCAGTGCAAAAGTGACCGACTTTTGCACTGGCTCCAGCATATCTTTCCCTGCGCAGCCGCAGGCATCCCCTCCGCAGAAAAACTTTCTCGGAGGGGATGCTGAATTCACGCCTAGCGCTCGATTTTCCAGAAGTCAAAGAGGTCGGGGTGCGTCTCTATCTTGAAGACGGTCTCGGTCTGCGCCTTGACATTCATGCCGTCCATGCCGGTTTTGCTTCCCTCGTCGGCCTTTGCATAGGGCTCCACGCAGTCAAGCCCGCGCCGTCCGTTCAGCCGGACCAGCCGCTTTGCCCCGCCCGCAACGTGCACGTAACAGGGCTGCGGCCCCTCGTTCTGGTAGTCATAGGCATAGGTGATGAACGTATCGTTGTCGTAGAGGAAGAGGCCCACGTTCTTACCGCACTCAAGGCGCAGTCCGAGCGTACCGCAGAACTCCCGGCGCAGCTCGTTCAGTATCTCGCGGGGAAGATTCTGGATGTCGCCGAAGTCGTCCGGGACGACGAAGGTAATCAGCTGTCCCTTGCCGTAGCAGTCGCGGATGAGTATGGGGAGGTTCTTCCCCGCCGTCTGTCCCTTCACGAGCATCCAGCTGACGTTGTTGCGGTGCTCCAGCAGGGGGAACGTAATCGCCTTAGCGGCCGGAACCTTATACTCTTCCCAGGTGTCTTGCGAATGGTACTGGTAGTGGGTCGGCGTAAGGTGCCGGTCCCGCCAGCGCAGCGAGGTCATCTGTTCGATGGACAGGGCAGACAGCGCGGATGTGCCGTCCGTGCTGCTGCCGCCGGTACGGGGACTACAACTGCCGTCGGCACGGGAGATGCCGCCGCCGTCGCCCAGCATCAGCTTGACGAAGCCGCTCGTCACGATGGCATGCCCGCCCTCACGGACGTATTTCTCCAGCCTGCTCATGACGTCCCTGTCCGCACAGGAGGCGGCGGTCAGGAATACCGCCTCTGCATTTTCCGGGAAATACGGCGTCGACTCAAAGGGAATGCCCTGAAGTCCCAGGTAGTCGGCAAGGTGGTCCTCGCCCTGCGCGTTGACCGGATGGTATTCGGCAAGGCCGGTACAGCCGCCGGCGCTGCTCATCAGCTCATCGATCTTCTTCATCTGGAAGCCGAGCGTCGGCACGAAGTAGTGGTCGTAGACGAGCGGCCAGCAGAAAATCATCAGCTCGCGGGCGCGGGCAAAGGCGGTCAGGTATGCCTGCTCAAGGTAGGCCTCCATGGGGTAGCACTGGAAGGCGTCGAACCAGCCGCCCCCGTTCCGTCCCGGCGCGAGGTTCTCCATCCAGCGGACGAGCGAATACGACAGGTAGCGGGGCAGGGTCTGGTCCTGATCCATCGAATTGCGGGTTTCGGTACCGGTGTACACGCCGTCAAAGATGTCCTTCTGCTCGCCGGGGTTGTAGCCCGCCCCCGCATAGCTTTCCATCCAGTTAGGGTACTTGATGACGACCCTGCACCTGGGATTGACTTTCTTTGCCGGGCCGACGATGACGTTCCGGCTCACCTCCTTCATCAAGTTCAGGCGGAACTCCTGCCAGCTCCTGCTGCCCTTCGCCCTGATGCAGTCCTCGCAGGTGCAGTTGGTAAAGTAAAAGTCATCGAGGATAATCTCATCGAATATGCCTGCGGTGAACTCGATGTTCTTTTGCAGTTCGGCACGGAAGTCCCTGTCCGTGTAGCAGTAGGTGTCAAAGAGCCGCTGGGACTTGTGCTCCTTGCCGGGGATGGGACCGGGTCCCGACGTCGTCGTAAAGCCGCCCGCCACCTCTACGCCGTGCGATTCCAGAAAGCCCTTGATGGCAAGGAGCTTTTCGCGGCTTGCAAGCTCCCCGGACCGGAAGGGTTCCAGGTACACCTTGTCTACCCCGATGTACTTTTCAAAGAAGGCGAGCTGACCTTCCAGATCCTCCTCCTTCACGTTGATTACCCAGTGCACCGGGCAATAGAGCACCGACTTGAAATTCTTAAAATGACCCATGGCTCAACACACCTCCTGAGCTTTATATGTTTCACGCATGCCTGCGCATGTCGCTCTTGATGCTGCCGTCCAGTATGTGGATGCAGCGGTTCGTGATGCTCCCGATGCGGGGATCGTGGGTAACGATGACGACCGTGGTCCCTTCAGTCCGGTTTATGCGGTAAAAGAGCTTGAGGACCGCCTTGCCCGTCGCCGAGTCCAGCGCTCCGGTCGGCTCGTCGGCGAGGATGATCTTGGGCCGGGTTACCGTTGCCCGCGCAATGGCAACCCGCTGCTTCTGCCCGCCGGAAAGCTCGTAGGGATGGTGGCCGAGCCGGTCGGCAAGGCCCACCTTTTCCAGCGCCTGCGCGGCCATCTCCTGCCGCTGTTTCCTGCCGATGCCCTGATAGCGCAGGGGCAGCATGACGTTTTCCAGTACGGACATGGAATTCAGCAGAAAGTACTGCTGGAACACGAAGCCGACCGTCCGGTTGCGCAGGTATGCCAGTTCCTTCTCGTCCATCAGTGCGGTTTCCCGGCCGTTTATCTTGACGATGCCCGCAGTCGGCCGGTCCAGGCAGCCGATCATGTTCATGCAGGTGGACTTGCCGGAACCAGACGGTCCCATGATGGAAACAAACTCTCCCTCCCGGATGGCAAAGGAGATGCCCCGGAGGGCATGGACTTCCTGATCACCCATCACGTAGACCCGCTTGACGTCCTGCATCTCTATGACCGGTACCCCGGCGGCAGCATTTTTTTGCGACGCTTTTCATATCCTGTCCGCTACCTCCGGGCCCCGCCGGAACCGCTGCCGCTCCGGTTGCTTCCGCCCATGCCGGGGGCACCCATACCGCCGGGCATGCCGCCCATGCCGCCCATGCCGCCCCGCGCCGGATTCATGCCGGATCTGGGAGCGGTCCCCTGCGCCTCAAGCACGTCGCCCGCCCTGACATTGCCGCTGACAATCTTAACGTAGCCCGCCCCGTATGGCTGCACGCTGACGGCAATCTTCTCGCCCGTGCCGCTCTTGACGACAAATGCCGCCCCGTCCTCGCGCCCGACGGCATAGCTTGAGACGAGCAGGAAGGTCTCCGGCGGGGCGACCTGTATCTTGCCGGAAAAAGAAAAATTCGGCAGTATGACCGGCGGGTATTCGTCTATGCGGAGCTTCGCCTTAACGACCGTTGCCCCCCGCGATGTCGTCTCGCCGATTGCAGGCCAGCTGACGACACGGCCTTCCACCTTTCCGCCGGAATAGGCGGGAAAGGTAAAGCTTACCGTCTGACCGACCGCAAGGCTTGCCACGTCGGTCTCGGCAATTTCCACCTGTGCGGTCAGGTAGGAAGTGTCCACGAGCGTTCCGATGGAATCCTTCGCCGCAAGCGAGTCGCCGACCGATGCGCTGATTGCCGCAATGATGCCGTCAAAGGTCGCCGTAACCCGCCGCTCGCTTATCTTCTGTTCGAGCGAGGCTTTTTCGGTTTTCATCAGCTCGTACTCTTTTGCCGAACCGTTTATCCGTGTCACCTGCATGTTCAGCAGGTGCTTTTCAAGGTTATAGCGCTGGGTCGTGTCGTCCAGCTGCAATATCACGTCCCCCTTCTTTACCGCATCGCCCTGCTGCACGTAGACTGCAATGACCGTTCCGTCGGAAAGCGCCTGCAGGGTCTGCGACTGGGCAGCCTGCACCGTGCCGCTGATGTCTATGACGTTCTCGTAGGTTTCTTCGCGGACCGTATAGCTTACTTTTTCCGTCTTTGCCGACGCGAGGAACTTCCGCGCAAAAAAGAGGCTCGCACCGATAGCGGCAAGGAGGAAGAACACGATGATGACAGCCCGGATCCTGCCTTTCACTGCACGGCCTCCAGCAGCGCAAGCTCCCCGTCCCGCACGAACAGCAGCTTTACCTCGGCGTTGTAAATGAGCAGCTCAAGGTCGCTGATTGTCATCTGAATCTCATAGTTCTTCCGGTTGCTTTCGGCAGACCGGTACTCGCCTTCGGTAACGATGCCGGATTTGTACCATTTGAGGGTATCTGCCGCAAGCGCCCTATACAGCTCGCAGGAGTCCTCGCTGCCCTTCCGGCTCCACAGGATATTTTCAAGGCTCTCCTGCTTTTCCACGACCTTGGACTCCCATTCATCCCGCGCGCTCTGTATGTCCAGCAGCTCCTGCTCTTCGGCAATGCCGTACTGCCGGCGGGAAATCCGGTCGGTCATGAACTTGGTCGGGTTGAGCGAGAGGTTCATCGTGTAGACCGGGGAATGGTCGTCTCCCGTCACGGGAACGCTGATGCCCGCCCCGGCGGAAAGCGCCCCGCCTCCCATCGCAAGGTCAAGCCCCCCGTCCACGGTACCGCTGCCGCCCGCATTCGTGTTGCCGAAGGTGTAGCCCCCGTTCGCCGCAAGCGAAAAGGGCTTGTCGGCCTTGCGGGCAAGCGAGTTTATCTTATTCGTCCAGACGGCTTTTTCCACGGCGGTATAGTCCGCCTCCCGGAAACTGCTGATGTCAAGGCCTTCCACCTGCGGGATGTCATCGGGCAGCCAGTCAATCGGGTCGCCCCCCGGGTAGTCCGTCCCGCACTTTCTGGCAAAGACCTTGATGTTCTTTTCCAGATCGCGCCGGGCGTTCGACACGGTGTGCTCGTCGGTCCTGACCTTGCTTTCCGCCTGCCGGTACTTGAGCGAAGCCGCTTCGTAGCCCTTGACCTTGAGTTCAAGGAAGCTGAGCCGGTCGTCCCAGAGGGTGTTTTCCGCACCCGTCAGCCTGGCGGCGGCATCGAAGATGCCTTTCAGCTCCGTGTAAAAGGCCTGTTCCTGCTTCACGAGCCCGTCCGCCAGTGCCCGCTGCGCTTCCAGCACCGACCGGTCCGCCTTGAGCAGGGCGACGTTCCGCTCTTCCATAACCCCGGAATACAGATCCAGGCTGAGCGACAGGGATGTTGTGGAATTCTTGTTCTTGCCGTCCGCAAATGAAAGGTTGGATGAAACGCCGAGCGTGAGGTTCCTCGCCGCCGGATAGCCCACGCTCGCAGAAGGCCGCAGGCTCACCGCCCCGTCCCCCGCCGTGTTTATGACGACTGAACCGGACGAAAGCTGAACGGCAATGCCGTTCGTAATGCCCGCGGACTGTCTGGACAGCATCTTGTCCTTGAGCGAGAGGGTCAGCTTCTTGACGGCAAGGCTCTCGTTCAGGTAGCCCTGCAGCAGGTCTGCGGTTTTCTCCCGGGCAAAAAGCATGCCCCCTGCAGCCATGAGCAGGATGCATGCAGCGGCACGCATGCGGACACGCCGGCGGACGGCGGAACAGAGGGCGCGGCAATACCGGAAGGCGGGGCTATACCGAAGCATACGGACATTGTACCGCAAACAGGCTGTTTTGGGGGATAATTTTTGTTTATAAGGCCGGATACAGCGACCGGCAGGATTCGTTGTCTTTTTGTTCCGTTTGCCGTATACTGGAAGCATGAAAGCGCCGGAAAATCCATCCCGAATGGCAAAGACATTCAATCCCGCAAGCCTAATGTTCAGGCTTCCGCTGTACATCTTCCTCTTCTGTGCAATCCTGTGCATTGCAAACGGGCTCATCGGCTACCGGGTCTTCAAGGCCCTGTTCGAAGAGCAGTACGAGACGATTACCCGGCAGATTGCCTACACCGCCCTTTCCTATCTGGACGGGGACAGCATTGAAGGCTATGCGGCCGGAAAGCCCGCGGACGAAGCGTGGACCGAGACGGACCGGAAGCTCAACGTCCTGACCCGGACGTCCGATCTTGCCTACATCTACGTAACCGTGCCAGACAGCGCATTCGAGAACCGGACCTACATCTACGATACGGTGCACCCCCAAGTCGTAAACGGTAAGGTCATTCCCCTCGGCCGCGTCAGTTCCCTCAAGAAACACGACGAGAAATACATCGCCAACCTCAAGCAGGTCATGCTGGAAGGAAAGCCCTACATCAAGTTCAGCTACAACAAGACGGGCGGCCACGTCACGACTTCCATTCCCGTTGCGGACAGCAGCGGCGGCATCGTCGGCATCCTGAGCGTCGTCAAGCCGATGAGCGAGGTGGACGCACTCAAAGACCGCTACCTCAAGATGACCTTCATTCTTTCCGCCCTGCTGACGGTCCTCTTCGTTTTCATCTATATACTCGTGCTCCATCACCGGCTCATCAGGCCGCTCGTTCTCGTTACGAAGGAAACTGCGAGCTTTGCCCGCCATAAGGGAGAACTGTCCGGCCTGCTCACGAAGGTCACGGGCAGGGACGAGATTGCCATCCTTGCCCGCGCGGTGGAACAGATGAGCGTGGACATGCACCAGTACATTGCAGACCTGACCCATGCGACGGCGGAAAAGGAGCGCCTGAGCGCCGAGCTTGACGTTGCCACGCAGATTCAGGCGAACATGCTGCCGCGGATTTTCCCGCCCTACGCCGACCACCCCGAGATAGAGCTGTTTGCATCGATGGATCCGGCCAAGGAGGTCGGCGGCGACTTCTACGACTTCTTCATGACCGACTCCGACCACTTTGCCATCATCGTGGGCGACGTGAGCGGCAAGGGCGTTCCGGCGGCCCTCTTCATGGTCGTTGCCAAGACCCTGCTCAAGAACGTGGGCCTGCAGGAGTCCAGCCCCGCCCGCATCTTTGAAAAGGTGAACGACCAGCTGTGCGAGGGCAACGACGCGGGCCTCTTCGTTACCTGCTGGATGGGCATCCTTACCCTCAGCACGGGAGACCTGGTCTTTGCCAATGCGGGCCACACTTCGCCGGTCATCTTCCACGGGGGCCGGGTGGAATACCTGACGGTTAAGCCGAACCTGATGCTCGCAGGCATGCAGGGAATGAAGTACAAGGAACACCACACGCAGCTGGCGCCGGGCGACAGGATTTTCGTCTATACGGACGGCGTTACCGAAGCAACGAACGCCGCAAACGAGCTGTACGGAGAGAACCGGCTCATCCTCTGCATGGCGAACCGGCGGACCCTGTCTGCAAAGGAACTGCTGGAGGCGGTGCGGGACGACGTAAACCAGTTCGTCGGCAGCGCCCCCCAGTTTGACGACATTACGATGCTGGAGCTGTCACTCAAGGCGACGGAGGCAAGCGGGGTGTCTCAGACAGGGGCGGGTACCAGCACGGCGGCAGCTCTGGCCGGCGGACCCCGCTCGCAGACGAAAATCTTTGACGCGACCGACGAGAACATGGGGCCGGTCAACGACTTCGTGCACGCAATGCTGCCCGAAAACTGCCCCGTGGAAATCCTGAACAAGCTCGATCTGGCGGTTGAAGAGGTCTACATCAACATCGCCCACTACGCCTATAAGCCGGTGGACGGAACGGTTGAAATCAGCTGTACGCTGGATGAGGCTGCACAGGCGGCAGGGGAAGGACAGCAGGGGACGGGCGGGCAGCCCGGAAAGACGGCGCCCCGCCTCACGATATGCTTCAAGGACCGGGGCAAGCCCTTTGATCCGCTCGCCCGGGAGGACCCGGACATTACCCTGTCCGCCGAAGACCGCGGCATCGGCGGGCTCGGCATCTTCCTGACCAAGAAGTTCATGGACAGCGTGACCTACGCCTATGAGGACGGCCAGAATATCCTGACGATGAGCAAGGTGCTCGCGTAGAATCCGGGAGGCAGGTATGGAACGGTTTGATTTGTACACGGCGGACCGGCAGAAGACCGGCAGGACACTGGAACGGGGCGAGCGGACGCCCGACGGTTTTTACCGCCTGGTCATCCATGTCTGCATCTTTGACGAGGCGGGGCGCATGCTCATCCAGCAGCGGCAGCCCTTCAAGGCAACCTGGTCAAACCTCTGGGACGTCAGCGTGGGCGGCTGTGCCGTAACGGGCGACACGAGCCGGACCGCCGCCGAGCGCGAAGTACGGGAGGAACTGGGTCTTGCCGTTGACCTTGCGGACGTGCGTCCGACCATGACCCTCTGCTGGGACCACGGCTTTGACGATTACTATGTGCTGACGAAGAATCTGGATCTGGAAACACTGACCCTGCAGCCGGAAGAAGTACAGGCCGTCCGCTGGGCGTCAAAAGATGAAATACTCGCAATGATAGACGACAGCCGATTTATCCCCTACGAAAAGAGCCTCATCGAACTGCTCTTTACCCGCCGGACAAACCGCAACGCCCAGACCAGAAAGGACTGGACGAAGCCCGCAGACACTAAATAATATTCAGCACGGAGTCCATGCCGGTTGCCTCAAAGACCTGCCGGCAGAAATCGGACGGGTTCTGGACGGCCATGGAACCGCCGGTTGCAACCATCATCTTGTGGGCCATCAGGACAACGCGCAGTCCCGCACTGGAGATATACTCGACGTCCTTCATGTCCAGGAAGAGGGCCTTGAGTCCCTTGGGAATTTCCTTCAGCTTTGCCTCAAGCTCGGGAGCCGTGGTCGTGTCAAGCCTGCCTGAGATGGCAAGGATAAGATTCGCATTTGCTTCGTTTTTTTCTTCGGTGATGGTCATCGAACTGTATTCTCCTCGGATAGAAAGCCGCCTTGTACGGACCTTTTTCCTCTATTTTCCTCCTTTTTGCAAAAAAGTCAATCCAATTTCTTTTGTTTTTGCCTGCCTTGTGATATACTATAGGAAATACGAAGCATATAGTTCGAGCAGTAAAATATAACAGTAAAAGAAGGTACAAGATATGGTTTGCAGTACATGTGGAGCCGATGTGGCTGACGGGTTCAAGTTCTGCCCGCACTGCGGTACGCCTGTTTCCCAGGGAAATGCCGGTCCTGCTGCGGCACCGGCGGTCGCCAGCAGCGACATTCCCGAACTCGCCCTGGTTGCGGCAGGAACATTCCCGATGGGACTGAACGAGGTCAACCGCAAGATTACGCTGACCGAGTTCGAGATGGGCATAACCCCCGTCACCCAGCGGCAGTACGAATACATCATGGGAAGCAATCCCTCCAAGCTGGTCGGCAAGGACCGGCCCGTTGAATGCGTAAACTGGTGCGAAGCCCTGATTTACTGCAACTTCCTGAGCATAAAGCAGGGCATGACCCCCTGCTTCAGCATCGGCAATGCAACCGACCTGACCAAGTTTGACAGCAAGAGCCCCCTGTGGAAGCGGGTCGTCTGCAACTTCACGGCAAACGGCTACCGCCTGCCCACCGAAGCCGAATGGGAATATGCGGCCCGAGGCGGCAAGGATACGGACATAAACCAGTTTGCCGGTGGAAGCAACATCGGAGAAATCGCCTGGTACGGCGAGAACAGCAATGCCACGACCCACGACGTCGGAACCAAGAAGCCGAACGGCCTGGGCCTGTACGACATGTGCGGCAACGTGGCCGAGTGGTGCTGGGACTACATGGGCGACCTGCCCATCCGGGCCATGACCAACCCCCACGGTTCCAACATCGGTGATACGCACGTCAAGCGCGGCGGCAGCTGGCTCGATGACCCGCAGCAGTGTACGGTCTACTTCCGCAGCGCAAGCGGACCCGCTGGCAAAAGCAGCACGCTGGGCTTCCGGGTCTGCCGCACGGTACAGGCAGAATCAAGCAGCAAGGCGGTCTCCAAAGAAGAGGTGTATGTCTAGCCTGCTGCCCGCCCGGACGGAGGGGGCATCGCATGTCTGCTGACGAACGCGACATACAGGACATTTCCTCCATTCTGGGGGGGGTCTTTGATGTCCTGCATACCGCAGAAGCGCAGAAAGCAGACGTAACCGCCGCCGCCTGGCGTAAAATCCTGCTCAGCATAAAAAGCAGTACGAATCCCAATGAAGGGGCGAACCTCGCCGCCCATTCCCGCATCGTTGACCTCAAGAACGGCGTCCTCCTCGTCGAAGCCGACCATCCCGGCTGGATAGAGCTCCTGCAGCTGCGGAAGCACTATATCCTGCGGGGACTTTCCATGTATGCCCGGAATATGGATATCCGCGCCCTGGCCTTCCGCATGGCAGGAAAACGGGGAACCGTCACCGGAGCGTCCTACAGCACAGAGGAAGCCCGCGGACTGGCTGAAACCCGGCTTGCAAAAGAAGAAGCAGCGCTGGCACAGGCAGGCCGGCGCGGAGGAGCAGCGGCGGCCTCCTCCTCATCATCATCCCCGACAAAAACGGACGCCGTTCCCGACGGCCTGCGCGAAGTTCTTTCCGCCCTCAAGCGCGACATGGGCGCCTAACAGCCCTCAAGCACGATACGGGCGCATGGCCGCCATTCCTGCTGGCAGCACTGACGGCAATCTGTCTGCTGACCGCCTGTGACAATGAAACCAGCGGCGATGATGATGCCCCGGCAGCAGGCGCTGCAACAACTGCCTCCGGCCCCATCACCACACTCAACGGCGGAACCTTTGTCTGCGCAGAATTTATCTATACGACAACGTATTCATCCCCGCAGACATACAGCGGAATCAACAACGACCAGCCCTTCACAAAGAAAATACAAACCCATACGAACCCCTATTACATCACGGGAACGTCCGACAGCGACCTGAAATACTACGCACGGGATAACTCTGGAAGCTATGTCTGTTGGGATGCGACCTATTCCATAAGCGGAACCACGCTTACCATCACGCTCGGCAACACCCTTATTGCGACGATAGACTCTGCCACAAGATTCTCGATAAAAGGTACGTCGGCGTCCGACACTAATACCAGCGGTCTCACCACGACGGACATAAATAGCGATCTGGTGTTCACGGAAGGAAGCTCCCCGAGCACATGGACCTACTCACTGAGCTACGCCAACGAGTAAGCCGTTATCCGGCTCCGGCGGTCTCCTGTGCAATGATTCCCGGAGATCGCCCGGGAATTTTTGTTTCCCACTACCCGCCAGCCGCTGCCGGGCCTAACCCACGTTCACCTGCCCGGCAAGGACCGCCTGATAGTCCTTCCAGTTCTTCCGCAGGAGGGCAGGCGTGTCCAGTCCGTAGGGGCAGCGGGACGCACAACCCCCGCAGTTCCGGCAGCCTGCAATCTTACGCATTTCCGCCTGCCATGCCGGAGTAAGCCATGCGGACGAGGGGGCACGCCGCAAAAGGAGCGAGGTGCGGGCACAGTTGTTTATCTGGATTCCCGCCGGACAGGGCATGCAGTAGCCGCAGCCCCGGCAGAAGTCGCCTGCCAGTTCGGTCCGCTCACGCTCTATAAACGCCGCAAGTTCCCCGGTCATAGCAGGAGTGTCCTGCATGTAGGAAAGCCACTCGTCCAGTTCCGCCTCCCGCTGGATGCCCCAGATGGGAAGCACGTTGTCGTACTGTGCCATGAAAGCCATTGCCGCCCGGCTGTCGGTTATAATGCCGCCTGCGAGCCCCTTCATCGCGATGAAGCCGACGTTCTTTTCCCGGCAGAGGGCGACAAGTTCCTGCTCTTTGGGAGAAGCAAGGTAGCTGAAAGGATACTGCAGGGTCTCGTAGAGGCCGGAGCGGACCGCTTCTTCCGCAACGGAAATCTTGTGGGCCGTAATCCCGATGTGGCGGATCTTCCCCGCCCGCTTCGCCTCTTCCATGCACTCGTACATGCCGGTCCCGTCGCCAGGCCGGTAGCACTGTCCCGCCTGATGGAACTGGTACACGTCGATGTACCCGGTCTGGAGCTTTGCAAGCGATGTTGCAAGGTCCGTGCGGAAGGCTTCGGGCGTCTTTGCCATCGTCTTGCTTGCAATAAAGACCCGCTCCCGCATGCCCCGGAAGGCAATGCCGACCTTTTCCTCACTGTCGGAATAGAGGCGGGCGGTGTCAAAGAAGGTCATGCCACCCTCGTATGCCCTGTGCAGGAGGGTGACGGCCTGTTCCGTGCTGTCCCGCTGAATGGGGAGGGCACCGAATGCGTTCTGCGGCGTACGGATTCCCGTACTGCCAAGTACTATCTCTTTCATCACTGCCAGTATAGCAGTTCCGGCAATCTTTTACAGGGGTACAGTCCCGGATACCCGCAAAAAAGAGGCGAAATAACAAAAAAAATTTTCTAAACTACTTGCCAAAACACTGCTGCTGTGCTATCATACACTTAATGTTTTCAAGGCATGTAGTCTCCATTATCAATATGCCTTGCCTCCTTTTTTTGGCGGTCTGTGGTTTTTTTTCATTTCACCACAGGCCGCTTTCTTTTTTAAACAATCCGCCCAGTAATTCATCCGGCGCGGGGAAATGCAGCCCCGGACCGGGCTGAGCCGGACATACGCAGAGGAAAGCCATGCAATATCGGAAGGACAGGAAGGGGGAGTCGATTTCGCTCCTCGGCTACGGCTGCATGCGGTTCAGCGGAAAGGCCGGCGGCATAGACATAGACAAGGCCGAGGTGGAAATCCTTGAGGCCGTGAAGGCCGGGGTCAACTACTTTGACACCGCATACATCTATCCGGGAAGCGAGGCCGCACTCGGCACGATTGTGCGGCGCAACGGACTGCGGGACAAAATCAAGATAGCAACCAAGCTCCCCCAGTACCTCGTCGGCAGCCGCAAGGCCCTGGACCGTTTTTTTGACGAGCAGCTTTCCCGCCTGCAGACGGACTACATCGACTACTACCTGATG
This sequence comes from uncultured Treponema sp., assembly GCA_946410085.1. Lineage (GTDB taxonomy): Bacteria > Spirochaetota > Spirochaetia > Treponematales > Treponemataceae > Treponema_D. The sequence continues at coordinate 33,098 of CAMJZA010000001.1, read as the reverse complement.
CACCACCTGACCGACATCGCCGCCTGGGAGAAACTGAAGGAAATCGGAATCACCGAATGGATTTCGGAGAAGAAGAAGTCCGGACAGATACGGAACATCGGTTTCTCATTCCACGGAGACAGCGAGATGTTCCTCAAAATCCTGCACGATTACGACTGGGACATCTGCCTGATCCAGTACAACTACATGGACGAGCACAGCCAGGCGGGCAGAGCCGGAGTTGAGGAGTGCCACCGTATGGGAATCCCCCTCGTCGTGATGGAACCCCTGCGCGGAGGCAAGCTGGTGAACCTGCTGCCCGAGGCCGCAAGGAAGCTGATTGACGGCCACCCCCGCCGCTGGTCGCCCGCCGAGTGGGCCTTCCGCTGGCTCTACGACCAGGAAGGCGTTTCCTGCGTACTCAGCGGCATGAACTCGCTGGATATGGTCCGGGAGAACTGCCGGATTGCGGATCAGGCGCGGTCAGGCGAGCTTGACGGGGAGGACCTTGCCTTCATCGAACGGCTGCGGCAGGAGATACGTGCAAAGGTGAAAGTGAACTGCACTGCCTGCCGCTACTGCATGCCCTGCCCAAAGAACGTTGACATCCCGGGAATATTCCGCTGCTACAACGAGATGTTCACCGAGCGCAAGAGCGCGGGCCGCTTTGAGTTCGCGCAGACGGTTGGCCTCAGGAAACAGAAGGCCTTCGCAAGCCAGTGCATCGGCTGCGGAAAGTGCGAGCAGCACTGCCCGCAGAACATAGCCATCCGAGAGGAGCTTAAGAAGGCCGACAAGGCGCTGCGTCCCCTGCCCTACCGTATTGGAATCGCGGTCGCCCGCCGCTTCATGCTCAAGGGCTGAGCCGTGCCCTGCAAGGCTGGCCGCTACAGTAGCGCAGCTTCCCGGTCCGGAAAGTTCCCCGCGGTCAGACGGCCCGGGTATCCCGCTTCTTCCGCAGCGACCAGTAGCCGTTGTAGGCGTATCCGTCGTTACCGCCTATCAGGCAACTGCTGGTCTTGGTGAAGCCGTAGCCTGCGAACGCCTCCGCCCGCTCCACCGCGTAAATCGGAACCTTGGAGATTATCTCACCGCAGTCGAACATCCCGAAGGCGGGGGGAATTATGAGGGAAAGGATTTCCTTCAGCGGTTCAGCCTTCTCGTAGGCGCTTGCAACGTCCAGCCGGATGAGCCCCACGACACCGAAGTCCGCGCCCGCCGGACGGCGGAACATCTCTATCGTCCCCACGGCCTTTCCTGCCAGCTTGTCGATGACCGCCCAGCGGACGAAGTATTTCTGCCCGTATGAATACAGCCAGAAGTCGATGGCCTTGTCCATCTTCTCCTTCGTGTTGTAATAGAAGTTGTCCCCGTGGCAGTTGTCGCTGTTAAAGAAAGGCAGCGCGTTCCTGTCGCCGTACACGGCGAGCAGGTCATCCGCATCTTCTTTACGCACGAAGCGGAGCAGCCATGTGCCGTCCTCAAACTCCGGGCAGGATTCGTACACGTCTTTCATCACGTCAGACCTCCTTTTAACCTGGCATTTCTTTTACTTTGTTCAGATATGCAAGACTGGCCGTTGCCTCTGCCTCATTGAACACAAAGCCGCATTTGTCCGAAAGCCAGCGCGCAGTGTCCCGGAAGAGGCCGCACATCGTTTCCACCGACATCCACATCGCGGGGATGTCCGCACCGCAGTATGTGTCCAGATAGGACTGCCATTCTTCCGCCGAAAGCCAGCGGTACATATACTTCGCGGACTTTCCGACGCTGACGGAGCAGCCGGTCAGCACGCCCACTTTCCACGACAACAGTCTCTCCAGCTGCTTCCGCACCACGAAGTTCAGCATGTTCTGCGCATAGGGGACCTCGCCCCGCCACAGGCCCTTCGCGACGTTGTTGAGGCACCAGTAGAACTCGTTGCAGCAGCTGCCGAACTGTTCCGGCGAGGGCGCCTTCACACGGTAGATCCGGTCGGACGATTCGGGGACCGGAGGCAGGCTGCCGTCCTTGTCCAGCAGGACCACGCACAGGCTGTCCTCAAGGACGTTCTTTCTTGCACGGGCAACCGTCATGACCGTCAGGTCCAGCCTGTTTCCGTCGCTGAACATCATGAGCCATGCGTAGGAGCTGGCCTTATCGCTCGGATAGTCGGGCGACTCATCCGGGTACTGCATGAACGAGATTTCCCCGAAGCGCCGTATCCAGTCCCTGTCGCGGATGAAGGATTCCGTCTCGTCCACGACATAGACGATGTCGTAATCCTGAAACTGGTCCTTCGGGGCATGAGGATTCGTCCGCGAGCCGTTCATGTACACCGCATGGATCCTCGCATCGTCACGCGCAGTCCCGAGGATTATATCCATCATCTCTTTTTCTGTCCGCATGCGTCCTGCCCTCCCCGGCCTTACAGGTACTCCGCAAGCAGGTCGCGGTACTCGGCAGCGGTCGAACAGCGGACGATCTTGGAGCGGAGGGCCCCGCCGCCCCGGATGCCCGACGTATATGAGGCAAACTTCTTGCGCATCTGGAGGCAGGCCGCAGCCTCGCCCTTGTCCTGCACCGCGATGTCAAGCTCGCGGAAGCCCGCGCGGAGGCGGTCGGAAATGCCGGTCGGCTCGTAGTGCCCTTCCGTGAGCAGGTGGCGGGTCCGCGTGAACAGGAAGGGGTCTCCCATCGCCCCGCGCGCAAACATGACCGCATCAACGCCGGTTTCCTCCAGCATGCGCTTTGCGGTTTCCGGGCTGTGCGCATCGCCCGAACCGAATACGGGAATGCGGCCCGCAATGAACGAAACGAGCCGGGCCTGAATGTCCCAGTCCGCCTTGCCCTCGTAGCCCTGGGCCCGCGTCCGTGCGTGTATCGTGATGGCGGCTGCCCCGGCCTCAAGCGCGGCAGCGGCACACTCCTGCCAGGTCAGGTGTTCTGCGTCCCAGCCCGAGCGGATTTTCACCGTGACGGGGACGCTGCCGCGCCCGGGGCGGGCCTGCGTATATGCCTCGCTCGCCTCGCGGACCGCCTTCACGATTGCAAAGAGGCGGTCGGGCTCCTTCGTGAGCATGCTGCCCGCCCCGCTCTTGACGATCTTGGGGACGGGGCAGCCGCCGTTTATGTCGATGATTTCGCAGCCGGTCTTCTCGAGGACGAGGGGCACGGCGCGGGCCATTACATCTGCCGTGCCGCCGAAAATCTGCACGGCATAGGTCTTTTCGGCAGGGGACCGGGCCATGAGCTCCTCGGTCTTGCCGGAGCCGCGGGTCAGGGCTTCTGCCGACACCATCTCAGTCGTGCAGAGCGAAGCCCCGCATTCCACGCAGAGGGTGCGGAAGGCCCGGTCACTGTAGCCCGCAATGGGGGCAAGGAAGAGGTTCCCGTCCAGATGGACGCTGCCGATATCTACTGAGTGATACAAAGTCTTGTCCGTCATCACCGGTACTCCAGCTTGTAGTTCATGCCTTTTGCGTATGCTTCGGCAGGGCCGTCCTTATAGACAACCCAGACGGCCATATTTTCCGTTACGCCGCCGGGGAAGTCCTTTATCGTCGACGGCATGACGATGCGCAGCTTCGTCGTAATGCCGCAGAAGGACCACTCGCCGAGCTCCGTCACGCCCTCCTGCAGGACAACATCGGTGAGCGACTTGCAGGCAAAGAAGGCATAGCGGTCCAGCTTCCTGACGGTGCCGGGAATGTCGACCGCCGTGAGGGCACAGCCTTCGAATGCGCTGTTGCCGATTTCCGTAACGCTTGCCGGGAAGATGACCGCCGTAAAGTCCTTCCGCTTCCTGAACTCTTCCTTTTCGATGGCGGTCCGGCCCGCCGGGATAATCAGCGTTGATCCGCGCAGGATGTCAATCGTCCCCTTACAGCTGCCCTTCTTCGCCATCTTTGCGGTCGCCTTGAGCTGCACGGACTTTGCAGCCGCGGGGAGGCTGAAGGAAAGCGTAATGCGCTTCTTGCCGTCTGCCGTCTGCTGCTGAGGAATGGCGGCAAGCTGCTTACCGTCCGCAAGGATGACGGCATTGGACAGGACGAGCGATGCACCGGATATGCGGTTGAACAGAATGCTGTACTGGCCCGCCTGCGAAGTGTATGCGGAAAAGTCCCAGACGTAGTCCCCTTCATGTGTGGTAAAGTCCCCTGTTTCGTAGGCGTAGTTTTTCATCGTCCCCCTGGGGATGACAGCCTCCTGGGGCAGGGGCGTCTGTACGTCCGTCGGCGGGGAAGCGTACGTTGCGTTCCGGTACTTAATCGTCACGAAGCGCTGCTTCTTCGCGTACTCGTCCGCCCTGCTTCCCTTGTTCACGATCCAGGTGGAATTGTTGGAGATGCAGTAGCGGGCGAACACGGACAGGGAATCCGGCACATCGACGGTGACGGGCCGGTACTCCCGCAGGTTAATGCAGTATTCCCCCAGCTCCTCGACGCCTTCGTGCAGGACGATTTCCTGCAGGTTGGGCATATCAAAGAAGGCGAAATCTCCGAGCTTTTTGACCGTGCCGGGAACTTCCATCCTGACCATGAGGGTCCGCTCAAGCGAGTGGGGACCGATTTCCGCGATGGTGTCGGGAATCTTCACGTTGTCAAAGTCCTTGCGCGCGCTGAACTCCTCGTACAGGAGCCTGGTCCGGCCCCGGGGGATGATGAGGAGGCGGTCGTGGATTACATCGATCGTACCGTAATAGCTGCCCTTCTTGGCGGCCTTGACGAACGCGGCGAGCTGCACCTTCTTTGCCTTCCTGGACAGGCTGAAGCTGAAGCTGCCCTTCTTAGTCGAAAGGTCCCAGGACTTTTCAATCTGTTTCACGTCATTGAAGGGGGCATAGTACTTTCCGTCCACGAATACAGCTGCCTCGGACATGACAATGCCGATATTGGACTGACAGCTGAACATAATCGTATACTGGCCCGGATCAGAGATATACTCGGAGAAATCCCAGACGTAGCACTGGTCCTTGGTCGTGAAGTCACCGGTCGTGTACTCGTAGTTCTTGCAGAGCTTGGCCTTCCCCTTCTGCATGACGTCGACCGAGAGGGGAATCTTGGGTTTCTCCGGTTCCTTCGGCTTTTCGGGCTCCTTGGGAGTTTCGACAGGCGTCTCCGGTTCCTTCGGCGTTTCCGGTTCGACAACAGGAGGCTTTTCCGGCTCAGGCTGCGGCTTCTCAGGCTCGGACTGTGGCTTCTCGGGTTCGGGTTCCGGTTCCGCAGGTGCCGCCGGCTCCAGGTCCTCGACCGGCGCAGAGGACGTCTTCACGTCGCCGCGCACGAGCGACGAGCCCCAGTCGATGTGCTCGGGGTCAATACGGTAGAACACAATCTTGTTGTTCGTCGTCGCGTACCAGGTGATGTAGCCGCCGCAGAGAACGGGCTTGCAGTCCGTCAGGTTGCCTTCAAAACTGTGGATCCGGCCGTCGGTCTTGCCCGAGCTGTCGACCGCCGTGTAGAATATGGTCGTGTGGCGGGTCCACAGCAGGAGGTATTCGTTCTTTCCGTACTGAATCAGGTGGGGCGTGCGGGCGGGGTCCATTCCCTGCGCGTAGTCGGTAATCTGCCTGATGCTGGGCTTGCCGAATCCGCTTTTGGAATCCTTCACGGTCGCAAGGAATACGTTCCGCGTCTTCCTGCTCCTGTTCGTGTAGCCTTCGTCGTAAATCCGGTTGTAGGCGACGAGGATATACGAGCCGGTCGCAACGATGTCGCCGACCGACGCGCCCGTAAAGTTGTCGCCGGCTTCGCCGGGGAATTCCGCAACATGCACGTAGCTGTACTCGCCGTTCCCGCCGTCACGCTCGCTCAGCGTGCGCTTGTTCTTGCCGAGTACGATGGCGCGGGGGTATGCGTCGCCGTGGTCTGCGCCGACCATGACGCCGTCCTTCACCGTGACCAGCTGATTGAACGAATGGCTCACGTACTGGCTGGGGCCGAGGCTGCTGACCTCGGTCATGGTATATATGGCCTGCATTGTCGTTTTGTCCAGGTCTATCACCATGTTCGCCTGATGCCTGAGTCCGTCCCTGCTCTGGTACATGAGGTGGCCCGTGCGGATGTACAGGTGCTTGTCCAGTTCCGTGCAGTGCAGGCCGCCGACAAAGGGCTCGCTCGTGTTGCCTCCGAACAGGGACCAGGCTGCCTTGCGCTTCCACTTGGAATCGTACTGGATGATGCGGATGACTTCCACCTTGTCGGAATCGGTCGGATTCTTCTGTCCCTCAATGACGTAGTAATTGCCGTCGGACGAAGAAAAGAAGCCGCCGAACAGGGGCAGCTCGAACTTGATGTTCCGCTCGCCTGTCTGATGGTAGCCCTTGTCCAGATAGCGGACCTGCAGGTAGTTTTCTGCCGTCACCATCATCATGCTGCCGTCGTCAAAGGGAACGAGGAAGGACCGGTCCACGTCGTTTATCGTTTCGTAGTTGTTCGCCTCCGCATTGTCGGGAAAGGGGCCCTTGACGTCGGTCGTGTTGATCCACTGCTCCTGGGTTTTCTTTCGTTTTGCGGTCCAGTCGTCCTCCTGGAAAACAGAACCGGCGGCGAACGCAGTCCCCGCTGCCATTATCAGCAGGGCTGCCGCCACGGGTACAAAGCGTTTTTTCATTTTTTCCTCCGCATTATGCTTACGCCACCGATTTGTATTCCATGATACAAACCTTACTATCCCCCTTCGTAATGCCAGAGACAATTTCGTCAATCCGCTCCATGACACCCATGAAAAAAACCTCTTCCCCGCACTGAGTGCATTTTTTGCAGGGAACATTCTCAATAATCACATAGCAATCCTGTAAATTCACGAAGTACGTTGTCGCTGCATCTATCATTCTATCATTTTGACATGCCAGACACTTCACTGTGAAACCTCCTTTCTCTTTTTGAATTCCGCATTCCATCGGTCCGCATCCGGCCAATATGCTGTTTTTACCTTACTTGACCCGCCTTCATCGCTCATACAAACATGAAGAACCTTGCCATTCACAGATGTTCCACATATTAAACAGCTTGGAAAAGGAAAGTCATTCGGGGTAACTCTCTATAATCTCCCCTGTCTTCACTGCACTAAGAATGTCCTTCGCAAGGATTCCCCGTTGACGACACCGTTCCATAGCATGATTTGTTATGAATACCTTGTCATCCTCGCAATACCGACGAAAGCTGTCTATAGAAAGCATAACAGTATTCTAAAAGATTTACGCGGAAATGTATACGGGCAATTCTAAAGGGGGTACCGCAATTTGACTTTTTGGGGAAAATGCTGTATAGTAGTTGCCTGCTGAGGGGTTAAAAACAGGGGTTCTTCCCTTCCGCAGGACATTTCTGTAGCGGCAACCGTTCAACCAATCTAGATGCGCCGCTCTTCCTAATTAGATTCATGAAAACATCCCGGCTGGATTATAAATCACAATCTAGCTAGATTGTACACCCACGAATGGACTGTCGGGTGTGACACGAACGGGCTATCGGGTGAGACGCGAATGGACTGTCGCCTGACCGACACATGGACATGTGCAAACCTGCACGGCGGTCAATGAGGTTTGCAAGGTAGCTTTGGCGGCTGATTTCCATAACAGCTCCGATAGAATAGATTTTTGCGTCCAGACGCATTTTTCTATCGTAGAATGGATGCCGGTGCCCTTCCGGCCCCGCCAGGGCTGTGCCAGAGCCGGGGCTACCGTGCGGAGGGCGGGGACAGAAGGGCGGGGACACCCTGCATGCCCCGCCCTTGATTCCGTTATTTTCTATTTTCCTATGTATGCGAGTGCGCTGTCACCGGCAATCTTGCCGTATACGCAGATGTCCGCGACCGCGTTTCCGCCCAGGCGGTTGCCGCCGTGCACGCCGCCCGTCACTTCGCCTGCGGCAAAGAGGCCGGGAACTGCCGTACCGGACTTGCTGATAACCTGCGCCTTCGTGTTTATCTTAATGCCGCCCATCGTATGGTGGATGGCAGGCCCGACTTCGACCGCATAGTAGGGGCCCTTCTCGAGTGCACGGGGCATCTCGCTCGCCTTGCGGCCAAAGTCCGGGTCGCCCGAGCCGCTCTTCTGGTAGCCGTTATAGGCTGCGACCGTCGCCTCAAGCGCAGCAGCGTCCATGCCCAGCTTGCCCGCCAGTTCCGCCGGAGTCGCACCTTCGGTCAAAAGGCCCTTCTTGGCATAGCCTTCGATCGCCTTGAGCGACTCGCGCACGCTCTGGTCAAAAAGCAGATAGGCGGTCTTGCCGGTCTGGGCAAGCACGTCGGCGGACATCACGTCGCGGGTCGCCATCTCGTTGCCGAAGCGTTTGCCCTCGCGGTTCACCATGATAGCCCCGTTGCCGCGGACCGCTTCGGTAATCATGAGGCCGTTGGACGGAACGACGGTCGGGTGAGTCTGAATCTGCTCCATCTGAACCAGTTCGGCATTGAACTTTTCCACCCAGGCAAAGGCATCGCCGGTTGCCCCCTTGTGGTTGGTCGTGCCGAATCCGGCAAGGTCCGCCTTGTACTTGACGACCATGTCGGGGTTTGCGCCGAAGCCTCCGGTCGCAATGATGACCGCCCCGGCCTTAACGGTGTAGTCGCCGTTCGCTGACGAAACCTTGACGCCGACGGCCTTGCCGCCTTCTTCCAGAATGTCCGTAACCTTGTTATTGTAGCGGATTTCAACGCCTGCATCCTTCGCGGCCTTCTCAAGCACGGGAACCAGGTGTACGCCGATTGCCGCACCGCCCTGCGGACGGTGGGTACGGGAGTTCGTAGAACCGGCCATCTTGCCCACGTCGCTCAGGTCAGCACCCAGGGACATGAGCCAGTCAACGGTCTCGGAAGACTTTTCGACCATGTTGCGCACGAGCTCGGGGTCGTTCAGGTTGTAGCCGCCCTTCATCGTGTCCTGATAGTACTGCTCGTTGCTGTCGGCAATGCCGAGCTTCGCCTGCACCTTGGTCTCGGATGCGTTCAGGCCGCCCGTCGCAGAGTTCGTGTTCCCGCCGGCAATGCCCATCTTTTCGAGCAGGATGACCTTCGCGCCCTTACCGGCAGCTTCGGTCGCGGCGGAAAGCCCCGCGCCGCCCGCTCCGATGACGACGATGTCGCAGGTCTCACTGGAAGCCGCAGGGGCTGCCGCCTGCACCGTCTCGCCCTTCGCGAGGGCAAGGGCCATGGCGATTGCACCGGCAGTCGCCTTTGACGTAATCGTTGCGCCGGAAACCGTGTCCAGCTTTGCCGGATTCTGGGTCTTTACGAGCTGGTCGATGACTTTCTGCTCGGCAGGCTTGGCAAAGTCGGTTTCGTCCTCGGAGACAATCTCGCCGCTTACGATTTTCCCGCCCCGGACGGTCAGGTTCAGGCTGATGGGTCCGTTGCGGCCTTCGGCAGTACCGGTCCACACGCCGTCACTGTAGCTTGCGCCGGCGGGACGGAACTTGATTCCGATGACGATTGCGACGGCGGCAAGTAGCAGAAATGCCGCCACGATGGGTAAGGTTTTCTTGTTCATTGAAGAACTCCTCTATGAATGGAAATGTGTGCGTTTGATGAAAAACAGTGTACTATAAAAGGAAGCAGTGAACAAGGGGCACTGCTGCCGCCACCGGTTCGACCGGGCAGGTGCCCCGGCGGAACTGCACCCGCCCCACGTGAGCGGGGCAGGCGCAGGCAGCCTACTGACGGGCAGCCAGCTCTTCTACTTCCGCAAGGGAAAGGCCGGTTATCTCGGCAATGTCTGTCAGGGGGTAATTCCTTGCCAGCATGTTCCGGGCAGTTTCACGGCGGCTTTCTTCCCGCCCCTCGTTCCGCACGTCATAGTCGTGCAGGCTCCACGAGAAGTAGAGCTTCTTCGTTCCCTCAATCTGTTTCTGCGCTTCAACCATTTTCCGCAGCCTCCTCGTAAACTCAGATTCCGCCTCGTCCGTCTGGACGTACTTCATGAACGCCCGCAGGGACTCATCCTGCACTTTTGCATGCGCCCGGCAGTTCAGCACATGCACGGTGGCAGCATCGCCTACTTCCACGCTCCCGTCCTCTTCGCATTTCCGTCGTACAGTATAGCACGGAATCCCCTTTTTGTAAGGGTCAAAGCGGCACAGGAAGATAATGATGCTCTCCTTGAGGCCTCCGTAATCCTCGCCCTTCAGCAGGGTATCCGTGTCCAGCATGCTCTGGTAGTAGCGTACCCGTCTGCCAAGGTCGTGCAGGTCCCGGTTCTGAATCTCCACGTCGTAGACGCGGTCCGAATCCTGCACGTAGACGTCCAGGCGGACGCCGTGGGCGGTGTAGAGCGGGTCAAGCGTCCGCTGCGGCTCGGCGTATTCCACGCGGGCTATCTGCATGCCGAGCATGCATTCCAGTGCCTCCCGGCAGATTTCCCTGTCCTGCATGACGATTCCGAACATGAAGTCGTCATGAAAGGTCAGCTCCTCGAAAGGCTTCGGTTTTGGCTCCCCAAGGGGGAAGCCGCTGTCATTCTTCATTCAGTCACCTCTTGCCCTTTTATCTGTGGACAAGCGGTGTTTTTGTCACTTTACCGGGGAAAATTCCGGCTTCCAACGGGGAAAAGCATGCATCGGACGTATTACAAGTTGAATTCGGCCGATGCAGGGAGGGTCCTGAACGGAAACGTACAGCCTTGACGCTGCCGCCCAAGGAATGCAGCCCCGGCGGCGACGCGACCGAGCCGCCGGAAAGCGGCAAAATGCAGCCTGCGCAGCCCTTGCGCCCTTGTGTAGCACACCCGAACCGCGGGGTCCGCTCTACGGCTTTTGCGTAAAGTACCCCGCCGTGCCGGGCGCGTCTATGCGGGCATAGGTCTTGCCTGTAGTGATAGAGCTGTATGCTGCCGCCACCGGTTCGACCCGTACACGCCCCCCGGTTCGACCGGGATGACAGGTGAACTTGACCAGACTCAAGGCGGTATGCTACAATTTTATATCATATATCGTTTATTGTTCCGGAGCGCGGCCCTTGCACGAATCGTGTCTGTACTATATAGAAGCAAATGTTGTCTGCCTGCTGATTTTCGCTTTCATACTGGTCAAGAACATCATGAGCGTTGACCGGCAGGAACGGCAGCGCTGCTTTGACCGCGTCCTGATCCTGCACATCCTCTACTTCTGCTTTGACAGCCTGTGGATACTCCTGTACAGCGGTGCCATACGGACGGAAGCGACCAACCTGCCCGATCTGGTTGACGTCATCCTCTTTTCCATCGCGGCATTCGGGGCATACAACTGGTACATCTATCTGGCGATACTGCAGGGAAATGAATCCGTCAAAAAGCTCCGCTCCCGCCTCACCCGTGCCATTCCCGCATTCGTCACCGTCATGCTGGCCGTTGCCGGCTTCCTGCTGCAGTTCAACTACTGGACGACCGAACAGGAGAAGCTGCAGACCACCGGGCTGTACGTGCTTGTGATTGCCCTGCCCCTCCTGTACGTGCTGAGTGCGACGATACAGGCATTCGGCGGGGCCTTCAAAAAGGAAAACGCGCCGCGGCGCAGCCTGTACATTTCTGCGGGCATCTACCCGCTCGCAATCGTGCTTACCGCCGTGCTCCAGATTTTTTACCTGACAATTCCCATCCTCTGCTACGGCTGCACGCTCGCGATGATATACGTATACGTGAACTCGCTCGACAACCTCATTTCGCAGGATCCGCTCACGCAGCTGAACAACCGGAACGAACTCAGGCGCTTTCTGCTGAACATGCTGCACCATCCCGAAACGGGCGTCTACCTTATGATGATGGATGTGGACAAGTTCAAGGACATAAACGACAGGTACGGGCACCTTGAAGGCGACCGGGCGCTCTGCTGCGTCGCTGACTCGCTCCGCTGGGCATGTACGAAGTGTTCCCGGCGGCACTTCATTGCCCGCTATGGCGGGGACGAGTTCACGGTGGCTGCCATCGCCGACGACGAGGCGGAAGTGCAGCAGCTCTGCGAACTCATCCATGATACGGTTGCACGGAAGAACCGGGAGCAGGGGGCGGAGTACGAACTGCGGCTGAGCATCGGCTATGCGAAGCTCGGCAGGGAAGAAAACGCCATACGCAACTGCCTTGCCGCCGCCGACGCGGCCCTCTACCGGCAGAAGCAGGCCCGCAGGTAAGCGCAGATAGACGCAGACAGGTGGCATGGGCACGCCCCGCCTGTTTGCCGCCGCAACGGCTATTTGCCGACGCAGAACGAACTGAAAATGCTTTCCAGAATGTCGTCGCTCGTGACCTCGCCGGTAATCTCGCCGAGCGAGTCGAGCGCGTCTTCAAGGTCCTGTACGACGGCGTCCAGCCCGAGCTCACCGCTCCGGGCGACCCGGACGGCGTGGGTCAGCCGCTCATAGGCGGCGGCGGCGGCTTCTTTCTGCCGTTCCGAGCCGAGGGCGGCCCCACCCGTTTTATCTGCCGGGGTTCCGGCCGCAGCTGTTCCGCCGGTTAAAAGCGTCCTGACGCACGCTATGAGCTCACCGAGGCCCTCCCCCGTCTTTGCGCTGACGCGCACCACTCCCTTAAAACGGGAAGCAGTGGCGCCGGTTCCGCTTTCGCTTCCGGTTCCTGACGGCAGGGGACGGGAGCCTTCCTTATCACACTTGTTCCAGACGAGGACGGCGGGAACGGCAGTCACGCCTGTTCCGGCGGCCTCACCCGACCCGCCCGCAATGCCCGCCAGAAAGGCTTCGTCCGGGGCGGTCAGACCAACCGTTGAGTCCACGAGGTAGAGCAGCAGGTCGGCGTCTTCCGCAAGCGATCTGGTCCGCAGGAGCCCTGCTCCTTCTACCGGGTCATCCGTCTGCCGCAGGCCCGCCGTGTCAAAGATGCGGCAGGGGATGCCGTCAAACGAAATCATGTTTTCCAGATAGTCCCGGGTCGTTCCTTCCCGGTCGCTGACAATGGACCGGTCTTCCCGGAGCAGGGCGTTAAAGAGGCTGGACTTACCGGCATTCGTCCGTCCGGCGAGGACAATCTTCGCCCCTTCCTGATAGAGCCGCTCGCTCTTCCAGCCGTCAATCAGGCAGCCCAGTTCGTCCCGTACCCGGCACAGGGCAGCAAGGTCAAAGCTGTCCGCAATCGTCTCCTCGTCTTCGGGATATTCGACGGCGACTTCAATGGAAGCGAGCAGGGCCGTCACGGCCTGCTTGACCGCCTCAAGGCTCCGGTGCAGGTTTCCGGCAAGCCGTCCTGCCGCCTTGCCGCGTGAAACGTCGGTCCGGCTGTCGATGATTTCCCGGACGGCTTCTGCCTTGGTCAGGTCCGCCTTGCCGTTGATGTAGGCACGGAAGGTAAACTCGCCCCGCAGGGCCTGACGGAAGCCGGAGCGCAAAAGCAGGGACAGGACGGCCTGCACGACGGCAACACCGCCGTGACAGTAGATTTCGACCATCTCTTCCCCGGTGAACGAACGGGGCTGCCGGTAGACGCCCAGCATGACCTCGTCAATCCGGCGCAGAATCGTGCCGTCCGCGTCCTTTTCGACAATCCAGCCGTAGACGAGCGAGTTGCCCGCAGCTTCACGGAGTGCCTTCGGGCGGGAGAACACAGCGGAAACGAGCGAAATGCAGCCGGTCCCCGACGTGCGGACAATAGCGATTGCGGCAGGCGAGAGGGCCGTTGCGATTGCAGCGACGGGCTCTTCTGCCGTATATCCCAGGTTAGTCATGGGGCAAGTGTAGCAGGTATGCCGGGGAAGGACAAGGGCGGACGCAGACTGACGGCATCCAGTTCCACCATCGCTTCCGGCAAGTCCGTCCGCGGACGGCAGCGGAAAAGCACTATAATTCTGCTCCTTCAAAAAAATCTATTGCATACAGCTGTTTGATTCCGTCGTGATAGGTGAGCGGAGCATTGTCCAGCGTTATGAGGATTTTTTTAAAGTTATTTCGAACAGACAGAAGCGGGCGCAGTTCTCGCTGCAAGGTCACTTCATCGCGGACGGAAAGGGCAACCTGAACATACATTTCCGTGCCGTCCCTTTTCGCAATGAAGTCAATCTCCATGTCGTCGGCTTTACCGACATACAGCTCATAGCCCCGGCGTTTCAGCTCAAGAAAAACCAGGTTCTCCAGAATGTGTCCTTCATCTCCACCCCTCGCACCGAGCATGAAAAAGCGCAGTCCCATGTCAACGGCATAGTATTTCTCAAGCGTTTTGAGCGTTTCCTTCCCCTTGATGTCGTAGCGGTTCAGTTTGTAAAAGAGGAAGCTTTCGCATAAGGCATTCAGGCAGTTTTCTACGGTAAGGGGGGCAGTTTTCCTTCCGCCCGATATGAAGGAGTCGCATATCTTCTTCGGAGAAATAAGATTACCCGCATGGACAAGCGTAAACTTCACGATTTTTTCAAGCAGGACCGTATCGCTGATTTTCTTCCGCTGCTGGATGTCCTTCAGGACGATTGTTGCATACAGACCGCCGATGTAGTCCCTGACAATACTGTCCATTCCATAAATATTGTGAAGATAGGGGAATCCGCCATAGGTTATGAACCGTGTGTACAGGCTCGCTGAATCCAGGTTCGAGTCAGGAAAGCGCTTCTTGTATCCCGCCTTAAACTCACGAAATGAAAATGGCAGCACGTGAAGCTCGACATAGCGGCCGCTCAAAAGCGTAGCTATCTCGCCCGAAAGCAGGTTTGCATTTGAGCCGGTTATGTATATATCGACATTCGGCAGGACAAAAAGCGAATCTATGACCTTCTCAAACTTTTCCACAAGCTGGATTTCATCGAGAAGGATGTAGTTCATCCGGTCTGGAAGCAGCTTATCCTTCAGAAACTTGTACAGGGCATGGTATTCAAGAAGATCCTCGTTTTCGAGCATCTCAAAATTCAAGAAAGAAATCTGCTCCCGGGAAGCTGTTTTTGAAAGCTCCCTGCAGAAGTCTTTCATCACGACCGATTTTCCGGAACGGCGCACACCCGTTATAACCTTTATTACCTGCCGGTCTTTCCACTCCAGAAGCTTCTGCATGTAATCCGTGCGTCTGAGAGATTCTTCATTATATGATGGAGTTTCCCGTAGGTCCAGCATATCCCCATAGTAGCAGACGCCCTTTGGAAAGTCAAGTTTTTAACTTACAAGTTAAAAACTTTGGAAAACCGGCAACTTTTTCACATGAAAGTGAAAAAGTCCCATTCATACGCTGGTCTGCCCCGCCACCTCCGGACGCCCCCGGACGGTTCCGCGTCCAGACAGCCCCCGAGAATAACCGCCGGAGATCTGCTTACCCTTTCCAACGCCGGTGACTCACAGGCAATTGTTACCCTCATGACGGTAGGTACCAGCGGCATAGGAACTATGTCTGCTTCCGGTTCGACCGAAGTCGTTTTCAATGCCGCTGACATAGGACTCCCGAACGGCGGTTCGGTTACGCTGTCCATTACAGGATCGAATATTGCCTATGAGGAAACAGCGGAAGCAGATGCCGACGGCAACATACGCTTTACCGTTCCGTTTTTTGCGACAGGTGCAGCAGTTACGGTCAAACTGACTGTTGCAAACAGGTACGGTAGGGTTATCTGGCTGGGCAGCAGACCGATGACTCTAACAGAAAAGACCTGTGACATCGCCGTTACCATGACCTCCACTACACCGGAAAACTTCGTTTATGTTGAAGGCAACGAAACTATACAGGATTTCTATGCCTGCATGCATGAAGTGACGCAGGGAGAATACGAACAATACTGCGGTTACGGAGGCTCAACTCCTACTGCTCAAGATAAAGGTGTTGGTTCCGATTATCCCGCCTATTCCGTAAATTGGTATGATGCAATCCTGTATTGTAATATACGAAGCAAGATGGAAGGGCTGACGCCCTGCTACAGTTTACCGGGCGGACAGCTATTGCTTGCAACATCGAGTGGTGTTCGCTCCGGCAGCGACGGAAAACCCTGCGGACCAAACAGCGATAATCCCGACTGGGATGCTGTCGTTATTGATACAAGTGCGGATGGGCGGGTACAGTGAAGGTGACGTCCGCTGTCCTATTTCCCGCCGGATAACCACCGACCCGTGGTACAGGGGCAACCGCTTAGGTTTCCGCGTAGTCCGCTCCGCCAACTGACGGCATCGGCGAAAACCTGCAAAACAGCCCTGCCGACAGTCATTCACTTTTCCCCGCAGATATGCTATACTTCAAGGCAGGAGGCAATACATGTATGCAGTTGCAGAACGGGCGCAGCTCCTGAAACTTGTCCAAAGCCTGTCCGATGAGCAGGTGAACTACGTCCTGACCATCGTCCGGTCTTTGCCGTCAACCGTACCAAGCCATCCGAAATGTGCCTTGCGGGGAAAGTTCTCAAGCTATGCAAACCCGGTGCTCCGCGCAAAAGAAAAGGAAGCATGGGGACTTGCCGCCGAGGAAAAGCATGGTTTACGCTGATGCAAATATCATAGTCCGCTATATCGTCAATGATGACGAAGATATGGCTGCAAAAGCTGAAACGGCCATAAACGGCGGATTCATGTTTGTTCTTCCCGAAGTCTTTGCAGAGGTTGTCTACGTTTTGACGAAAGTCTACGGTATAGACCGCAAGGATGTTGCTGACTCCATGCTGGAATTACTTGTATTTGTGAGTACAGCAGAACCAGAAGTCATGAAAGCAGCATTCAGCTACTACAAAGAAACTCATCTTGATTTTGTCGATTGTATACTTGCCTCGCACTGCATTGTCGGAGGAAAAGAAATGCTTTCTTTCGACAAGAAACTGAACAGTTTCATCGTAAAAAAACTCCAGTAAACCTGACAGATCCTCTGAAGGAGGAAAAGAACACCGACTCCACTCCCGCCACCTCCAGACGCTCCCGGACGGCGCCCCCCGGCCACAGACGCCTTTGCCGGCGGCCTATATCACGGGCGTTGCACCGAGCGTTGCTACGGCCGTTGGCCCGGGCTTGCGGCGGATGTCCACCAGATGCGAGCTTGCGCCGAGCAGTTCGGGCCGTTCGCAGACGGCAAGCTGGTAGCGGATAAAGGCCTCAAATTCTTCTTCGTCCATCTCGTTCAGTTCCCGCCGGATGTAGTCGGCAGGTCCATCCGCCGCAATGAGCTTGACCCGCTCAAGGCCGGAAAGCCGTCCCAGGCGGTCAATGTCTCCGACCCGCACATAGCCGTACAGGTCCCCCTCCCCGTCCAGGGTCTGAAAGTCAGCAGACAGCCTGCCGTCTGCCAGCAGCTCCTTCACATGATGCTGGCGGAAGCCGTAGCTGACGACGCTGTATTCGTTCATCACGTAGGCGGCAAAGACAAGGCCACCGGGCTTCGTGACCCGCTTTGCTTCGGAAAATGCCTTGAGCCGGTCTGCGTCGCCGTGCAGGTGGTAGAGCGGGCCAAAGAGGAGGGTCAGGTCAAACGTGTCATCGGCAAGGAAATGCAGGTCGCGCGCGTCGCCCGGCCAGCAGTTGACGTTCTCGTGCCGGGCTTCCAGTGCGGCAAGGTTCTTCGGCACCAGTTCCACCGCCGTCACGGCATGGCCTTCCCGCGAGAGGGGAACGGAATAGGCCCCCGTGCCCGCCCCTAGGTCAAGGATTTTGAGCTGTCGGCCGGGCGCAATGAAATCGTGGATGTACTTCATGCTCACGCGGAACTCAACCTGCCCGTGCCGCGTGCACAGGCGGTGGCTTTCGTCAAATTTTGCGTAGTAGCGTTCAAGTGCGGTCATAAGGATTCCTGCCGTAACGGATGCTGCAGAACCAGCCCGCCGCATGGCAGATGCCGTATTCCGCTGCATACAATAGTCTTGACCAGTCTAGTCATAACAGGGTACAATGTCAAACCCACGGGAACGGAGGAAGGATGCAGTACTATTGCCTGATGGTGAAGACAAGGGGAGAAGAGAAATTCAAAAAGCTCCTTGAAAAACGCCTTCAGCGGGCAGGAAAAGACATCGACATCATCTTCTTTACCAAAAAACTCCGTACCCGCAAAAATGTCGAATACGAGTCGGCGCTCTTTCCCGGCTACGTCATTATCGGTACCCAGAACCTGGATCTGGAAAGCATTGCCATCATCAAGCGGACGGAAAACTTCTTCCGCTTCCTGAACTCAAATCAGGACATCCGCGCCCTGCACGGCAAGGACCTTGAATACGTGACGCAGCTTTTAAAGTTCGGCAAGACCCAGGGCCTGTCAAAGGCCTACTTCAACGAAAACATGCGGATTGTCGTTACGGACGGCCCGCTTACGGGCTTCTCGGGAAAGATATTCAAGGTAAACCGCCGCCAGCAGCGGGTCACCGTCCTGCTGGAAATGTTCAAGAACTCAATAAAGTTTGACCTGGGCTACGAGCTCATAAAGCCGGAACAGGCGCAGCAAAAACAGCCCTAGAAATTCCGCTTAACCGCCACCGCCATGCAGGCCGTGACCTCCTCCTTGGGAATGGAGCAGAAGATCGACACGAGCTCGCCGTCCAGCTGGCTGCCCGCAACACTCTTGATGATCGAGATTGCCTCTTCGTAGGTCTTGCTGGACTTGTAGCTGCGCGTCATCGTGATGGCGGAATAAGTGTCGGCGACGGCGATGAGCCGTGCCCCGAGCGGAATCTGCTCGCCCGACAGCCCGTGGTAGCCGGCGCCGTCAATCCGCTCATGGTGGTACTGAATCCAGTCGAGCATTTCGGAGAAGAAATTCACGTGGTTCAGGATGCTCATTGCGATGTCGGGATGCCGGCGCATGGTCACCCACTCTTCGTCGGTCAGCTTGCCGGGCTTGTTCAGGAGTGCCTCAGGAATGCCCAGCTTGCCCACGTCATGAAAGAGGGCGGCATAGCTCAGGGAATCCCGGTTCAGCTGCTTGCGCATGGCGGCAGGAAGGTAGGAGTGCAGCAGCAGCGACAGCTCCTGCACGTGGATCGAGTGTCCGTTCAGATTGGGGTCGCGCGCTTCAATGACGCTGATGAGGGCCTTGGACAGGGAAAGGCAGTTCTCCTTTTCGGAATCAACGAGCCGGTATATCCAGGCAAGGACGATGGTCACGAAGATTGCCCCGCTGAACAGGATGAACCCGATCCAGATGGAAGGAATCTGCAGGGAAAAAATGATGATGTAGACCGTCAGGAAGGTCACGATGAGGAAGAGGACAATGTAGTCCAGCATCCTCCGGCTCAGCTTCCCGCCCCGGGTCATCTTCCGGTGGTACAGGAGCAGCCTGAGCGCACTGAACACGTTGTACGCCTGCAGCAGAATGCCGGAGGCTATCATCATCTGTGAAAGCAAAAACATACAGCCCTTCCCCCTCTGCCTTTTTCGCCCGTCAGGTCAGTTCCCGTCAGACTTTATAGCGGTTTATCATGTCGGAAACTTTTTTGGAAGTATCGTTGCTCAAGCCCGTCGCCTGAACGACCGCATGCACGGACTCGCGCATCTTGGTCATGTTCTGCTTTGCTTCCTCGGACTTCTCCTTGGTTTCCACCGCCATCTTCTCAAGATCCTGCGCACTTGCGGACAGCTTCTTCGCCGCATCCTTTATATGGGCGGACGAAGTCGTGATTTCCGCCGTCGTGGAATCGAGCGTCTGCATCGTCGAGGAAATGCTCGCCACGCCCTCATTCTGTTCCATCATGCCGTCCCGGACTTCCTTGATGAGCCCGTCCAGCTGCAGGATCTTGGTACCGACGGTCTCAAAGGAGGCGGCAGACTTCTGGGAGGACGTAACGATTTCCATAATCGCGTTGGAAATGCCGCCGAGGAGCTTCTTGATTTCGTCGGACTGGGTAGAAGAGGTCTCGGCGAGCTGGCGGATTTCGTCGGCAACGACCGCAAAGCCCTTTCCCGCATCTCCCGCATGGGCGGCTTCGATGGCGGCGTTCATAGCAAGCAGGTCAGTCTGCTCTGCAATGGCGGCAATCGCCTCGTTCGCCTCGGTCAGGTTCTCGGACTGCTCGGCGATGTTCTTGATCTTCTCGGAAACCTCGTCCTGCAGCTTGCGGCCTTCGGACGAATCCGAAACGAGCGCCGCATATTCGCTGATAATCGTCTCGATGTGCTTCGTAACGGAGCTGATACTGGCGTTAATCTCGGTAACGGCCGAAGACGCATTGCGGATGGCCGTCGACTGTTCCGAGATCCGTTTGTCCAGCCCCGCAATCTCGCCGTCCACGGTGCGGGCCTCGCCGGTAATGGACTCTATCTTCGTCTTCTGGAAGGAAACCTGCAGGGCAATGTCGTCAACGTTTTCATCCGCATTGTTCATGTCCTTGATGTGACTCTTCATGCGGTCCTTCACGCCGTTTCCGGTTTCAATGAGGATGCCCGACTCGTCCTGCAGCTCCCGGACCATCGCGTTCAGGCTGCCGATGACGCGGTTGCAGTTTGCGGCGAGGGCGGTCAGCTCCTTGCCGCCGCCTTCGGGAATGCGGGCAGTCAGGTCGGCCTCGCCCTGGGAGATGTTTTCCATCGCTTTGGAAACCGTATCCATCTTGCCGAAGATCGACGAGGTAAAGAGGGTCAGGATGGCAATGCCGAGGATGACGAAGGAAATGCCGACGATGCTGATGATCAGAATCTGGAGCTGCATTTCGGCAACAAAGTCGGTCATGGCAAAGTCAACGCCGATAAAGCCGACGGGGATGCCGGATGAAGTCTTGATCGGCCGGTAACTGCTGACAGTCCAACCCCAGCCTTCCAGCTTTTCAAGACCGCCGCAGACGGTTCCCCCCTGTTCCATTGCGTCCCAGGGAGCAGGACCGTAGCTTGTAATGTCCTCTTCCGTTCCGAGGGGAGAAAAGTTTTCCGTGTCGCTCGGATCACAGCTGCCGTCAATGATGTAGCGGGCAATCTTGCCGTTGACGACCGGTTCCATCGTATACAGGTACTGACAGCCGACGGCCTGCGCAATTTCCAGCAGGGCAAGGCGGGTCTCCTCGTAGAAGGGGTCATCCTCGCTCGGATGCCTGCAGAATTCCGCAAACTTGTCGCCGTCTATGACCGAAGCTGCCTTTTCCAGAATGGGATAGCCCTGCCTGCCGGCAAGGTCAGAAGAAGTCCGCCTGACTGCAAATGCGGAAAACACGGAAATGACCGTGCAGGACAAAAGCACGAACAGGCCGAAGACTACGATAAATCGAACTTTCAATGAGGACATCAGAAAGACTCCTTTTCACAACCATATGTAATAATGTCAGAACAATGCTAGTATAAATATCGAATCCATTATAGCACATCTGGATTTTTTTTCCAGTAGAAAACAGGGTTTTCCGCCCCCTGCAGCCCCCTTGTGTCCGCCGTAGCCCCTCTTGTGTCCGCCCGCCGTTTTTCTTATAATAGAAACCGATACGGAGAAGGAAACAGCAGGAAGCGGAAGGAAGAAGATAGTATGGAAGAATCACGAACTGCATGCCTGGTCCTCGCCAACGGGCGGATATTTGAAGGACAGGCTTTCGGTGCCTCCGGGGTCGTTACCGGCGAAACGGTCTTTACGACGGGCATGAACGGCTACATCGAAACGCTGACCGACCCCAGCTACTACGGGCAGATCGTCACGCAGACCTTTCCCCTCATCGGCAACTACGGCATCATCCCCAAAGACTTTGAAAGCGGAGGCGTCCACGTGTCCGGCTACATCGTCCGTTCCAACTGCGAAAATCCCTCCAACTTCCGCTGCGGCGGCGACCTTGACTCATTCCTCAAGCAGCAGCAGGTCATCGGCCTGTGCGGCATAGACACGCGGGAGCTGACCAAACTGCTCCGCGAAGCCGGCGTCATGAACGGCATGATCATCAGTGGGGACGGCGATGAAGCGAAAAAATACCGCGCCATGCTTTCCGATCCCGCCCGAAAAGCACAGCTGCTCGCCCGGATTCAGGCCTACCGGATTACGGATGCGGTCGAACACGTAACCGGTTCGGCCCGTGCGGTCGAAGAAGATGCCAGAACCGTCTTTACCGAAAGCGCCGCCTACCGCTTTGTTCCGGTCAAGGCCGACGGCACCAAGGTCAACGACATGGACGCGGCAATGCAGGACGGCAGGGGCAAAAAGGTCGTGCTCTGGGACTTCGGCGCCAAGGCGAACATCCGCCGGGAGCTGCTCAAGCGGGGCCTGGAAGTCATTGTCATGGACGCTTCCGCAACGGCGGACGAGATTCTTGCGCAGAAGCCCGACGGACTCATGCTGTCCAACGGTCCGGGCGACCCCGGCGACAACACCCGGATAATAGAAGAAATCAAGAAGCTCATTCAGGCAGGGCTTCCCCTGTTCGGCATCTGCCTGGGCCACCAGATGCTCGCCCTTGCGGCGGGGGCAAAGACCAGCAAGCTCAAGTACGGGCACCGGGGGGCAAACCAGCCGGTCAAGCAGCTTTCCACCGGGCGGGTCTACATTTCAAGCCAGAACCACGGCTACGCGGTCGAAAACGACAGCCTGCCCGAAGGAGCGGTCCTCAGCTTCGTGAACACGAACGACGGAACCTGCGAAGGCATTACCTACACGAGCATGCCCGCATTCAGCGTCCAGTTCCACCCGGAAGCCTGTTCCGGCCCGCTGGACACGAGCTTCCTCTTTGACGAGTTTGTCCGCCTCATCAACGACCACGGCTATTTCCGCCGCTTCAAGGCCGACTACCAGCGCATTGACTCCATCAGCTACTTTGCCGGAACGATCGCCGGTACAAAGGCCCGGCTGGGAGCCTGACGGAAACCGGACAAACAGCAGAAGCAGAGGAACACGGCACGATGAAATTCGCTCCACGAAGCACGGATAACGCAACACCTGCGGGACGCAGCAGCAGGCCTTTAGAGGGACTCAACAGGGGCATCGGCCCCGGCGGCTCGGACGAACCCTTCTTTCACGCATCGATTCCCGCCCAGCTTGTCATGGGGGCTGTGTTCGGCGCGCTGAACGTTCTGGTCACCCAGCTGGTGAACCTGCTGCACATCCCCCTCTTCCTTGACGAGTTCTTTAACGCTGCGGGAGCCTTCTTCGGCTGGACGGGCGGCTTTACGTCCGTCCTCGTGCACCGGACAATCAGCATCATCCTCCCCGCCGTGGCAAACCCGGAACGCTTCTCGTTCGTGCCCATCGACTGCCTGTTCGGCCTCTGCGACATCCCGGTCGTCGTCCTCGTGCGCCTGATGTTCCGCAGGGACAGGCACATATCCACCGTCAAGCTGCTCCTGTGCGGGGTTATCCTCGCAATCATCATCAGCATCCTCGGCGGCGGGATTTTCACCTTCCTGTTCACCTGCTGCGGCTACGGGGAAGTTTCTTCCGTGCGCTACCTGACCATGATACTGACCGGAAGCCGCATCCCGCTCGCGCCTTCTGCCATGCTCAGCCGCGTCCCCATAAACCTGGTTGACAAGCCCCTGTGCGTCTTCCTGGGCTTCCTCATTGCCCGCCTCGTCAGGCGGCTCCTGAACATGAGGCAGCGCAGGCACAAGCCGTCAGAGGCGTGAGTGCTGCCGCAGTCAGGAAGAAGTATCTTCCTTATTACCCCCCCCCATTTAAGGGAATTTCAACAAACACTTCACATCCCTCGCCCGGCTCGGACTGAATCCTGAAGCTTGCGCCCAGCAGTTCCGCCCGGCTGCGCATGCCCCGTATGCCGTAATGACCGATGGAATCGCCGCGGACAGCAGTCCCGGCAGCGGAAGCACCTGCCTCCGTACCCGAAGCCCCCGTAGCCGAACCTGCAGCCCCGGACCCCGCAGCCGGCAGGGCGGACGGGTCAAAGCCCTTCCCGTCATCGCTCACGATGAGCACGAGCGAGCGGCCCCCGCCGGGGAGCGTCCCGCCCCGCACGAGCACGGAAATTTCGTCCGCCCCGGAATGCCGGGACGCATTGCCGACCGCCTCCTGCATGATGCGGAACAGGTGCAGGCGCTGTTCCTGCGACAGGCCCGTAAAGTCCGCATCCTCCCGGATGGAAAGGCTGCATTCCGGCCCGCCCGGCGTCGAATGCGACACGTTGGACGCCCATTCCAGCAGCACCGTGCGGAAGTCGCCCAGCAGGTCCGGCGGAATGATGTTCCGTATGACCGAACGCACGTTCTCGATGTTCGCCGCCTCCAGCCTTTCAATCCGCTCGTAGAGGATCTGGGCGTCGGGGTCGCCGTCAATATGCCGGTGCAGGTTCTGCAGGGCAAAGAGGGCGCTCCGGCTGTCCTGCGCAATCGTGTCGTGCAGTTCCCGGTAAATGCGGCTGCGCTCGTCTTCCTGCATCCTGATTGTCGCCGTGCTGACCGCCTTTTCAATCTCCGCCTTGCGCCGGAGCCCGGCAAAGTGCCGCTGCTGTATCAGGAACAGAATCATAAAGACGATGAACATGCCGGAAAAAAAGGAAAGCAGGAGCAGGATAAGGATGATGACGTGGGACGTCCGCTCGGAACTGAGGCTGGCAAGCTTGCCGTAGCGCAGCAGCAGGAGCCCCATCGCCGTACCGACCTCTGCGGCATCCGCAGCATCCGCTGCATACGCGGCCTTGGCCGAACCTGTGGTCCCGGCCGAACCTGCAGCACCAGCTGAACCTTTAGCCCCGGCCGGACTTGCCGGACCCGCCGGACCTGCGGCGGACAGCTCGAGCATCTGTTCAACGACGCCCCTCAGCTCGGGAACATCCTGCGCCTTCAGGATGAACTCAGGGGATGCGGTGTACGCAAGCAGCTCATCATGGAACTGCGGCAGGCCCGACAGGTCAATCCGCCCGCTCTCGCCGCAGGCTTCCGTCCAGGCGTTCAGCACCGGATCGCCGTAGGTCCGTATCGAACAGGAAGTGCAGCAAAGGACAGCGGCAAGCAGCAGCGGCAGAACGCAGACATGCAGCAGGCAGCGTCCCGCCAAAAGGCAGCGCTCAAAAAGGCATCTCCCCCAAAAGCGGCCCCGCAGTAAGCGGCCCATCCTATTCCCGTCCCCGCAGCTGCAGGAGCTCCTGCCGGGTCGTCACGCCGAACTTGTCGTAGATGCGGCCCAGGTAATTTTCCACCGTGCGCACGCTCTTGCCCAGCTCGGCGGCGATGTCCGTGTTGCTCTTGCCCGCACAGGCAAGGTCGAGCAGCTGCTGTTCCGTCTTAGTCAGCCCGCTGACCGCCTGCCGCACCATGAGGAAGCGGTCAATGATGTCGCCCTGAATGAAGTGCCGCCCGTGCGCCACCTCGTTGAGCGCCGTAATGAGGACGCTGGAGTCCGCATTCTTGGTCACATAGGCGTCCGCGCCGATTTCGTTGCTCATCGCATACTCGACAAAGCCGCCCCAGTCAAAGCTGGAATACACGATGCAGGGACAGGGGTGTGCCGATGCCTTTATGTAGCGGATGATTTCAAAGCCCTTCGTGTTCTCTCTGCCTTCCTCGCCCTTGTCCTTAAAGGACGCATCCACGATGGCAGCAAGGAAGCCTGAGCCGGGGCCGGACTCCCGGGCGGCAGTTCCGGCGGGAGCGGCGGCAGTTCCGGCAGGCTCAGCCCCGCCGGGCACAGTCACTTCGTCAAAGACGCGGACGGCTTCTTCATAGGTGGAAGCCTCGCCCGCGCACTGCCAGTCGGAATTCTCCGAAAGCCAGCGCTTTACGCCGTCGCGCAGCATGGGGTGGTCATCAAAGATGAGGAATCGTTGTCCCGAGTTTTTCATCATATCCTCCTGATATCCTCCGGCAGAAAGCCTTCCGGCCTGTACACTGCGGACAGTATAGCAGCCCCGCCAAAACAGGCATAGAGTACAACGCACAGAATTTCAGTGCGTACACAGCAGTTTTGGGGAATCATGCATTTTTTTAAATCTGAAAAAAGAGGGGGCCGAAACAAGGATGCCCCCTCTGGTCATGAATGGATTTTACATGTCTTTATAGTCAATCGCGATGCCGGACAGGTTGTAGTTGCCGCCGCCGAACATCTTCTGGAAGAAAGTCGCATGTGCGTCGACGACGATGTTCACGACGTCATCGCACTCGGGGTACTTCCGCTGGGCTTCTTCCAGCAGCTTCATGTAGCCGTTGGACTTGCTGGCACCCTCGATGCTGACGCGGCCGAGGATTGTATAGGTGCTTGCATCGGCAGGGAAACTGGTGCTGTCCCCCACAGGCGCATTGGTGACACAGGCGGCAAAAAGCCCGAGCACGAGCATGAGGCTCATCGCGGCAAGGATGCCCCTGCCGGATTTCATGAACTCTTTCGCAAAGATAACCATATAAAACTCCTTATGGAACTGAAAGTACGGCCAGCATACCCCGATTTCACAAACAAAAATAGAGTACAACGCACAGAATTTTAGTGCGTAAGCGGGAATTTTGCAGAAATTTCACGATTTTTTTCGGTTTTTCGAAAAAACTGGTTCGCCGCAGATAAGAAACTGCCCGCTACAGACAAAAGACCGCCCGGCCGCAGGCAGCGGTCGGGCAGTATGGATGAAAGCGGCCGGTTACCGGTTACGGATTACGGATGGCCCGCTGCATGCACCGACACCTCAAACTTATAACTGTAGTCATGCCCGTCCGTTCCTATGCCGACGACAAACACATCATAGTTGCCGGGAGCAAAGGTACCTGCAGGAATCGTATAGGTAAAGCTTCCCGTACCGTTTGCCTCATACTGCAGGAGTGCCAGGGCAGCATTGTTGTGATGGCTGATCAGGACCTTATAGCCCGTAAAGCGCGTCGGACTTGCCGAATCCGTAACGGCAATGCCGACCGTTTCGTTTGCGGCAATCTTCACCTTGCCGCCGGACAGGGCCGGCGTCAGGGTCACCTCGGACGCATCCAGATCCACGGGGTTCACTATCGTTGCCGAAACCGAATTGGACGGATACACGGCCGTATAGCTTCCGCCAGTGAATCCCGACGGTGTGGCAGTAACCAGGCTGCCGGCCGAATCCTTCCATCCCGTGCAGGCATAGGTGTTCGTACCGACGGTCTTATTGACACTGGTCGTGGAAAGCAGGGCAATATCGGCACCCGTATAGGTATTCCAGTCGGAGAAGCTGCCCGTATGCGCAGTACCGGCTCCGTCGGTGTAGCTGCCGCCGTTCAGGTTGTAGATCCGCAGCAGCTGGTTGATGTACTCCGCACCGAATCCGGTACAGCCGGTCTTCGTTCCGCTCGCCGCAGTTCTGACAGCCGCTGACGATTCGCGTCCGCGGGCAGACCGCGCCTTTATCGTCGCTTCATACAGGTGGTTTGCAGGCAGCCTGACCGTAAAGCTGTCGGCACCCGCAAGCAGCGAACCGCTGACGTATGTGGCATCGCTGCTCTCTCCGCTTCCGGCAAACTGTGCCGGGAAAGTCTGCGTCTTTCCGCTGACCGCAACACCGGCTTCGTCAACTTCCGTAAGCTGCAGCACAAAGTTCGTCGCGTTCCATGAATCCGAAGGATCCCAGGTAAAGGTCACCTGATAGGTGCTGCCGCTCTGAGAGCCGTTGACAAGCCATGCCGTGAAATCCTTCGGATCGGCAACCCCGTCTTCATCTTCAATGAGCAGGCCGGTCTTTTCCGTACAG
This sequence comes from uncultured Treponema sp., assembly GCA_946410085.1. GTDB lineage: Bacteria > Spirochaetota > Spirochaetia > Treponematales > Treponemataceae > Treponema_D. The sequence continues at coordinate 5,745 of CAMJZA010000001.1, read as the reverse complement.
ATGCCGGAGTCAATGATAATCAGATCCGTGTACTGCGTAATGACCGTATCCGAAGCAGTAAGCAGCTGGAAAATAAAGAGGTACTCGCCCGGAGGACAGGCATACGAACTGCTCTTGTCCAGAGCGAAGTTAAAGGAGTCAGGAGTGCTGACGGACTCCGTTACTTCATAGCCGGAAACCGGCGTCAGGGTTGCCCGGTTCCGCTCATACAGGCCGACCTTGTATTTTGCTGCACTTGCAATATCGGAAGCAGAAGACGTAAAGCTTCCGCTGATGTTCACCGTACCATTGCCGTTGTCTATGTTGCCCGGCCGCAGGGTAAACTCAACGTCCGCAGTACCGTTCGTCAGGTCAACGGCCCGCACGCCGCGAAGACATGCCTTGCCGTCCTTGTATGCGGTGAGCGTCAGCTCCCAGTAGGTTGCGTCAAGATCAACCTCTGCCCTGCCGGTGGCCGCATCAAACTGCCCCTTCAGGTCAATTCCCGCCGACGAACCGCCCACGAGCGTTCCCTTCGCAGAGCATCCCGTCAGGACAATCTTCTCATAGTCACCGAGGGCGGTACTGGCTACCGGCAGAATCGTCTTGGCGATTCCGCCCCTGGACCCGCCGTTACCGGCGACGGAAATGCTCACCCGGCGGGAACCTGCAGCGGCACTGCTTCCCGTACCGCTCACCGTTCCGCCGTCACTGTCACCAGCCGACTGCGCACAGGCAGCCAGCGCACAGGCCAACAGGACAGCCGCAACTGCCTTCAGGCCCGCTGAAAAAAGTCTTTTTTTCATCCGAAACTCCTTTTTTGCTTCAAAACTTTTCGCACTTTTCTGTTATGCCCGCACGGGAGCCGGGCAGACTCATTCGACTCCTATATTTCTCTCTCTCTTACCGAAGTAAAACAGCCCCGCCTATTCGGCCTCGATCCAGAGCCGGGCAGAGTCGGTATAGACAGCCCCTGCGCCGTTCGTTACGGAAAGGCTCAGCGTGTACATCGTCTGGGGCACAAGCGGCGTGTCGGGCAGGTAGACCGAAAAGGTCCGTGCCGACAGGTTCACGCCCCGCAAAGTCACCGGATTGCCGCTGACCGTCTCGCGGACGCTCCAGCTGTAGCCCGTGCCGTCCTGCGGTCCCACGATGGAAAAGACCGTCATCGTCCGCCGCGAAACCGTATACAGGTCCCGCAGCATCTGCGTTCCGTCAAAGCCCGGGTCATTCACGGAATACCGGGAACCTTCCGTGTCTTCCACAACGGTAAAGTTCCCGTTGTATTCGTCGATCAGCGGATCGTAGCCGTCATCCGAACAGCCCGCCGCCAGCAGGCAGACAATAAGGCAGCAGGCAATGACCGGTGCAAAGCAGGCAAACACTCGTGCCATCAGTTCCGTCCTCCTTTCTTTCCGATTGCCGGCAGTTCAAAGCTGTAGCCGATCAGCACGCCGGGCGTAAAGCGCTGGATGGGGTCGTAGTCAACGCCCATCTGCAGCATGAATCCGTGAAAGAGCATGCCCGTATACAGGCCTCCCAGGGGAACAAAATGGGGGGCTGAACGGAGCATGCCGTCCCCGCAGGTCTGCCAGAGCATGAGCTCCCGTATTCCCACATGCAGCTCCGTAAATATGAGGAACGACGGATCCCCTACGGAAAACTGAACGCCGGCCGGCACATACAGGGAGACAGCCTGCGTCTTCGGCGGCGCAAGCTCATCTCCATCCCAGGTGTACGTATGGGGGAACTTGTCCCGGTCAAAGCAGGCGCCGAGCTGCCCTTCAAGGGCAGCCCCCACGTAGAAGGGCGGCAGGAGGGAACCGACTCTGTAGGCGGCTCCCAGATCGAACGCCGCACTGTAGGGCTCATGCAGGAGGCTGCCGCCCGCATAGACGGAAAGGGAATCCCGTCCCACGGAAACATAGTCTCCCCGGAAGGACTTTTTTTCCGTCCGGTCCGGCGTATCTCCGGCGGCGGCTTTCAGGCCGCTGTCAGCCGTGACAGAGGGCGCTTCTGCGGTGTCCGGTCCGGCGTCCGCCGCATCGCGGAACACTGCGGCGCTTTCCTGAGGCACGGCATCAGATTCCGCCGGACTGCCCACATGGATGGTCACCGGTGCTCCCGAAGGAATCACGATTGCCGTTGCTCCCGGACCAACGGCCGGTGCGGCGTCTGCGAGGACAGGGGCCTGCGGGGACTGCGGTTCTTTTTCCGGCACGGCCGGGCCAACGGCCGTCGCAGCCGGTCCGAACGGCGCCGCAGCAGGCGGCATCAGGGCTGGGGCTGCGGGTACGACGGGAACATCGGCTGTTTGCCCGGCTGTTTGCCCGATCGGTGCGGCGTCTGCGAGGACAGGGGCCTGCGGGGACTGCGGTTTTTTTTCCGGCACGGCCGGGCCAACGGCCGTCGGCGTTTCTGCCGGAGGAAACAGGTAGTCTGCGACTGCCAGACGGTAGACGGCGCCGTTTTCATAGCCCTGCAGCAGGGAGGAACCGTCATCGCTGAACGCAAAGGAGTTCAGCAGCGAATCGGAGACGGGCGGTATGGAAGCAATGCAGTCCCCCGTCGCAACGGCATACAGGGAAAGCATTCCGTCCGTCGTCTGAACCGCAAGCGTTCCGCTGTCCGTCCAGAAGCTGACGGCTTCTATGTCGCCGTCCACGATCAGGCTGCCGCACTGCATGCCGTCCGTCCCGTAAAAGGCGACGCTCCGCGCGTCCAGGACTGCCGCAAGCGTTCCGTCGGGAGCAAAGGCGAGGGGCCTGTCGGCCTGGGGTGCGTAGAAGGGCAGGCGCGCCACGACCGTTGCGGAAGGCAGGCTCATAAGCAGGGCCGTCCCGTCCTCGGAGGCAGACGCAAGCAGGCGGCTGTCGGGGCTGAATGTCAGGGCCGTAATCTTTCCGGTCTGGCCGCCCGCTTCCTTCATGAGGAACTGCCGGGCAAAGCGGAGCTTAAAGAAGATGCGCAGGCTCCCGTCTTCCGTTCCGGCGGCGATGTAGTCGCTGTTCCGGCTGAAGGCGCAGGCCGTGTAGCGGAGCGTGTCTCCGGCAGGGACCGCACCGCTGCCGGCTTCTGTCCCGGCAGTGCCGGTAGCGGACGTGCCGCCGTCAAAAGACCGGCCGTCAAAAGTCTGACCGGTCCCGGCAGCCGCGCCGGTAGCTGTCCCCGTGCCGCTGCCAGCGGGGTCCGCAGCAAAGGCGATGTCCGCCGGGAGGGCCGTTCCCTCCTGGAAGTTCCAGAGCGACAGCTCGCCCCCGTCAGAGAGGGTCACAAAGAGCTTCCCCCCGCTACCCGCCTCTCTGGCAAACGCAAGGGCACGGGCGCCGCCCACCGGCAGCGCTACGCGCACGCTGCCGGCAGCCGCATCGCGGATGCTCACGCCGTCCGCCCCGCCCACGGCAAATGCCGCACCGTCATCCGTCCAGGCAAGGTCCGCAACGGGCGCAGCGGTCTGCGCGACAAGCTGCGGTTCTGCCGCGAGGACTCCCCCCGCACCGCACAGCATGCCGCAGAGGGCGGCACACAGGATACGGCTGCGCACGGCGGCCCTGCGGGGCGGACGGCGCGGCGCCCGTGCTCCCGCGCGTAAAGAAACAATGCTCTCTCCAGAACAATTCCACATCAGTTTCATACTTTTTTAACTGTTCCAAGGGCAGCTCCCGGACCCCGCCGCAGGCGTTTTCCGGACTCCCCTCAACAGACCTTTTTTCATAAAAGTATGTGCAGTATATATTCCTTTCTCAGGCAAAAATAGAGTACAACGCACAGAATTTTAGTGCGTAAGGGGGAAATTTCGGGAATTTTTACGAATTTTCACGAATTTTTTTTAAATCTGCAAAAAAAAGCAGGAAACGGCCGGAACGCGGACAAAAAAATGAGCGGAGCGGAGGCAAAAAAACTGCCGCAGGACGGAGGGCAGGACATGCAACGGCCGGGTCATGCAGAACGAGGCCTGCTTTTCCGGCACGACAGCTGAGACGGACCCGCCGAGACAGCTGCAAAAGTCAGCCGTTTTCCGGCCGGACGCCGGCGTTACCTGCCGAGCACCTTCCACTCGCTGATGTTCTTCTGTTCGCTTGAGAACACCGCGCCGACCCTGACGAGTGTCCGGCTGTCGGCGGCATAGGGCTTTGCATAGCCCTGCGAGTCTATCTGGGCCAGGGCCTCGTCCGCGCTCCCGTCCCGCTTGAACTCAAACAGGTACACGTAGCTGTCCGTCTCCACGATGCAGTCGGCGCGCCCCTTCGCGGTATGCTGTTCCACCTGCACGAACTGGCCGAGCAGGAGGAAGGTCAGATAGACGACGTTCTGGAAGTCCCGCTCCAGCATCGCGTCATCGGCAGCGCTATTGGCATAGGGAAGCCGTGCGAAGAGGGCCGTGAACTGGTCTCTGAGCAAATCCGTGTCGCCATCCTCGACGGCATCGTCTATAGCGAATATGTCCGCGCCCGTCCTGCCATTCTGGCTGTGCAGGTATACGGGGGCCAGACTTTCCGTGAAGCCGTACTTCACCTCGTCGTTGGGGTAGCCCAGCGTGAGCCGCCTGCGCCTGCCGTCATACGCCTTGATGGTAAGGTATCCAGACTGGTAGAGGAGGGGCACGATGTCCGGGTTGTCGGGCCGGTAGTCGGAGATTGCATCCTCCGAGCTGTATAGGCTGCCGTCGCTGAAACTGCGCGGATTGAAGTTCATCTCCTTGAGCCGCTTGACGAGGAAGGTGGGCGTTCCCGTTCCGAACCAGTACTTGCCAAAGTCCTTCCTGCTGAACGCATTCAGCAGGCTGAAGGGGTTGTAGATATCCGGGGAGTCCTTGGAAAAATGGTAGCCGTCATAGAGCTGTTTGAGCCGGGCAAGGCAGGCTTCCCGCGTCATGCTGTTTTTTTGCGCCATCGCATCGATTTCCGGCGAGAAGTCCTTCTCCAGTTCCTCCTGCGTGATACCGCAGATGTCATCGAAGGCCTCGTCCATCGAGATGTCCTGCAGCTGGTTCAGGTCGCTGAAAATGCTCACCTTGGAAAACTTCGTCACGCCGGTAAACAGGACGAAGCGGAGCTTGCCGTCAAGATTCTTGAGCTGTCCGAACATCCCCTTGAAGACGGCCCTGTTCGCCTCTATCTGCTCATCGCTCAGCACCATCGTCTCAAGAAGGGGCTTGTCGTACTCGTCCACCAGCACGACGACCTTCCGCCCGCTCTGGCGGCAGGCCCCGTCTATGATGTCGGCGAGCCGCAGCCCCGGGGAAGGACTCTTCTTTTCTATGCCGTAGCGCTCCTCCCACTTCCTGAGGTGCGCGTCTATCATCAGGTTCAGGCCCTCCGGGTCCGAGTAGTTCTGCCCGTTGAAGTCAAAGTGGAGTACCGGATGCTCCGCCCACTCCTTCTCCAGTCCGGAGATGGCGAGCCCCTCGAACAGCTCTTTTCTTCCCGTGAAGTAGGCTTCCAGCGTCGACACGAGCAGGCTCTTGCCGAACCTGCGCGGCCGGCTCAGGAAATAGGGCATGCCCCTCTGGACGAACTCGTAGATGAGGGCCGTCTTGTCAACGTAGACGTAGTCTTCCGTGCGGATAGTTTCAAAGTCCTGTATGCCGACCGGCAGCTTTCGCATGTTCGCCATGTGACTATTCTAGCACGGGGGCAGACTTTTTTCAATGAAGCCCTGTTCTTGCCATCCCTGCCGGACCGCCCAGCCGGAAGGTTCATTCGCTCCGCTCACCGCCGAACTTTTCGATACGCTGATCAAGCTGCTGCTGCATGAACGCATTGT